>NZ_JH815204.1:300000-550102 GCF_000296465.1 Barnesiella intestinihominis YIT 11860
ATACAAATACAAACAGCTTTCACAACTTTCTTGTTATTTTTGTATGACTAAAAGAGTGTTAATATGAAAAACCGAACAAAAAAATTGTTTAAGATTACGGGTATTACACTGGGAGCGTTGATAGTCTTTCTCTCGGCAGTAATCGCTTTCTCCATAAATTTTATATTTACGCCTGAAAAATTGACCCCCATCGTATTAAACGTAGCCAATCAAAACATAAATGCCAAGCTCGATATGAATAGCGTAGAGCTGACCTTTTTTTCAACTTTTCCCCGTTTTGGAATAAAATTGGAAAATGGCACATTGGTATCAAAGGCTATCCGTGATTCTTTATGGCAACGTACCGACACATTAGCCTCTTTTCGAAAAGCCATTGCCGTAATCAATCTCGTCGATTATTTGCAACAAAAAAAGATCAGTATCAACCGATTATCATTGGATAGTACAAACATATACGCCTTTAAAGGAAAAGATGGAATCGCCAACTGGAATATATTGATCGCCGACACGACAAATACACCCGATACAACAACCGCTACTTCGCCAGTTATTAACGAAATAGACATCAAGCACGTTTCGCTACATCATACCACGGTCACTTTCGACGATCGGGAAACGAATGTCTTCGCCAATCTATGGGATGCAAATCTTAAATTAAAAGCAAATTTAAAGAAAGAACAGTCTACGTTAACGTTGGATTTCAACAACAAAAACATTCTGTTCTGGCAAAATGGTGAATTACTGGCTCATCGTATCGCCACCCACCTACAAACCGCCATCGAGCTAAATCGTTCGAAACGGGCTCTTTCCTTGCACGATGCTATGATGGAGATTAACGGCATAAAATTAGACATACACGGTTCTATCTGTAAAGACACGACCGCACAAGCGTTAGATATCGATCTGCAATACGGGCTACATGCTCCTTCGTTGGAAACAGTCCTTCACATGATTCCCGAAAGTATTCTCAAAAAAGAAAAAGTTTCGGCCAAAGGCGACGTTACAGTTAATGGCAATCTAAAAGGTCTATATGGAAAAGGGAAAATGCCATTAGCTACATTAAAAATAGAAATAAACGATGCATCCGCCCAATATGCCCAATTGCCCTATGGAATAGATGAACTTAAAGCCAACTTTTTCGGACAGATAGACTTAATGCGACAATCGCCATCTTATCTCGATCTTAAAATATTTCACTTCAAAGGAGCTCACACCGATATCTTGGCCGACGCCAAAGTAAATGATCTATTAGGCGATCCCGACATCTCGTTTCATACCCAATCTACGATAGACCTAACTGCATTGGCACAAACATTTCCTTTACAAGATGGTGTGAGTATCGAAGGGAAATTAGATGCCGACATGAACGTGCGTTGTCGTTTGTCATCTATCAAAAAGAAAGACATAGGACGAATTCGGGCCAAAGGAAAAATAAATATGAGCAAATTGGCTTTACGAGACAAAAATAAGAAATTCGAATTCACGAGCGATGCTTCACTGTCTTTCGTGGGAAACGATGTATTAGGAGCCCATATCGAAATAGGAAATATGGCTTTTCACTCAACGCGATTAAACTCATCGATAAACAATCTATCGGCTTTAATAAAAACGACCAACCCACAAGATACTACACGAATCGCTCTTGTAGAGTGTAAACTAAATGCAAACAAACTAAAAGCATCCCTACCGGATACATCAAATTTATTTTGCGGAAAAACTGCCGCAACCATAAAATTACAACCGACAGAAAACAATCCTACCCGACCCGAAATAGGATTCGCATTAGAAGCCGACACCTTGTTCTGCCGTCTCGGAGATACTAAATTGGGCATGGACAAAGCCGGGATTACAATAACGGCACAACAATTAAAAGACTCTTTGTGGATTCCAAAAGGCATAGTAGGTTTTAATCGGCTTTTTGTACGTACCCCACAATCGGCTTTACCTATTCGAATGCAAAAGACTGCAATTTCAGTCGGTAATCGAGCTATTACTTTACATAACGCGACCATGAAAATAGGAAGATCCGATTTAACGGCGACCGGTGCGATTCACGATTTATATGGCGCTATGCGTCACAATAAAAAACTACGGGCCACATTAACACTTTCCTCTAAGAATCTAAATTGTAACCAGTTAATTCGGTCTATCTCTTTTCCAAAAGACACTGCTCAAATCGAAACTGAATCCGACACTACGTCGACAGCCCTAAAACTATTCGTTATTCCTCGAAATATCGATTTTGAATTACAAACCAATTTGAATCGGGTTCGTTACGGGAAAATGGTTTTCAAAAACGTACACGGTGCAATAGATATACGCAATCAAGCCATTCACCTCAAAGAGCTCAGTATGGAAGGAATGGATGCGACTATGCGCACGACGCTGATCTATCAAGCCCGACAACCAGAGCAAGGATATGCCGGATTCGATTTCAAACTTCATAATATCAATATAGGGAAACTTGTCGATTTTATTCCTTCGTTAGATACTATTGTCCCCATGCTACGGTCATTTCAAGGAACTGTCGATTTCAATGTATCGGCCGAGTCGGGCTTAGACTCATGCCTCAATATAAAAATACCCTCATTACGATCAGCTATCCATGTTGAAGGCGATAGCCTCGTCCTTCTCGACGGTGAAACTTTTGCCGAAATATCGAAAAAATTTTTCTTCAAGAACAAAGAGAGAAATTTGATCGACAGTATCTCTGTCAACATCAGTGTCGAAGACGGTAATGTAACTGTCTACCCGTTTGTAATAGAAATGGATCGCTACCGGGCTGCCGTAGGAGGGAACCAAGACTTGGATATGAATTTCAATTATCACATATCCATACTCAAATCGCCCATACCCTTCAAACTGGGACTGAATATTTCGGGAAATTTAGATAAAATGAAGTTCGGTATGGGCAAAGCCAAATACAAAAACGCTGTCACACCGGTAGAAATACACAAAGTCGACAGTACTATTGTAAATATGGGAGAACAAATTGTTCGGGATTTCAAGAAAGTCATGCGACGACAATTGCCACAAACACAAACCACCAACTAATAAGTATCATGTTCGATAAACCCATATGTCATATAAAATCGCCCTATCTTCTTCCCGAGATTACACAGAAATACTTAATGTATGGAAAAACTCTGCAAGAAGTTCCCTTTACTTTTTAAGTGAAAAAGATGTACTTTATGTTCCCTCCTACTTTCGATGCATTTAATTGGCATATATGAATGCGGGAATAAGGTAAAGGCAATTTTGTTGTCTGACAGAATACATATTGTTTGGCAGGTATGTGCCAATTCATATTGAGAAAAAATAGGGTGCTCATTGACTAATTCACTCAAGACTGCATACAACTTATGTAGATGTGCACTGCAAATTTTAAACGGATTATTTTATCATCTTATGCTTTATTGCGATATTTGCGTTACGATAAATCTGTAACGGAATGATTGAAATAGTATGAAGCCTAATAATCCTTTTCTTATTTCGGGATATTACAGCCCAGAACTCTTTTGCGACAGGGAGCAGGAGACCAGAGCTATTCTCGAAGCTCTCCACAATGGACGCAACGTGACATTGATAGCACCCCGTCGTATGGGAAAGACCGGGCTGATCCGTCATGCCTTTTACCGTTTGAAAGAGCAGCAGCCAGATATCGATACTTTCTATTTGGATATCTATTCAACCCAATCATTAGGCGATTTTGTACGATTGTTTGCTAGTACAGTGTTGGGACAGCTGGACTCCGCCTCACAAAAGGCTTTGAGTCGTATAAGTAAGTTTGTCCGCAGTTGCCGCCCCGTGTTTACTTTTGACGAATTGACAGGTGTTCCTAAGGTGACGATAGATGTGGCTCCGGCCGAGGAAGAAAACACTTTGAAAGAGATATTCGAGTATCTGGGCTCGTCAGAGAAACGATGCTATGTTGCCATAGACGAGTTCCAGCAGATTGTTGAATATCCGGAGAAAGGTGTTGAAGCATTGTTGCGCTCCTATATCCAGTTCCTGCCCAATGTAAACTTTATCTTTGCCGGCAGCAAACAACATCAGATACAGGAGATGTTCACTTCGTCGAGAAGGCCGTTCTATCAAAGTACGCAACCGCTTACAATCGGTCCGATACAACGGGACGAATATGCAAGTTTTGCAACAGGGCATTTTGCCGAGCACAATGTGAAATTGCATCAAGAAGTTTTCAATTCAATATATGAAAAGTACGAGGGTCATACCTGGTATGTGCAGTGTCTCCTTAACCGCCTGTACGGGTACGATCGGAATGTGGATATGGAACTGGTTTCATACGCCACAGAGCAGATTTTATCCGAGTATAGTTACATGTATGCAGACTTGCTGAAAACATATTCTTTCGGTCAGGTGCGCCTGTTGAAAGCTATTGCCCGCGAGGGGTGTGTCAAAGAGGTTTTGGCTGGAGATTTTATCAGTGCCCACAAACTCCGGGCGGCGAGCAGTGTCAGTGCTTCATTAAAGAAACTGCTCGACAACGAATTGATCTACCAGACACCTTGCGGGTATATCATTTACGATCGTTTTATGAGCGAGTGGTTGCGGAAACAACCATTCTAAAATAGCGGAAATATTCAATAGAACTTAGAAAAATCATTATGGCGGTAAAAAAGTCAGAACTATATAGTACATTGTGGAAATGCTGTGACGAACTTCGCGGCGGTATGGATGCAAGTCAATACAAGGATTATGTGTTGGTCATTCTTTTCGTTAAATATATCAGCGATAAAAAGCGTAATGACGAAGGCTTCGATATAGATATACCTAAAGGTTGTTACTTTGAGGATTTTGTCGCTCTCAAAGGTAACCCGAATATTGGGGAGGAGATGAATAAAAAGATGGCTGCTCTTGCCGAGGAAAATCAACTTGGTGGCGTTTTTGTAGCCGATTTTGAAGATGACACCAAGCTGGGCAAAGGAAAGGATAAAGTTGAAACTCTAAGTAAACTTATTGCCGTTTTCCAGAATGAGAACCTCGATTTTAGCAAAAATAGAGCGGCAGATGACGATCTTATAGGTGATGCTTATGAGTATCTGATGAAGAATTTTGCCACAGAGAGCGGTAAGAGTAAAGGCCAGTTTTATACTCCGGCCGAGGTCAGTCGTGTGATGGCCGAGGTTATCGGGTTAGGAAATGCCAAAAATGGGAGAAAGACGACTATCTATGACCCTACTTGCGGCTCGGGTTCCCTGCTTCTTCGTGCTATGTGTGAAACTCCCGGTGGGGCAACTCTCTATGGTCAGGAAAAAGATAATGCTACTGTCGGTTTGGCAAAAATGAATATGATTCTTCATAATGAAATCTATGCCGATATCAGACAAGGCGATACGATTAATGATCCTCAATTTAAGGAAAGCGACCAGTTAAAGACCTTCGACTATATTGTCGCAAATCCACCTTTTTCAACAAAGTCGTGGTTGAAGAGTGCAAAGTTCGAAGATGAATACCATCGTTGGGGCGAAGGCATTAAAATAGGTGTTCCGCCGGAAAAGAATGGCGATTATGCTTTCCTCCTCCATATCGTACGCTCTCTGAAACAGACCGGCTGTGCCGCCTGCATTTTGCCTCATGGCGTCCTTTTTAGAGGCAATGCCGAGGCTCAGATTCGTAAATATCTCGTTGCCGAAAAACGGTATATCAAGGGCATCATAGGACTCCCTGCCAACCTTTTTTATGGTACAGGTATTCCGGCTTGTATCATCATTATAGAAAAGTCGGAAGCAGCAGGGCGTAAGGGAGTGTTTATGATCGATGCCAAAGGTGGATATATCAAAGATGGAGCTAAGAATCGTCTGCGAGAGCAGGATATTCGGCGCATTGTCGATGTGTGGCAAGCACAACGCGATGTGCCTCATTATGCGCGCTTTGTGCCTATGGAGGAGATTGAACGTAACGATTACAATCTCAACATTCCTCGCTATATATCTGCTCCTGATACGGAGATTCTGCAAGATATCGATGCACACCTTCATGGAGGTTTGCCCAAACACGATATAGACCAACTCGATACCTATTGGGAGGTATGTCCGTCGCTTTGTGATGACCTCTTTTGCGACCATCTTACGCGCAAAGGTTACTATTCTTTGAAGTGTAACCCGGAGGCAGTGCGTGATGCTGTTACCGGGAATGTAGATTTCCGTAATCAGAAAGAGGTGTTCCAGAAGAGTTTTGCCGAGTGGTGCGATTCTCACCGGGCTCAACTTTACGCTCTCGTCCCGGGTTTTGCTCCCAAGAAACTTATCGAGCAGCTGGGTAACTCGTTGTTGGCTGTCTTTGAGGTAGATAAGTCGCTTGTCGAGGCGTATGATGTTTATGACAGTTTGATGAACTACTGGGGTGAAACGATGCAAGATGATTGCTATATGATTTCGTCCGGAGGCTGGACAGTGCAACTGTACACGCCACAACCAGCTTCCAAGAAGAAAGAGAAAAAGGCTGCTACGCCCGAAGATGTCGTTTGCGACCTGCTGCCTGTGCCAATCGTTATCGACGAGTATTTTGCAGAGAAGCGCGATGTTATTGCTGCGGCCGAGGAGTTGCTGGTACAAAATGAGACACAGCTTGCGGAATTGGTCGAGGAGCAGGCGGAGAATTACCTCGATGAGGACAACTTCCCCGATGGTAAGGTGACCGATGCCAATATCAAGAAACGAATGAAGGCGCTCGATAAGAAAACCGATGCCGACGAAATTGCCGTACTACAAAAGTATCTCGACCTCAAAGGTGATATATCACTCAATAAGAAACTGATCAAGGAGTGCAAGTACGATCTGCTTACCGCTCTTGTAGTCAAGTATGCCGATTTGTCCGAGGCGGATATCAAGCGCTTGGTTATCGAGCGGAAGTGGTTCGCATCGCTTGCCTTGCGCCTTGATGGCGAGATGCAGCATATCAGTCAGCAGCTCACTTCTAAGGTTTCGGCTCTTGCGGAGCGTTATGCACAGACGCTCCCCGAGATTGATGCCGAGATAGCCGATTTAGAAGCAAAAGTTGCTGCACATTTGAAACAGATGGGATATTGATCTGAAAAGTTGAGGTTGTAAGTGGGCAGATTGATAATTATTAAAGTGTAAGTGATGGATATACCACAAGGATATAAACAAACCGAGTTAGGAATAATACCCGAAGATTGGGAGATTGTAAATCTTGGTAGTGTCGCAAAGATTAATGGCCGTATTGGTTTTCGAGGGTATACTACGGCAGACCTTGTTGGTGTCGGCCAAGGTGCATATACCATAGGTGGTAAGCATATTACAAATATGGTTTTAGATTTGCATGATGCAGAGTACATATCGTGGCAGAAATATTATGAATCCCCTGAGATTATGGTTAGAAAAGGGGATATTGTATTCGCGCAACGGGGGACTCTGGGCAAAAGTGCTTTTATTGTAAACGATATTGGTCCAGCAACTATTAATCCGAGTCTTGTTCTAATTAATAAAATTAAATGTGATAATGAGTATTTGTCTTATTGGTTACAATGTGACAAAATAGTTGAATACATTTGTTCTATTAATAGTCAGACCTCCATTCCAATGATTACGCAAAATCAAATTGAGCATATCCCTGTGGTTTTGTCTAGAATCAAGGCAGAACAGCAGGCTATTGCTGAAGCGCTGGGTGATATAGATGGATTGATTGCAACATTGGATAAGAAAATCGCCAAGAAACGCCTGATTAAGCAAGGGGCAATGTCACAACTCCTAACCGGCAAAAAACGCCTCCCCGGCTTTTCCGACCCATGGGTGGAAAAGAAATTAGGGGAGATTGGATATACATACTCTGGATTAACAGGAAAAAGCAAAGATGATTTTGGGCAAGGGAATGCAAAATATATTACATTCTTAAATGTATTGGCAAATCCGATACTAAAGGAAAATTTATTTGGGTCTATTACGATTCGGGAGAATGAACAGCAGAATAAAGTTCAATTTGGGGATCTATTTTTTAATACTTCGTCAGAGACCCCTGAAGATGTAGGCACTTGTGCAGTATTGCTTTCTTATCATGAAGAGCTATATTTAAATAGTTTCTGTTTTGGGTACAGATTGACCGATGATAATGTTCTTGGATTATATTTAGCTTACTATTTTCGGAGTAGATTAGGCCGCCAGTTAATGACTTCTTTGGCACAAGGAGCAACTCGATATAATCTATCAAAAGAGCTATTTAACGCTTCCCGGATTATATTACCAGAAACAAAAGATGAGCAAATAGCGATTGCTACGATGCTGAACGATATGGATAAAGAGATAGACGACCTTGAAGCCCAGCGAGATAAGTACCGCCTCTTAAAATCGGGCATGATGCAAAAGCTATTAACGGGACAAATTCGTTTGACAAAACCACTGACAAATGTTGTCCCCTTGGTTCCAGGGGACTCCGCAGTAAGAGAAATTCCCGTGGATGCCCATATTTGGGCTGGACATATTGTTAATAGGTTGTGGCAATCAAAAGGATGGGGGCGTACGAAGTTACAAAAGTCGTTACATCTTGTTGGCTGTTATGCACAATTAGATTTAGGTGAGGAGTATATACGCAATACTGCAGGCCCTGACGATCAACGACTGATGAACTATATTGACCGAAAATTCAAACAGTATCGTCATGTTAATATAGAAAAAGAGAGATTGTTAGATGGGAAAATACATTATACCTATACCCCTACATCTCGTATACAAGAGGTGGAGATGGCATACGAGCGATATCCGCAGGATATTCGCGAGCGCGTAGACAATTTGCTTGACAAATTAAATTTGATGAATTTAGCCGAGGCAGAGATTTTGTCAACCCTTTATGCGGTATGGAATAACCGAATAATTAAGGGAGAGCGGATAACAGATGATTTGCTGGTCTCTGACTTTTATGCGTGGAGTGAACACAAAGCAGACTTTGAAGAAAGGAAAGTAAGGCGAATGTTGGATTATATGTGTAAAGAAAATATAGTCCCAATCGGTTGGGGTAAATATATTGATGAGAAATAAACTGATATGAGTGGTTATTTCTTGAAAATAGATGGGATATGCTTTTAAGAAAATGAGGTAGAACGAAATAATATTATGGACACAAATATCGGGGCAAAGGAGCGTGTAACGCAAAACAGGTTGATAGGGCTCTTTAAGAATGTCTTAAAGTACACCTGTCTCGGGAATTGGGAGACTCGTGAAGGTAACGTCAATATCGAAGAAAAGTTGCTCACGGCATATCTCTCGCGGTGTGGCTATACCGACAAGGAGATACGGGGTGCCATCGCTAAACTCAAGCAAGCGGCAAACTCTCTTGGTGGGGGATTATATAACGCCAACAAGGAGGTGTATACCTTGTTGCGCTACGGTGTGAATGTCCAGGCCGAGGTGACCGAAAAGAAAAAGATGGTGCACCTTATCGACTGGGCGAACCCGATGGAGAATGATCTCCAGATAGCCGAGGAAGTAACCATTCAAGGCGAAAGCGACCGCCGTCCCGATCTGGTCGTTTATGTCAATGGTATTGCTCTTGCCGTAATCGAGCTCAAGCGTAGTACGGTCTCTGCTCACGAGGGTATTCGCCAGAATATTCGTAACCAGCAGGACGGTTATATTCCTCGATTCTTCACGACCATACAGTTACTTTTTGCGGGTAACGATACTGAGGGATTGCACTATGGTGTAATCAAGACGCCCGAAAAATTCTGGTTGCGTTGGAAAGAACCGTGTGGCGAGCCGTGCCAGCCATCGCATTTTACAGTGGGTGAGTATCCCAATGAGTTGGATCGTAGTGTGTTGCAGTTTTTTGAGCCCGCAAGGTTATTGGAATATATCCATGATTTTATCATCTTCGATGGAGGTGTAAAAAAGGCGGCACGTCCTAATCAATATTTTGCCGTCAAGGCAGCTCAACCCAGAGTTCGCAAGAAGCAAAACGGTATTATATGGCATTCGCAGGGTTCGGGTAAATCGCTTACGATGATTTGGCTGGCCCGATGGATACGAGAAAACGTAAGTGATGCTCGTGTGGTGATTATTACAGACCGTGATGAGCTGGACAAACAAATAGAATCGGGCTTCAAAGATGCAGGGGAGCAGATTCAGCGAGCCAAGAGTGGTGGTAAGCTGATTGAGATGCTCAATGCTGCCGAACCTTGGTTGATTTGCACGTTGATTCACAAATTTGGCAATAAGAATGACGGCGATGCCATATCGGTAGGAAATAAGAAGGCAAGTAAGTCGCTCGACTTGTATCTTGAAGAGTTGGCAAAATCGCTCCCCGCTGATTTTCGAGCGAAGGGTAATATTTATGTCTTTATTGATGAATGTCATCGCACACAAGGAGGCATGCTTCACGAAGCCATGAAGCATATAATGGGTGACGATGTGATGCTGATAGGTTTCACGGGTACGCCTTTGCTCCATACGGATAAGAAAAAATCGATAGAGACCTTTGGTTCTTATATACATAGCTATAAGTTTAATGAGGCCGTAGAAGATGGGGTTATTCTTGACTTGCGTTATGAGGCCCGAAATGTAGAACAATACTTGGGCAAACGAGAGAAAATCGATGAGTGGTTTGACGCGAAGACTAGGGGCTTGAGTTCGGTTGCCCGGGCAGCTCTAAAAGAGCGTTGGGCAAAAATGGAGAAGCTGTTTAGCAGTAAGGAGCGTATCGACCGTATCGTCGCGGATATTTGCCAAGATATGAGTACCAAACGGGCTTTGGCAGGCGGCTATGGAAATGCCATGCTTGTGGCCGACAGTATTTATCAGGCGTGTCGTTACTGGGAGGTTTTTCAATCGACAGAGTTGAAAGGGCATTGCGCTGTGGTTACAAGTTACGATGCGAGTACTGCATCGGTAAAAGACGAGTATCAAGGTGATGGAGAGACCGAGGATCTCACAAAATATGAGATATACCAAAGAATGATCGGCGACAAAACTCCTGAACAGTTTGAAACTTGGGCGAAAAAGGTGTTTACGGACCATCCCGGAGATATGAAGTTGCTGATTGTCGTAGATAAGTTATTGACCGGATTTGATGCACCGTCGGCAACCTATCTCTACATCGATAAAAAAATGCGGGATCACAATCTTTTCCAAGCGGTCTGTCGTGTGAATCGAGTAGATAGTGAGGAAAAAGATTTCGGGTATATTATTGATTACCAAGATCTGTTTGGAGCGGTAAAGAGTGCAATCGAGGATTATACGAATGGGGCATTTGATGGTTACGATGCCGACGATGTTAAAGGCCTTCTTTTGACTCGTCTTGCCGAAGGTCGCAAGGCCTTGGAAGAGTCATTACAGGCAGTATATACGATGTGTGAGGTGATACATCCGCAAACGCGAGAAGGTTATTTTGCATATTTTGTCTATGCGGAGAATACTCCTGTTGAAAATCAGCAAAATGAATGTGAGGGGAATGCCAATAAACGCGAAACCTTCTATAAACTTGTGTCGCGTTTGGTGCGCCGTTATATTGACATAGCCAATGAGATGGAACAGGCTGGCTATACAGCAGAGGAGGCTGCCGATATCAAAAAGCAGGTTGACTATTTTAATGATATCAAAGATGAAATAAAATTAAAAAGTGGAGATGCGCTCGATTTGAAATATTATGATCCAGCAATGCGTCAGCTTATTGATAACTATGTACGAGCAGAAGATAGTGAGAAATTGGTGGATTTAGCCGATATCTCATTTCTTGACCTGATTGATACGGAGGGTGATAAGGCGATTGATGCGCTGCCAAAGAAAATCAAGCAGAATGAACGTTCTGTTGCAGAGATTTTGGCGGCAAATATGCGAAAGATGATTATCAGCGAGCGTCCGAACAATCCGGCCTACTTTGATAAAATGTCTGATTTGCTCAACCACCTGCTTCAAGAACAGAAAGATGGTAAGATCCAATATAAGGAATTGATAAAACAACTCATTGAGAAACTGAAAGAGGCTCGATTGACCATTAAGACAAAATACCCTGCAACCATTGATACAAAGGGGAAACAAGCTCTTTATGATAATCTTGGAGGAAATGAAGCTTTGGCACTCCGTATTCACGAAATTATCAAAGCAAATGCTCGCGATGGTTTTAGGGATATGGACAGTAGTGGTCTGAAAAAGATGAGAGCATTGCGAAGGGCTGTTGAAAGTGCATTGAAAGGAGTAGAACAAGATAAGCTCGATGATATAATGCAGCTGATCGTTGCACAAAAAGAATACTAATGACTATTATTAAAGTTTCTGATATATTTGTAGAAGTCGAGTGGAAGGAAATTAAGAATATACATCTTACAATATATCCACCTAATGCTCGTGTTCATGTGTCTGCACCTATTGGAATGACTGAGGAGGCTGTGCGATTATTCTTGATTACGAAAATGCCGTGGATAAATCAACGTATAACCCAGATTCTTGGTCAGAATCGCCAAACACCCCGTGAATACGTATCTGGGGAGAATCATTACTTTAAGGGGCAAAGATACCGTTTAAAGGTTTTGTATCATAATGCTCCTGCAAAAGTAGAGATTCAGGGGAATGAATATATTAAACTATATGTTCGAGACGGAGCATCTGCAGAGCGTCGAGCGGAGGTGCTACGAGAATGGTATCGATCTGAATTTAAATCGATACTTACTCCTCTAATTGCGAAATGGGAATATCTTTTAGGGGTAAAGGCAAATAAATGGGAAGTCAAGCAGATGAAAACATTGTGGGGAAGTTGTAATCACAGTACGAAAAATATTATTTTTAACCTTGAATTAATCAAGAAACCTGTTCGTTGCATTGAATATATTGTGGTACATGAATTATTACATATCAAAGTTAGATTACACAATGAAGAATATACAGCTTTACTAACTCAATATTTCCCGAATTGGAAACAGTTGAAAGAAGAATTAAATGAATTTGTTGTATAAATATTACCATTATGGGAAAAACAATAACTACATACCTCATTGACGGCGATCCAAAAGGAACGCAGTATGCATTCATCAGTAACAAGATTTGTCAGATGTTTGTAATTCCACGCTCGAACTTGGCCTATCTGAATGAGCAGGAGAAACTGCACAAGCCGGCGTTCTACATACTGATCGGAGAAGATGAGGTGACGAAACCGCAGGCCTATATCGGAGAGACCGAAAATTTTAAGGAACGGGTAAAAGACCATGACAGTAAAAAAGCATTCTGGCAGAAAGCGCTTGTCTTTGTTTCAAAAGACGAAGATATGACCAAAGCCGACGTGCAATATCTGGAATATCGCGCAATTGTAGTAGCCAAACAGTCGAACTCGTTTGTATTGAATGAGAACAAGCAGATTCCCAAAGCACCAAATCTTCCCGAACATCAGAGAGATGCCATGGATGAGTTTTTTGAGGATATCAGGTTCCTCGCATCATTCATTGGTTGTGACATCTTTGAAATATCCCAGCCAAAGGAAGAGCACCTGTTTTATACAAAAGCCCGAGGCTGTAATGCAAAAGGATTTTATAATTCTGCAGGATTTACTGTGTTAAAGGGTAGTATCATCGCCAATAATTGCGTTCCTTCTTTTACATGGAAAGCAAAGCGAGAAAAGATGGTCGAGGAGTATGCTACTTTGAATAACGGTGTTTGGATAATGGATTCTGACAAAACCTTCTCCAGCCCCAGTACAGCCGCCGATTTTTGTATAGGGCGGCCAGCCAATGGATGGAATGAGTGGAAAGATAAAGATGGTAATACACTGGATTTTATATACAGGAAACAATTAGAATAACGGATAATATCAATGTAGAGTGCAGTGATATGATTGGGTTTAATTTAGTGATTTCGATTTTACAAATAAGTTAAAAACGCTATGTCAATGAAATATTTATTGAATAGTAGTATACCATAATAATGAAAGGATACATTATAAATATACTTTTCCAGATGGCAAGGTATACATCGGGGCAAACAAGGCGTAATCCCGCAATACGACATCGCTAGTATATTAGTCCAGTAACAGGTCCTACAAATGGTTGATTTTGGAAAGCATATTTAACTTTTCATACTTGCAAATATGAGATTGTTTGCCGGATTTTCAATGGAGTTGTAGCTGAGATTATCCAGTTAAGGAAATCACGTTTGCCAGAGTCCATGATAGAATTTAGCATAATTATGAACCAATTTTTGTAAGAGAGTATGTGGTATTGCTCATTGGACATTCATAACTTGATTCTGATAGTGGAATTTGGCCATAGATATAGAAAATTAGGGAAAACAATATCAATAGCATACCAACAGGCAAATCATAAAACTGTCCAGCTCTCTGCCGAATAATTCCGAGTTTTTCTATGAATGATATCGTGTTCATGTAACGAGGTCCTTTCGCCTTGTTAGATGTGATTTGGGGTAATCCTGAAATGTTCACAGCCATTTTAAGTTTCTTTTTAAGCTGAGGTAAGCACTTCTAAGTCTTGGATATGTGTAGGTTGATTTCCCGGATTTTCTGTCAATAGTTCGTTCTTTTATGAAGTTACTCCATTGCTCGTGCCATTTTTCCAATATACGTATAAAGCCCTCTTTATCGGTATGTGTAATCATTTTGGAGATTGCAAGTAGTTCTTGTGTGGCTTTCATATCTGGTTTCTTTGTGAGATAATGTCTTATAATCATTATCTGATGAAACTGGCACATTTGTACCTTATACTGTCGGAGGGATTGAAACAAGCCGCATAGTCCATTACAGACAATATCGTGAATAATGAATCCATGGGAACGCAAGAACTCCACACCTTTGAGATAATCCGCAATGGTTTCTGTACGGACAAATTTGTGCCACAGTATTTTGTTACGAAAAGAATCCTTAATGACCATGAGGCCAAAATTGCGCCCCAATAGGTTGTATCCACATTAATGACCACTTCTTTATGACGGGAAATCACATGGACATGACACATAGATTTGAACCTACGCCAAATAGTACTTTTGTTAACATTATATTTAGAAGCAAACTGATCTAAGGTCTGGTTTCCCTCAATGTATTCGGACTTTAAGACTTCGTCATCGAGACGGAAACTTCCTACGAACTGACGACCGAAAGATTTACACTTATATAGCTGTTTGTTCCTTTTTTGACTATTTTTTCTTGGTCGCGGAAGAACCACACCAAAAGCAGTTTTTTTTATTCACAATACTTTAAATGCTGCAAAAGTACTTAAAGAAAAATGTAATTTTACAGACATGAACAACACTGCTATTATAGATAATAATCAAAATTTAAACGGAGAAAATACATGTAAGCTAATAGCTATCGTAATCTATCCGTTGATTGTTCCTCAAGATGCATAAAAATGTATTAAGGAAAAGTTTTGGTAAAGAATTTCTTTTCGTTCAGAAATAGAATAAGAATTAAAAGGGACTGAGAATAACATATTAGTATAGAAGTAAAGATATGAAACCAAATTCAATATTGTATTATCCTCATATTGAATTCCAAAATGAGGCATGGGTAAAATCAAGTTTATTACTTTGGGACCACGTTTATAGGATTGTTCCTGAAGGCTATTCTCCTAATGATAGTGATGAAATCAAAGCGTTGGTTGATGAAGACTTAGTTAGAGATATCAAGTTGGATGACAAGGATAGAGAGGACACATTTGAAGAATTCTTGAAACTTTGTGATAGGATAGAAAATCGTATGCCTGCAGGCCTTATTCCTTCGGATGAAGATAGAATTCATCCCGGAAAAATTGATAATAGGTTATATCCTTTTCTAGATTTGATAGGAGAACACTTTATTGATGAAGACAATTGGCTTCATTTATCAAAAGAGCTTGCAAGAGGATATATGTTTAAGTTATCACAAGTGGTTGCAAGAATACGTAATCTTAACAGAGGTACTGATGATTTGGATGCGTGGTCAATAAATCCTTACTTCAGTGAAAATGCGAATTTCGGTGATTTTCTTCAAGATCCCACGGCCAAAGGTTTTTTCTGTTCAGTTACATTAGAGGATATCGTACCTCAAAATATAGGGGAAGTAAGTGCACGTGAACTTGTTACATTCGTTAATAAAAGGAAGGATGAAAGAAAGTTGCTGAGAGAGAAATTTGATGATTTTACCAATCATCTTGCCAAGATTTCAAATATCCAACATGCAGGACAAGTAAATGAAGATTTCGTGAAGGAATTATTAGATTCGAAAGAACAATACAAGAAAAGCATGGATCGTTGGAGGGATATAAAATGTTTGCCCATTACAACGGGAGTTCCTGTTTCCCTTACGGCTTTGGGAACCTTTGCTGCTCTTATGGAAGAACCGTTTGGCATTGCTTCAATAGCAGGCAGTCTTACAATCGGGGCGATATGTTCATATGTTGATTTCTATAGAGCAAAAAAGAACAGAGACCCTTCTTATGCGTCATATTTAATCAGTGTAGATAAACTTTGTAAAAATGTGACATGGCAAAGTTATATACGACTAGAGGAGTTTATTAACGACTAAGTATTGCACAAAGAGTCAGATACAAAGCTCCTTTAAGGACAAGCGAATTAGAGTAAGCATTCGATAAACTACAGGCATTGAACCTTCATATACAACAATAGCGATTGTCATTAAGAACCTAATAGTTGTAGTCGCTATCGTTTTATTGAAACCTATATGTAAGTGTCAGTATTAGTTGCCGGATTCCGAGCTTTGTTTGGTCAATAGACTTCCCGAATGTTGCAACTTCCATTTGGGCGAGAGCTGACTCAAGGGTCCCTCATGGGTGTCTTTTTATGATAGGATATTGGGGTGTTATAATGTCATTTAGGTAATCCTTAGGGGCGACATTGTGTGACTTACAGATAACCAGCAGAGAACAGGCAAACGACATGCTGACCGTTGCTTCATGATTGCCGCAGAAGAGGAATTTTTTCTTCCGAGAGTGATAGACTGCCAAAAATTACAGATTGTAATATTATACTTAAAAAGGACCATATCAAGCTCAGCATTGAGTAATGATACGGTCCTTTCTTTAGTTTTTTGGATGCTATTGTTTCAAATTATAAGTTCAAAATAAATAAGTATTGATGTACCCTTATTCTATTTTTATGAGTTTAGGAAAGCAACAATCTCATTACTGCAAGTTGCTGCATGTTTGAATCCTTTTGGTAATACCATTAGGCATCCATTGTCACTGTATAAGGCACCTGTTTGAGAATTTTCGTTTTTATATAGTTGATGAATAACTCCGTCGAAATCACCACAATTGGTCATGTGACAAAGAAATTGTCCTTGATTTTGATTTAGCCAATATCCTCCATGTATTCTATCTCCTTTTTGAATATTCCAAAAATCAATAAGTACGATACGTTTTTGGTCGCCATGCAAGAAATTCATTCTTTCCAAGAGGTTATTACAATACAAATCTCCAAAGCTATATCCTGCAATTACCAGTTTGTGATTTCTGATAATACAATTGGTCATATTGGCATGATAAAAGTCAAATGGAACACAGTTTAGCTTGTCCGTTTTACGCAATCCTGTAACGATAGGAGAAGAATAGTATGTTTCTCCTGATTGGGTGCATGGCTGGCTTTGTCCTCGTCCTGTCATCAATCCTTTAACTGTTGCATAGTCAGGATATTTATATAAGTCATGGAATAGAAAAGTATAGATATCTTCATTAATATTTTTATATGATTGGAAGTAATAATTTATACATCCATGCATATGATTTATCGTAGATAAGCCATTAGGATTTTCAAACAGCCTTTTGGGATTGAATCGTAGAAATACATTTTGAATACCATCCGCTTCAAATCCATCCTCGTAAGTACCAATTGCCTTTTCTATCGTGGCGTCATAGTTTAACACAAAGAAGTCACTGTCTTTAGCAAACTGTTGATAAAATTTCCAATACCATTCATTAGTGTGATAATTTAAGAAATTAGAATCATATCCATTCACAATATCCATTATTCTAAGGATAAATTGGTCCATGACAGAACTAAGTGTATTAGTGTCAAAACTTATATTAGGTTGGACAAAAGGAGCGAAAACCGGATATAGATTTGGGTTTTTACTGTTTCTGCTCCATACCCAACTGTAAGCATCTAACATCTCTAATACGTGAAACAAATGTTCAAAATGAATATAAGGGGTAGGTGTTTCACCTACATATGGATTAGAACGGTCTGGTGGATAATTTTTCATTAGCCAGTTGTAGATATCATCTACAATAGTTATTGTATCACCTTGAGTAAGATAATCTGTGTAGACCCTACGAACATCATTTGTGATTTCTGTAGTTGAAGGTTTAATCACATCTTGTGGTAAAACCAAGTCAAGCGGTGTTCCTGCGCCTATCAAAAATGTTGTACGATTATTTTCCATAATTCGCTATATTTACTCATTGAAAAATTTCAGGAACTATATCTTCAATTTCAATTCCATCTATTACATTGGCCGAGAGTTTTTTGCCAAAGTCGCAGACTTTATCACCTGCATACTTATCAAAGATATAAGTACTTTTGTGGGCGAAATCAAAGTTCTCCAATATTATTTTGTTAATTCCTTCGTCTTTACATCCATATCCTATGATTATCAGTTTTTCTGCTTTTCGCAGGTTCTTTCTGAATCTTTTGAAGAGTTTCTTGAAAAGTAATGGATTGTTGTATTTTTCTATTTTAGAGGTTGTGCCGGTCAGAAAATCTGCGTGGTAAGCAATTGGGCAACTTTCATAACCCATTTTGCTTCGTATCCCTCTTAATAAGTCACTTACGCCAATACCTTCCCTTATTTTCACATACTTGATGGGTATCATAAAATTGTTCTCAACAGTCTTGTAATAAGGCACATAATCTAAACTGCCATGTAATTTATAAAGCCTTATAGGAGCGTCGTATCTGGCTGTGTATCTTTCTAACCGGCAATGATAAGTAGTATTGTCTCTATTCAGTATTCCGTAAAACTCAGAACCATATTCATCAAAACCGTCGGAAATACTACCATTGATATATTCAGTCTTATTAAAAGATTCAAAAAGTAAATCATGGTTCAGTGTATGCACATCAATGATGTAATCTTCTTTCAAGTGACTTAGGTATTTCAGAAAGCCATCGTAATGTTCCACAAAGCTTATGTGGAATGGCTGGTTTTCATAAAAAGAATTACCATCTTTGTCTCTCAGCAAATATCTTACCATCTGATTATAGATGTCGGGCAAACTGAAGACGAAACCTCCATAATCCGTATATTCGTCTAATAAATCATCACACAATGTTTCGTAGCATGAGTTATATACTTCTTCACTTTTTATAAAGTCATAAAACTCTTCATAGTCGAACTTATGTGTCTCTGCATACTTTTTTATTAGACGCTTGCAAAATACGAAATGTTTTTGATGCAGATTAAGTATCCCTTCTCCCTGAAAAGTAGGTTTTTCTCCAGTTGTTGAACAGCACAGTACCCCACTTGGGGAAAAATCTGCATTATATTTCTCAAAGTTTAAAATATTCTCATTCATTGTATTTCCTATCGGATACCCTTGAGGTGCAGAAAAACCGGCTCCTATTAAAATAGAAATGTGTTTTCTACCAGTCAATGTTTTTTCTGGTATCTCATAATCCAAATCTATATTTTTCATATTGAATCCTCTCCTTATTAGTTTTATATTACACTTATTATGGACAAAACCATTATTTCACAAGATTCTGTTTCGCTTTCTCCATCATTGTGATGATATCGAAATGCAATTTCATAATCTCAGTATAATTTTCTTTATTCTGCGGTATATGAATATATTTAAGATTTTCTGTTATAGGATACATTAAATCTACATAATCATTTGTTTTTAAGAAAAAAGAGATTTCATCATACAACTGTTGGTATCTAGTTAGTAATATATTACCAGGTGTAGCTTGCAGATCATCACAAACGATGGAACTAACACGTGCAGCAAAGCCTAGTAAAGACCCTTTTTCTACTACAGATAAAATACCAAATGCGTTTGACATACCTGTTTTAGATAAATGTATTTCATTTGAAATGGTTGTCTTGTATAATTCTAAATCTTTGCGTTGTTTTTCAACTTGATCTATTTGTTGTTTTAAGTTACGTAGTTCAAAAAAACTAGCAATCTGAAAACCAACAACTATTGTAGCACAGACACCAATTAATGAAGCTATAATCCCTATGTATGAATCAGTCGTTATAGTTCCATTATTTTTTATTTGCCCCCAGAATGTCAAAACGACACAAGTTACACTACTTATTATACAAGTTGAGGTGAGTATAATATTATTTTTGCAAGCCATACTTATTATATCAAATGTGTCACATTAATTTTCTTATACTTATTCCCCATGCCCAGGGCAAAGGCCATTTGGTCTTTTATAATCAGCTCGCCTTTTTGAAGCCCTGCTATCGCTGTCCTGATTTCTTGAAGTTCCTGGCCACTCACACCAAACAAGTCTTTGATGACCTTATCGTCAATAGTCTGTTGTTTCATAATCAGAGGATACTGAGCATTGGCATAAAAGTCAAAACCTTTTGATTTGAAACTACTCATATTCTGAGTGGCAAGAATAATACTTAAACCTTTATTTCGTCCTACTGCAATTAGATTACGCAGTGGGCGATTGTCGAAGTCAAGCATATAGTGAGCTTCATCAATAATAGAGAAATGACGTATTTGTACTACCTCATCATTTACTGCTTGTTTATCCATAGCTCATAAATGTTATTAAGTTTAGACATCAGGAAATACACAATAGCTTTGGCTATAGGTCCATCTTTGGGATACCCATCCATCTTAATGATGTAGCTGTCATCAATCAAAGAAACTTTATCTTCTGATTCAAAGATATGTGCATTAACCAATTGCTTCAGAACAGAAGAAATACTATCATCATTATTTGCATCTTTCATTCGTGATTGATAGCATTTCAGCATTAATTCAAATGAAATAGGGGCGCCATTTGTCGATTTATAGGCTTCTACAATAGCTTCACTAAGACGATTGTTCATGTTGGCACTCGCACTTACTCGGTCTATAGAATATAAAGCAGAAGACATTTCTGTAGAATACAGATTAATTTCATTGATAGAGCGTTCTGTGAAATCCTTAAATGGAGTAAAAGGCAATGGCTGTGTCAATGGATCCAGAATACAAGAACGGTCCACATCGAAGAGTGCCAACCAATGGTTATTCTGTATATCGCTGAACTCTCCTTTGTAGTCAAACAGCAGGAAGTTCACGGGATATTGTGATTCTGTGGATAACATTCTGAATTGCTGAATCAAAACAGCCAGCAGATTGGTCTTTCCGGAACCTGTAGCTCCCGCAATAATAATCTGTGAGTTGGTAATGGAACGACTGTTTATATCCAAAGTCGCTTCCATTTCTTCATCACCATAGTTACCAATCAGAAGATTCAGAACTGGAATATCTTTTGCCATGGCTACTTTGTTGTTCATAGCGTATAAGAAGGAATCCAGATTGTTGTCAGCTATCAGATAGTCACGTCCACGGAGCATTTCTGCTGCGATAATTCGAGAAAGCGTAGCGTTTTGAGTCCAATCAATGTTCAAGTCCGAATACCTTAATTTTAACAATGCTGAATATAAGGTGCTTAAATCGTGCATTGTGAAAAAACTGGGAGTAATTCGTATGGATGACACAGACAATTGTATATTCTTGTAATCATCTATGGAACGCTTTGTAGGCAAACTTAGTCCCACGATGAAGCAGATACGCATTATCTTATTCTGATTCAAGTTTATACGTTTTTCACGATCAGCCGTTCTGGAAAGATTGATTTTTGATTCAATCAGTTCCTTGATTGGATTGATTGCATCAAACAATCCTTCCATCTGACGCGTATTTGAAAAATTTATGATGCTCATTTCTTTTACTGATTAAGAGTTAAACCAAAATAACCGTCTTCAACCGTAGTATTCTGTGCTTCTACATTGCGATGAAGTGTATAGGTTTTAGAGATAAACGGTTCCAGTTTGATATAGTCGCTGTCTGTCCTGATTTCAGAGGTCGTACAAAGCAAAATAGTTTGTTCTGCCAATTGTGGAAAATATTCTTCCATCAAGGCATCACGACTTTCATTATCGAGAACCCCCATTACTGTATCAATCATTACAGGCGGATTATAATCTCCCAGGTTTCGTAATACTTTCAATAAAACTTGGATGAAGATTTGTTTGGATGCAGCATTGAGCTGATTCAATGAAATCTCATTTCCGGCAGTATGATAGAGCTTTATATTGAATTGTTCAATGCTGTCAGACAACTCAACTTTGGCTACATGACTTTTGTATGAAATAAGTAACTTGTTAAGTTGCTGCTGCATTTCACTTTCAATCTGGGCTTTTTCTTCTTCAGCAAACTGTCTGCAATCTTTTCAAACAGAGGTTTGAGCTTGACCAAAGTGTCGAATTTAATATCAGGTTCTTGCTGGATTTGTACATCAAACTGATGAATCCGTTTCTCAAGACGTTGAATGTCTGCTTTCAGTGTCGCTTCCTGACCTTTCAGTTTCTCTATCTGGTTCTGAGAGGCTTCATAATTTTGAATTAGATATTCGTTACCACCGGCTTGCGTTTGTTCCAATGTCTGTTTTTGCGAACGTAAGTTATCCAACGTCGAAAGTTGAATTTCCAGTTCCTGGCGCTGGCGGTCAAGTGCAATGAACTGATTGGAGCCAGTTCTTTTTACCAAGTTAGTCAAAGCGGTTACTTCCGCTTCGTCAAGATAACCAAAAGGATCTTCTTTATTAGTACTATTTTGGATAGCTACAATATGAGATACAACCTGTTCTTCATCCACAGATTCACTGCACAGTGACAAATCTTTTAAGTAAGTTATAATTTTGTTTGTTACGTCTTTCAATGTCTCCAACGGATAAGCACCGGTATTCTCTTTCTGAAGCTGTTCTTTTATGTGCAGAATATTATTGATTTCTTGTGCCAGGTTCGAAGCTAATTTAGGCAAGAATAAATCAATTTCTATGTTGTCAACAAATGCTTTCAAATCCTCAGCATAAGTTGCTGCACGTTTTACAATATCGTCAATTTTGCCGGCAAGCTCTTGTATCTTTTTATTAAGGGCAGAAGCTTCTTGAGCACCGTCTTTTGCCCGTTTATATTCCACTTCTACCGACGCAAGATACTTATATTTTGCATCTTGTTCTGCTATACACGTATTTAAGTCTGCGGTCAGCTTGTCTTTTTGTGCGCATAGTTCATTATATTCCTGTGCTTCTTTTTCTGCTTCAAGACGTTGCTGTGCCCATTCCTGTTGTAGTTTTTCAGCGGCACGCTTTAACTGAAGGTATTTTTTGAAGCCCAACACATTCTCGAAATTATCACGAATGGTTTGGGCAAATACATTTTTCTTCAGCAATTCACTCGATTGCATTGCATCAAATAGGAAATACTGACTCAGTTCCTGAGGCAGATTAGCTTTGATGATTTTATTGATTTCCTGTTCTGCTTTTACCCGGTCCTTGGGAGTAGTCATCGTACCGTAAACATACATGTTCCCATTCATGTTCAGCGATACGCTTTCCAATGGTTTTCCTTGCGGATTTAACTGATAAACACGCTTTAATATGTACTTCTGTTGCTGGCCGAGAACTTTCCCTACAAATGTTACCTGTAAGGAAATCTCTGGTTTGACTGTGTTTAAGGCTCCCTGATTGAGCAATTCCATGAAATGCTCTTTGTTCTCAATTTTTAGACCATAAAGAGCTCCGCTTATGGCCTCGAATAAAGTAGTCTTACCGCCACCATTTGCACCGCCAATCAGAATAATCGGGCGATCATCATCGACTGTCAAATCCAGATCAAGTGACAAGTAAGTCTTATAATTGCTTATTTTAATTCTCTGTATCAGCATAATCGTATTTATTGACGTATTTTTTGGATTGCATTACGGATGATGTCTTCCGTTTCATTATCACTCATTTCTATCACATCAACCTTTTTGGCATGATAGGCCTTCAGAATATCTTCACTGAGCCATTCAAAGTCTATCCCTTCAACTTCGCAAATAGCTTCTATCATTGACAAGTCATCCTTACGAATACCGTAGTGAACAAATTTCGGATCTATACCTTTAGCCATAATCTTTATGCGTTTTTAGGATAAAAAGCATCCCAGTTTAACAAATCAGTTGTATTCTCAATGGGTAGTTTGGAATATAGCCAGTTACTTCCATCTTGAATGATAACTCCTCCATAAAGAGGTGTATCTTTAGTTGAATATTCTTGGATATATTGCAACAAGGCATTATGCTTCTCCGGAGCAGTTACATCACTTCCGGCACTTTTCGATACAGCATATTTACATCACTGATTATCAGTGACTATTCATTTTAATCGGTACAACCTCTGTTTTGACAAATACACAGAATGTGGGGATAAATGCAAATCGTTGTATTTCACAGCTTTGCATATACGTGTTGTACCGCCTCTTTTCAGCCTTTTTGTGGAATGTCCGCTATCAGATTCAACGTGTTGAACGATAGGGCATTTCCGCATGGATGTTACAGAACGCTTGTTGAATGCAAAGGTAGTGGTTTTCTTGGGATTTCTGTGGCTTGCGGTGGAATTTTTGCGTTCGGTACTCGATTCGTTGGAAAAAGTGTAGCAAAACTGAATTATTCGCTTGAAAAAGTGTTTGTATGCCATAAATGGTACACTTTTATTCGGAGGAAACCATTATATCATATCGGGTGTAATTCTGCATCGGACATCAATATTATACCTGAAATGGTATAAATCAATAGACTTGGCTGAACTCCATAATGTCGAGCATCTGATATAATATTCCGTCAATAGCGGAATGCCAATTTTGGTGAAAATGACCATAATACCAATGGTTCACCGGATGATTGTCAGTTTTGAGATGATGCAGGATCATATCCATTGTTTTTCTTTCAGATTGTACATCTTTAAGAAGTGATGAATCGTTCTCAGCCCATTGGTTAAGGTTGCTTTTTGAGAATAGCTCACAATGTGATGGCGCAGTATGTGTGACAACTGTATCAATCAAGAAGTTTGCACAGATGGTATTCATCTTATCAGCGTCGTAAATAGGAGCTTCATTCTTCCAATATAAATTGCGGGAAATATCATTTTCTTGCAACTCATTGGAGTGAACTCGATATTTCCGTTTGTTCCATTCATTTATGCGATAATTTCGGTCAATAGAAATAGCTCCGCCTACACAAAGGATGGAATGATTACAGGCTTGAAGGATAGTATAATCAGGAACAGCAATGAAACGTTTGTAACTGAATGTTGTTCCTTCGAAATAAGCTGGATTATCATGATTGCCACGTACAAATACAATCCAATTGTTGGCTTGATTCATTCTCTTGGTATTTCGTCTAACCATTTGCTCATAATATTCTTTCTTTTCAAAGCCAAAACCACAATCCCCAGCTACAATCAATAGAGTGTCCGTCAACTTGTATTGAATACAGAGTTTGAATACCAATTGATTAAAATCTCCATGAATATCACCGGAAACAATAATTGTCTTGGCTTCGGGAAAAGATAGTGAGAATGTGTTGCTATGATTCATCTTATATTCCTAATAATAGCGCATGTAATTAATCTTATACTTGCAAGTTGTCAGAAATCATTTGGAGAATTTCTTCGTTTGTGGTAGTTGATTCTTGTTTGTTTTTTAATGCAAAAGATGCTGCATCTACTGCTTCTTTTGATGTTTGTGGAACAAGCCCCGAATAAACTATATTTTCTATATGTTCTAATTCTGTTCGCTTTTTAGAAATTTGTTCTTTTGTGTACAGCTCTGCCTTTATATCTGATAAGAATCCCGCATACTTATTGCGCAAATCGTGCATAACAGCAGCAAATCTTTCGCTGTCAGCTGCCTTCTTTTCTAGATTTTCAGCTTTGTATTTGGTGGTGAAATATGTTAATGTCAACGCTAAGAAAGCCATTAATGGGACAATGACAATTTCAGGTAGCCACTTGAATATATTGGTAATTGCAGAAGCTGATACCAAAACAGAAAATACTAAAAGAATCTGATTTTGTTTTTTCTTCTTTGATAGGTATATATTCGCTTGACATAAATGAATTTTGTGCGTCCAAATTATTTTGTTAAAACGCTCAAGAATCTCCCTATAAAGAATTTTTATTTGTTCGTCCATATGATTTATTCTTCTGTCATGTATTTTAAAACTTTGATTAATACATCAATGTATTTATATGTATCTACTGGCATGTTGCTTCCTGGTGCTGTCAGATTAAAGCTCCAAACAGGGCATGAATCATAAAGCCTTTTTTCGTAAGTTCCTATTGGTTGATTAGAACTTTGTTCTCCTTCTCTTAGCCAGTGCCAATCAGCAATATTATGATAAACAAAACTATCAATCACGATTCCCGGAAGATGGTAACTCCTAAAATAGTTATCACGAATTTCACGCATGTGCTTACATGTGTCGAATAACAAACCATTGCTTGCAACATTTTTTTCCTTCATTGCCTGTTGCTCGCTTTTGGGATTAGTTGTCAACCAGTTGCCACCCATATTTGAATCTGGATAGTCGTATTTCCCATTCCAATTACCCCACCAATCTAATTGACGAAAAGCTGGTAGAACTTCAAATTTAATCCCATCGGAAAAGTTTATCACAACGACTTGCCCATCTCCATGAATATCACTGTTCGGATAGGTTTGTAAAATTGCATTCTTCAATGCTTGTAGTAATCTGGACTGACCATTTCCTCTTAGTGTGTCATATTTATTATATTCGTCTCGTGGCAATTCGACAAGTATATCAATGTCACTTGTATCAATAGCAGTACCTCTACCATAAGAGCCCACATATAAACTATGAGCAGTTTCGCTGGTGCTACCCCAAAATTCCGAATTAACCGCTCTTGTTATACGTCTATATCTCTGAGATACTAACGAACGCTGTTCAATGCTAATTATTTCGCCTCTTTTTCTAACTGTATCCATATTAATTTTATTTCGTACACAAAAGTACAAAAATAATCCCAGTTTATCGAATATAATTCACTATATTTGCACTATAAAATCGTATCAAAGAATGAAACTAAATAGAATAAAGGCTGTATTATCTGAAAAAGGTATCTCTCAGACATGGTTGGCAAAGAAACTCGATAAGAGTTTCAGTATGGTCAATGCTTATGCTTGTAATAGGATTCAACCAAATTTAGAGACCTTGCAACAGATAGCAGAGATATTGCAGGTCGATTTGAAGGATTTGATAACCGACAAAAAGGATAGGTGATATGAAACAGTTTTCGGAAGCTACACGGGTGCAGATGCCTGCAATGGTTCACCTCACCCGAATAGGGTATACTTACTTCGGTAAGTTGAGCGAAGATAAGAATGGCACGGTCTATGACGGTGACACGAATATTCTTTTGCAGGTATTTGAACGGCAGTTTAAGAATCTGAATCCCGGACATGAGGGAGAGTTTCTTCAAGTTTTGAAAGATATTCGTAAGGAGCTGAACGATGATGACCTCGGTCGAGGCTTTTACAACCGTCTCAAAGCTGTTTCGCCTGTAAAGCTGATAGACTTTGATAACATTGGGAATAATACGTTCCATTTCACAGCCGAATTTACCTGTAAGAACGGACAGGACGAATTTCGTCCTGACATTACTTTATTCGTAAACGGATTGCCACTTTGCTTTGTAGAAGTGAAGAAACCCAACAATCATGGTGGTATGTTGGCAGAGAGCGCACGAATGAATAAAGAACGCTTCCCGAATAAAAAGTTTCGCCGCTTCATCAACATTACGCAGTTGATGATATTCAGTAATAATATGGAATATGATGCGTTGGGCGGTATCGTACCTATACAAGGGGCTTTCTATTGTACTGGGGCACGTTCATACGCACCATTCAATTGCTTCCGTGAAGAAAATTTAAGCGGTCAGAAAATAGCACCGTTCCATCGTGACTATCTGTATAAGGAGATTGATAAGACGGTGGAAAAACAGATATTGTCTGATTACAATTGCCAAGTCATTCATACAAGTCCTGAGTACCAGACAAATCTCGGTTTCAACACCCCTACAAACAGAATCCTAACATCCATGTGTTCGCTTGAACGGTTGTTGTATATCATTAGATATGGTATTGCCTATGTCCGTATGGAGCGTGAGGTGGATGGAAAGATAGAATCTACCGACCAAAAGCATATCATGCGTTACCAACAATTGTTTGCATCGTTAGCTATTCGCCAAAAACTGGCAGAGGGGGTGAAATCTGGCGTAGTCTGGCATACACAAGGTAGTGGTAAAACCGCCTTGTCATATTATCTGACCTATATTCTTAACGATTTCTATTCCAAACAGAATAAGGTCGCCAAATTCTATTTCATAGTAGACCGCCTTGACCTTTTGGAACAAGCTACACAAGAGTTTGAAGCTCGTGGATTGGTTGTATCTACCGCCAATACAAGAGCCGAACTGATGGAGCAATTCCGCAATAATCAGGCACAACAAGGTGTAAGCGGACAGGCAGAAATCACGGTTGTGAACATCCAACGTTTTGCCGAGGATAAAGAAAAAGTACGCATCAGTGATTATGCAACCAATCTTCAACGCATCTTCATTCTTGACGAGGCACACCGAGGGTATAAACCTGGTGGCTGCTTTCTTGCCAACCTCTTTGATGCCGATACCGATGCGGTTAAAATCGCACTTACAGGTACACCGCTGTTAAAGGAGGAACGTGCCAGTTGCAAGGTGTTCGGAAACTATTTGCATACCTATTATTACGATAAATCCATTGCGGATGGCTACACGCTGAAAATCATACGTGAAGATATAGAAACCTCCTATAAAGAGCGTTTGTCTGATGTGTACGATAAACTGGAAACCCTTGTGCAAAAGAAAGACATTCGTAAGTCGGAAATCATAGAGCATCCTAGTTATGTAAACGAGTTAGCCCGTTACATTATGACGGACTTAAAAGAGTTTCGCAAGATACAAGGAGATGATACTTTAGGTGGTATGGTCATTTGTGAAACCAGCGAACAGGCAAGACGGCTTTATGATGTATTTCAAGAAGAATGGCAGAAGTATCAGCCGAAGCCCATCAAGATAAAACTTTCCGATGGTTCGTATGTAGTGGGTGAACCGGAAGTGGATTACAAATCAAAATACAGACCGCTGAAAGCCGGAATCATTCTTCACGATACGGATGACAAGGAAACTCGCAAGCAGATAGTCAAGGACTTCAAGAAAAATATGACAGTGGATATTCTCATTGTCTTCAATATGCTTTTGACTGGTTTTGATGCGCCGCGTTTGAAACGCTTGTATTTCGGGCGCAAACTGAAAGACCACAATCTGCTTCAAGCCATAACACGTGTAAACCGTCCTTATCCTGGTATGCGTTACGGTTTTGTCATTGACTTTGCCGACATCAAGCGCAACTTTAAGGAAACCAACGAAGCATATTTACAAGAATTAAACCGCTTTAATGATGTGGATGAGACTGGCGAATCCGCGGCCACCGATACCTTTACCCAAGTCATTGAGGACAAGGAAGAGATATTGAATCAGATGAAGAAAGTTCGGCAAACGCTTTTCAATTACACATACGATAATGCGGAAGAATTTTCTTCTGAAATCTCCACCGAAGAGGATAAAGCTGTATTGCTCGACCTCAAACAGGCATTGGAATCAGCCAAGAACATGGCGAACATCGTGCGTACATTCGGTGATGATGAAATGAAAGAGCAATTTGCCAAACTCGAAATCACCAAGTTGCCGCAACTACTCTCTGAGGTGCAAAGACGGATAAGTATCATCAATCAGAAAGAGGCTTTCAATACAAATGAGGAAACGAAAACTCTAATCAATGAGGCAATGATGGATATAGAGTTCACTTTCTCCAAAATAGGACAAGAGGAAATGCGCCTTATATCCGGTGGTGTGGAATTGAAAGAGAAATGGCAACGTACCATTTCTTCATTTACCCAAAACTTCGACCAAGACGATCCGGAGTTTATCTCGTTGCGTGAAGCCTTTATGGAACGCTTCAAAGAACACGGTTTTGTGATTGACACGATAGCCAAGTTCAACGAAGAAACACAGGCTTTGGATGAAATCATCGGTCGTCTGCAAGACTTACAAAAACGCAATAATGTCTTGTTGAAAAAGTACAATGGCGATGAAAAATTTGCTCGTGTACACAAGCGTATTCGTGAAGTGAATAAGCAGAGGGAAGATAAGGGACAGAAGCCTATGTTCTCTTTCCTTGACGAAGAGATTGCGGCCATTCTCAACATTATAAAAGAGGATGTGGATGCCAAAGTCTACGACCGTAATGACATTCTAAAAAAAGATGCTTATTTTAATCGTACGGTGATGGCCCTTATCAATGGATGCTTGTATCATTTCCCACAGATTAAGCCGGAGATGGACGATTACAAGTTTATCCAAACACGTATTTCACAACAGTATATTAACCAATATAACGCCACTTACGGCATTGCATAAAGATTATGTCAGATATTAAAGAAAAAACATTAAGGCTCATCGACGGACTTAAAGCTACCTGCCAATCATACGGTATGGGAAACGATGGTAACGAATATAAGATTATCACTCAGGTATTTCTCTATAAATTCCTGAATGACAAATTCGGTTATGAATTAAAAAATGCGAAAAGTGAAATAGCAAAGAAACTGACCGGGGATGTAAAATGGGAAACGGCATACGAGAATCTTTCTGATGATGAACGTATGCTTATTCAGAGTGCCATCTCTCCAGATGTTCCGATGCTTGAACCTTATCATCTGATAGCCAATCTTTGGAATCAACAGGGAAAAGGGGATTTTGATACTATATTCGATTCCACTATGACAGATATAGCGGAACAAAATGCAGATATATTTTCCACGCAGACCACAGTCAACACGAAGATTCCATTGTTCGAGGCATTGACACCGTTTGTGACCGATTCGGCACAACGTGCGCCATTCGCCCGTGCTCTGGTGGATAAACTCGTGAATTTCTCCTTTGAAGAAGCGTTTGCACAGAATTACGATTTCTTCTCCAGCATCTTTGAGTATTTGATTAAGGACTATAATACCGCTGGAGGTGGAAAATATGCGGAGTATTATACGCCTCATGCCATAGCAACGATTATGGCTCGTCTGTTAGTGGGGGATAATGCTGATTTGCATAGCATGGAATGTTATGACCCCTCGGCAGGAACAGGTACGCTTCTGATGGCACTTAGTCATCAAATAGGAGAAGAACGCTGTACCATCTTTTCGCAAGATATTTCCCAGCGAAGCAACAAAATGTTAAAACTTAATCTGCTACTTAACGGACTTGTGTCTTCGCTTGATAATGCTATTCAAGGTGACACGCTTGTAAGCCCTTATCATAAAAGCGATGACGGGCAGCAGTTGCGCCAGTTTGATTTCGTGGTGAGCAATCCTCCTTTCAAGATGGACTTCTCGGACACTCGCGAGAAGATAGCCGCCATGCCAGCCCGTTTTTGGGCTGGAGTCCCAAATGTACCCGCCAAAAAGAAAGAGTCAATGGCTATATATACCTGTTTCATTCAGCACGTTATCAATTCACTGAAAAAGACAGGCAAGGGTGCAATTGTCATTCCTACAGGTTTTATCACGGCTAAAAGTGGTATTGAGAACAAAATTCTTCATAAAATTGTAGATGACAAAGTGGTGTTCGGCTGTGTTTCCATGCCAAGCAACGTGTTTGCCAATACAGGTACGAATGTCAGTGTGCTGTTCTTTGATAAGTCTGCAACCACTGACAAAGTAATCTTGATTGATGCCAGTAAATTGGGCGAGGAATATAAAGATGCTAACGGATTGAAAAAGGTGCGTCTGAACGATGACGAGATAGAAAAGATTGTCGGCACATTCCAGCGCAAGGAGGCAGTGGAGGATTTTTCTGTGGCTGTTTCTTACGATGAGATAAAGGAAAAAGGATATTCTCTTTCTGCCGGACAATATTTCGACATCAAAATAGACTACGTAGATATAACCGAAGAGGAGTTTAATGCACGTATGGCGAATTATAAGCAAACGCTTACCGAACAATTCAAAGAAAGTCATCGTTTGGAAGAGGAAATTATGAAACAGTTGGATGCTTTGCGGTTCAACGCAAATGTAGGAAACAATGAGTAACGAAATACAGTTTTTGTTATACAATCTTCCCGATAAAGAGGGAAGAGTACAGGTGGTTATAAAAGACGAAACCATTTGGTGTACGCAAAAGGCTATGGCAGAGCTTTTCGGTATTGACAAATCGGGTATTAGCCGCCACATAGCCAATATATTTAAAGAGGAAGAATTACAGCAAGACACGACGGTTGCAAAAATTGCAACCGTCGTAAATCGAGGCATAAGAGGCGAGGTTGAAGAGTTGGTTGATTTCTATAATCTTGATATGATTATTGCTGTTGGCTATCGTGTATCTTCTCCAAAAGCTACCAAGTTCCGTCAGTGGGCTACCAAGATTCTTAATGAGTATATCAAGAAAGGCTTTGTGCTTGACGATGAACGCTTAAAACAGGGAACGGCAGTATTCGGAAAAGACTATTTCCGTGAATTGTTGGAAAGGGTACGTTCCATCCGTGCCAGTGAACGGCGTATTTGGCAACAGATTACCGACATATATGCAGAATGTAGTATCGACTATGACAAGAATTCACCTACGACACATGATTTTTATGCCATGATACAGAACCGTTTTCATTATGCCATTACAGGGCAAACGGCAGCAGAAATCATCTACACTAAGGCTGACCATACCCAAGAACACATGGGACTGATCACATGGAAGAATGCTCCCGATGGGCGTATCTTGAAATCGGATGTGTCAATAGCCAAGAACTATTTGCAGGAAAATGAAATCCGTCGGTTGGAACGTGCAGTAACAGGATATTTCGACTATATAGAAGACCTTATAGAGCGTGAAAACACGTTCAATATGGAGCAGTTTGCTGCCAGTGTCAACGAGTTCTTGACCTTCCGCAAATATCAGATATTGCCGGATAAAGGACGAATATCTGCGGCACAAGCCAAGACAAAGGCAGAAAGCGAATATGATATTTTTAATAAGACTCAACGGATAGATTCAGATTTCGATAAACAGATTAAAGGAATGTTGGGAGAATAAAAACGTGGAAAGCAATGGAACTGAAAAAATATAATGCAAATCACACTCAAGTTCTGAAAATAAATCAAATTGTGCGTACAATTTCAGAAACTCACAAATTTGATAAAGACAAACTCATTGCCATAAATACATCTGATGTAGAAAATGGTGTAATGGGTAACGGTACGCTAACTTTTGTAGATGAGCTAAAAGGTCAATTTAAGAAGACCATAGTAAAGGACGATATTTTGTTCAGTGAAATACGTCCTGCTAACAGAAGATTTGCTAAAGTTACAACAAAAAATACTAAAGACTATGTTGTATCTACCAAATTGATGGTATTGCGAAAATATAATGAAGATGTTGATTTAGAGTATTTTTATTATTGTTTGACCAATCAGCCTTTTCTTGATATACTCCAACGAAGAGCCGAAAATCGGATAGGTTCATTTCCACAAATTACATTTGATTTACTTTCGGAATACGCTTTCCCAATACCGCCAATCAGCGAACAGAAAAGAATATCAAGTGTAATATCCACGTTAGACAAAAAAATAGCTCTTAATCGTCAGATAAATCAGAATTTAGAAGCAATGGCAAAACAACTTTATGATTACTGGTTTGTGCAATTTGACTTTCCGAATGAAAACGGGAGACCGTATAAAAGTTTCGGTGGCAAAATGGTTTGGAATGAAAAGCAGAGAAAATATATACCAGAATATTGGGAAGTAAAATCTCTTAGTAATTGGCTTGAAATCAAGTCGGGATTTCCATTCAAATCGGAAACATATAAACCTATTGGGCGATACAAGATTATAACCATTAAGAATGTTCAAGATGGGGAGCTTGTAACATCTGGCTGTGATTATGTTAATGATATTCCAAGCCGCGCAAAAGATTATATATCTCTTCAAATTGGAGATAGACTGATTTCGCTAACTGGAAATTGTGGAAGGTTATGTGTTGTATGCGAGGAAAATCTATTATTAAATCAACGTGTAGGATTATTGTGTTGTGATGCAATATATTTGGAATACTTTTATAATTTCCTTAATAGTGGTACGATGCGAACAGTGATTGATAATTTAGCAAATGGTGCAGCACAAGCAAATCTCAGTCCTGTTGAGCTATGTAAAACAGACTGTTTTATTCCGCCCATAGACATACTACTGTCATATAATAGAAAAGTAAATGCTATTCGTAAGGCTATTGTGCAAAATAATCAAGAAATATCTCAGTTAGCTAAGCAGCGAGATGAACTCCTGCCTCTTCTGATGAACGGTCAAGTATCGGTAAATTCTGATTTATCTGACGATTGAGTTCAATCTTTTTGTCTAAAGCAGAAAATATTTCGCCAATTTGTTTCTGTTCATGCAATGGGATTATTGGAACAGGAAAAGAATTGAGTGCTTCTACGGATAACGCATAACGTTGTCCGCTTCCAGAAGCATTGCAAGCGAAATATTTTTTTGCGTAGTCGGTATGTAGAAGTGCGTTCAGATAGCATCCATCTAAAATATCTTTGTTTGGAGATATTAGAGCGCAATGATAACCCAATATAACATTCTCAAAATCATCTGCTATATAAGTGGAAATACCAATATCATCGCGGGTTTCACTGTCCTTTGTCAATGCAACTTGCCCTTTCTTCAGTTGGAATTTGGAAATTTCATTGGGACGAGCAGTGGCAAGCATAAAACTATCATGCTGAGCTATGGTGATAGCCCAGTTATAATAAACATCAACAAAATTACAGAGACGGATTTCTTTTTCTCCGTCTGTTATTTTTTTATCAACGCCACTGATTTCAACAGTAGCAATGTCTCCCAATTTATATTTTTTCATTTGCATCCAATTTGAATGCAAAGTTACATAATTTTAGGCAGATTCTTGTGGTTCAGTTATCCCAAATATTTCTTATGCGCCAACTTTACATTATTTTGATTCACAATGGCATAGTGCAGTGTTGTGTCAATGCGTACATGACCAAGTAGTCGCTGCACCTGTTCGATGGGCATACCTTTGTCGATAGCCATTGTTGCAAGGGTACGACGAAACTTGTGCGGATGAACTTTGGGCATAGAAAGGGATTGACCTAATTTTCGGATTCTAATTTCCACACCGCTGATAGTCAGTCGTGTGTGAGGAGAATGGAGTGAGACGAATAAAGCTGGATTGTCGTCAGTACGCTCATTGAGGTATTGTTGCAAGTGCAGCTTGGTTCGAGCATTGAAGTAAACGATACGTTCTTTATTCCCTTTTCCAAATACCACACACTGCCGTTCGTGGAAGTCTATATCTTCACGGTTTAGTTTTACCAATTCCCCAACACGGATACCTGTGGATGCAAGAATGTCTATAATAGCAAGGTCTCGTTTGTTCGTGCAACTATCTCTCAGCTGTTCCAACTGTTCGTCAGAAAGCACCTCTTTTACAAGTGAATCTGTCTTAACTTTGTGAATGCGTCTTACCGGGCTTTTGGCGATATAATCTTCATCTTCCAACCATGCGAAGAAACTGGAAAAGATGCGCCTCATATTGTCAATGGTTACTTTGCTCGATTGGTGTTCTTCTTGATAATCGGATAGATAAGTACGAATATCTGTTGTCGTAATGTGACAAATTGCCAATGAAAGCGTGACTAACAACCGTTCAATGGTATTACGGTAGTAAGTTAATGTCTTATCCGAACATCCCTCTATCTTTTTGGCTGATATAAAAGAGTTAAGAAGATGTTCATTCTCCTGCGTTTGCTGTGTGGCGCAATCGCTCTTTTCAATGATTTCTACATTATGTAGTTCTGATGTAAGCACAGCTTTAAGCCGTGCCATTTGTCGGCAATCTAAGTCACGCTGCATTTCCGCAACTATCGCCTGAATGATGTTCTCTTTCATAATTCTGATAATTTTGTTCTTATATATAATATAAGAGGCTGCTAAATCAGAATTTAGAGGCGATGGCAAAGCAGCTCTACGATTACTGGTTCGTGCAGTTTGACTTTCCTAATGAAGAGGGTAAACCGTATAAGTCGAGCGGTGGCGAAATGGTGTGGAATGAGAAGCTAAAACGCAACATTCCTGTTGGCTGGCATTGTGGGAACCTCTTTGAAATTGCTGTTTTTACAAATGGTTTGGCTTGTCAGAAATTCAGACCAAAGGATGATGAAGTGCCATTACCTGTCATCAAGATACGAGAAATGCACGATGGTATTTCTGTTGACACTGAAGAGGTAACGTCAAATATACCAGAATCAGTAAAGGTGTATAATGGTGACGTGCTATTTTCATGGTCGGCATCACTGGAAGTTATGCTCTGGGCTTATGGGCTTGGAGGACTTAATCAGCACATCTTTAAGGTTACATCTGCAAATGATTTCCCGAAATCATTCTACTATTTTCAACTTTTGGATTATGTCGATGTATTCAAGAAAATGGCAGAAGCAAGGAAAACAACGATGGGACATATTACGCAAGACCATTTACAACAAAGCACAATCGCCATACCCGATAATAAAGATATTGCAGATAAATTTGAGGAACTTATATCACCAATCTTTAAGCAGATAGTGAAGTTGCAAGAGGAAATATCAAATTTTATCAAGCAGCGTGACGAACTTTTACCACTTTTAATGAATGGACAAATAACAATAGAATAAAAATGCCTCGCATACTCTACAAATATTTAGATATAGTTGGCGCAAAGTGCATGATTGGTAACCAGAATCTCCAATTCACTAATGCGTCTCAACTGAACGATCCTTTCGATTGTCATCCAAAACTAATTGACTACTCAAATGTACCTAATACTAAACTTCAAGGATGGATACCTAAGGAATGGTGGATAGAGAAAGAAGAAAACGATGCACTCAATTTGCGTAATGATACATGGCTATGTAGTTTATCAAAAATCAATGATTCATTACTCATGTGGAGCCATTATTGTTATAACCATAAAGGTATTTGTATTGGACTTGACATAGACAAAGTGTTGGAATCTGTTCCACCAATGTTTGGTACAATATATCTTGAACCGCTTGTTCTTGATGTTCAATATCAGGATATAATAGAGCGTCCTAACGCATATCATACCACAAAAGATTTATTCAGTTATCAATGGCAGACAAAAGCAAAGGAATGGGAATATGAGCAGGAGGTTAGATTAGTCATACCAAAACCAAGTCCAATATATGCAGCATTTACTCCTCAACAGGCAAAGCTGACAAAGGAAATATGGGATTGGCGTGAGATACGCCACTATATGCCACTGAAAGGCGAATGCTTTGAGTCTATCTATTTTGGTGTCAACATAGATGAGCAAGAGAAAGAAAAAATAATTCAGTTTGTTCGTAAGAAACTGAACCCACACATCAATCTTTACCAAATGCGTGTATATGCCGATGCCTTTAGGATACAACCAGAATTTATCAAGCCTCTAAATTCTGATTTATCGGTATATAAGAAAAGGAGAGGAAAAGTCCCCTCCTCAATTCAAAACGATGTGTCAGACATTTAAGTCTTTAATCGGCAATCCATAATTGTTTTGATCAAAGATTCCTCGATAGATGAGCTTTAAACCGAGTGTTTGATAATACCTGTAGTTATCACCTTCGGTACAAAGGTATTTGTAACCGTAGCGTGGCATGTACTCCTTGAAGAAGCGAGCCAAATCTTTCAGGCTTTCTTCTTGGTTCTTCTTGAAGTTACTGCGCACAATGATGATAGACCAGTCGGGGAAATTGCCTCTTCCATAACTATACTCCCAGAAGCGGATGTAACAGTCTAGATCACGTTCACTGATGTTCACACAAAAGCCATTGGCATTTTGCATCACGCTACAACTGTTTCTGTAGCCGAACTTCTCACACAAGTAGAGATTGAAATCAAGAATTAAATCTTCCATAAATAATTGAATTTAAAATGTTAATAAAAAGTGGATTATAAATGAAAGCCTCGCTTGCGCTTAGCCTTTTTCTTTTTCATCAGCCGATTGAACTCGGCTTCTTCTGCGGCAGTGGCATCGTAGGATGAGTTGCCATTTAGCAAGCCGAGACTGATGCTTGAGCCATCATCGGAATGGGAAACGCTTTGTTGTACATTATCTTCCTTATGTCTGGATTCCTGTTTGGGTGATTCAAACAAGGATGCACAAGCATTCTCTTCCAGTCGGTTGTCGATATTCAAGTAGCTGAACTCTCGGCTAATCTTAGAACCGGAGAAAGAAAAACCGTTGTACTCAAATTTTACACCCTGTATTTCCCGTGTAGTTCGGCTGACCTTGAATTTCATATCAATGTCTCGGTCGGCAAGTGCATCCTTTAAGTCTGCCCAATTTTGTACTTGGGACAGTTCCTCTTTCAACGCTTTGTATATCTCATACTTTGCTCGGTCATAAGGGCGCAATCGTTCCTCCTTGATATGGTCTTTACCATTGGCAAAATGCAAGCGATATTTGGCGGTCAACATTTTGCAAACTTTCTCATTCTTGCGAAAGTCATTCTTGTCGCTAATCGTTTTGCCGCCATTGTCCACTCGATTAAAGACGATGTGGCAATGCGGATGTTCACGGTCGATGTGCCGGGCAATGATGTACTGCGTGTTTTCGATGCCCATCAACTTCATATAGTCATGGGCAATTTGCAACATCAGTTCATCATCATGTTTCAAGCGTTCGTTATCTTCCGGTGAGAAGTTGAGCGAAGTATGTCCGACAATATTCTTTACCTTATCATTGAGCAGCGATTGTAACTCAAATTGCTCCGCCATCTGTTCGGGTGTACCTTCTACTCCAACTGCTTCCAGCAATTTGGATTTCTCCTCTTTGAGAACATAGCTAACACAACCACCGAACGATGTTCCTTTAGTCTGTTTACCTATCATCTTTCAAACGTTTTATAAGTAGGTTAATGTGCTGAGCCATTTCCTTGCATCTGTCCGCTACGGCGAAGAAACCGTAGGTGTTTGCCTGTCTTGCCAACTGGTTAAGATTGGTACTTTCGCCAATCAGTTGACGGATGATGTGGATATGCTCTTGCGTGATTCGTTCACGTACCGAACCGTTTTCGATGAGCGAACGGATCACTTCGCTTTGAGTCTGCTTGCTCCGTCTGCAAAGCGCACCAAGCCATGCGTATTGCTGATATGACAGACGGAGTGTTACTGTATATTTCTTTTCCATTTGAATCTGTTTTTAGTGAATAATATGTGACCATCGGGAGCCGCCTCCTCAGACTTTTTGAGGAGCAAGTGGTCGGGGAATGTAATACACCGACATTAACTTGCTACAGTAAAAAAGTCTCGATTCCTCTCCCTGAATTCAAAGTCTGAATCCTCGTTTCTTGGGTGGTGAAACCTTCGGTTGTGGAGTGCCTTGTTGTACGCTGATGAGCTTCAAATCGAATGTATCTATCAGTGTTTTCAAGACAGGATTCTTCCTTATCATTTGTTGGAGGATGGCTTCATCAGGCTTCACTTTAAGCAGATAATCGGCTATGTCATATCCCTCTTTGCGTTCGTCTTCGGTAGCGTTGACTTCCAAATAATCGAACATTTGTACTTCAATTCCGCAGTTTTTCATCAGGCTGATTTTGCTCTGCCAATAGTTGGTTGCACCTAAATCAGGGAATAATACAACGCTTCTTCCTGCCAGAACGGATAGGCTGTTGACATTGAAGCAACCGTTCTTTCCACCTGATGCTATCCATAGGAATTGCGGCAGATAGTAAGATGCAATAATTGCCGTTTTCTCGCTTTCGACCAGTGCAACAGGGCGGCTTTTGTCTTCTGGAAGCAGATGCTCACCGAAGAAACATTGCTTCAAATTATAGTCTTCTTTATGCAGTACGGAGTGTACCCATGTGACATGATTGTACGGCTCTTTTATCCGTTTGCCAGTTGTCGGATTGTAAAGCATTATTTTACCTGTGCGTACTCTGTTCTGATAATCTATTTGCCAAAATACGGTTGCACCGTCCCAATGCTTGGAAGTACCGACTTTGTATTTCGCCATCAGTTTCAATGTCTCTGCTTCTCCGAATTGAGCCGATAAGAATTGAAACAGTTTGTTGTCTGGATAGCGTTGCAACGACTGATTGACTATGTCCAAATCAATGTAGGAAGTGGCTTTCGGCTCGACTTCTTTTATAGGCGTATAGCTCCGAAAATTATCTTCGGACAACTTTTTCTTTTCAGACGGATTCCGTTCAAAGTAATCACGGGGCGTGAAGTGATAACCGCATTTCTGTTCGTGGTCGCAACGCCCAACGTAATCTGGGAACTGGATTCGCTTTTCCGTATCAATGTACTTGGAAAAACATCTTTTACGGTGGCAGTTCGGGCAGGTATGCCGAGTGCTGACACCTTTGTAGGGTTCTAATATGAATCTATGTGTACTCATTGTATGTTTCTTTTTTAGTGTGTCACTTTTGTCGTTATTGTCGTTTTCGCTTGGAAAGTGTCAATACCGACAAAAATGTCACGGGTTAATCTTTGAATATTCTCCATGTTTCTCTTTGCGAAACAATGTCCCGATGTTGTCATTGAGAAAGCGTTGAAACGTGCGCTCCTTCATTCCGTTTTGCTCGGCTATCTGTATAGCTTGGGCGGTTGTAAAGGATGGAGGAAGCAGATTGACTATTGTCTGTTGTTGGCTGTTGAGCGTATTTTCATTGAGGACATTTTGAACGTTCAATGCAGACTCTTTGAAATACTCCGTCAGTCTGATTGCTCGTTCCACTGTCAACAGGTCGATACAGGTCTTATCACATTCTCCGCAAGTCCATCGTGCTAATTGGATAATCAGACAGAAACGGATGATGTATATCTCCAACTTGCAATAGATACTCACAATGGTGTCGTTTATTTCTCGATCACATAATTCTGAAAAATGGTGTTGCCATTCGTAAAGCTGTTTCTTTGCATCCTCCGTGAAGAGAAGAATATGCGGTTCTATCTCTCCATGTTCATTGAGGTGGCACTCCGATTGTATCAGCTTGTCAATAATGGCATTCCATTCTTGCTCTATATCTTTCGGTAGTTCTTTGTCATTCCACCGTGCTTTCTGTTGCAGATTGGGCATCACAAACAGGATGCGGTCGATAAACCCATTGCTGGAGCGTTCACCTTTTGCCAATTCGTTCAAGATTTTCTTTTGGATAGTACCAATGACCGATATGTGCGGACGCTTGATGAAGATGGAACTCTTGGCATTCTTGCGGTCGGACATGGTGGTCTTGGCACTGAACACGGAGAGCCAAAACTGTTCCTCCGAACCGTTGTTATAGCGGTTGAAGTTCTTGAACCAAGCGGATAATTCATCTGCCCACAAGCATAGTCCACGTTTGTTTTGAGCATGAATGAGGCTCAACCCTTCGGGCGTTACATCCGAAACCAAGAAGCGTTTGCGGATAGGCTCTTGTGGAAATTGCTCTCCACCGCTTTCCGCACGTTCCTTGCGGCTCATGCTCATCAACTCGTCGTACTTGGCAAGAGCCTTTTCAAATTCCTGATTCTGTCGGTAGTCATAATCAAGAAACGGCTTCATCGCAAAACTGAGAGGATGACTTTTGTTCGCTCCCGGTCTTCCAATCAATGCCATATACAGGATGGGGCTTTCCATCCAGCCTTGCTTGATTTGGGCAAGGTGCGTGTTGCCTATGCCAACTGCTATTGCCGTAAGGATGGCTGCGGCGATGTAGTCAGTAGGGTAGTTATGGCATTCGTGTACCTCACGGATGATGCGTTGGATTTTTGCAGGGAATATACTGATGGGGAATGCCGTACCAGACAATCTTGTGCTTAAATCAATCGCTTCATCAATGATGGATGCCGGATTAATAGAATATGTATACATAGCCCAACCTATTAAAATTGCACTGATGATTTGGGCTTATGACGCACACCACTCTGCATATTGGCAAGCATCTCCTCGTATGTCTGCTCGGCAGTCTTTCTCCGTCCGTTCTCAATCCAAGCAAGAAGCTCGTCCTCATAGAAATAGAGTTTCTTGCCTTTCTTGTAGGCTGGAAGCAGCCCTTTGCGTACCAATGTATATATGGTAGGCTTGGCTTTTCGGATGATACGGCAAGCATCTTCTATTTCTACCAACACATGTTTGTCAGATGGCTGTGGCTGGAGTTTCGCTACCATCTTTTTCAATTCGATGACCTGTTCAGTCAGATAACCTACCGCTTCGGGCAGCTTATCAAATGTTACTGTTTCTTTTTGCATACGCCAATCGTTTTTAATTGTTCGACGGCAAAGGAAACAGGTGTTTCAATGGTGGAATCATTCACCAAAATATAACTGATGAATAACTTTTTGATGGTGGTTAATGCTATTCTTGGGAATTAATCGTACCTTTGCAATAAATCATTTCAATTCTCTGATTATGAAAGTAGCATCAAAAGTAAAGGATGGTAGGATAAATGCCGTCAATGTATTGCTTGATATGAATATAAAGGAATATCTTGAAGTAGCTGGACACATTATTAAGAACAATGAGTTTCAAAGAAAGCGTGTAAAGAATTCTTCTACCGTTTATGCTCTGCTGAAAAAGGATTTGCGAAGTAACTGTACAATGCCTCCTATTGTTCTGGCTATTAAGGCGGAAAAAATGAACCATTTACTGAATCCATTTGATATTGAAGAAGATCAGATAAAATCCTTGTTTAAGCCTGAGAATCTGATTATACTTGACGGACTGCAAAGAACCTATACTATATTGGATTTAGTGGAAGAACTGACGAAGGAGAACAATAGTGAGGTTTTGGAGAATGTCATGAATAATAGTATACGTGTCGAAGTATATTTGGGTATAAACAAAATTGGTATTCTTTATAGAATGCTGACTTTGAATACTGGGCAAACACCAATGTCAATCAGGCATCAGATAGAGATGCTATATTCCGATTATGCAGAGAATAATATCGAGGATGTACGCCTGTTTAAAGAAACTGACTCAAAAAGTGTGAGGAATATTGGTGAATATCAATTTAGAGATGTAATTGAAGGCTTTAATTCATATCTGGATAGGGATGAACTTGGTATCAGCCGGAATGAGGTTCTTGAGAATATTCAGAATCTTGAAAAACTTGCTTTGGAGAATGGAAGTTCCGATTTGTTTAAGGATTATATTTTAACTTATAATAAATTGATAAAAAAAGTCGATTCATTTAACATTGGATGGGAAATAAACAAATCAGAAATTGAAATTAACGGACTTTTTGGAAAGAATATTCTACAGATATTTACCAAGTCGCAGGTTTTATCCGGTTTCGGTGCTGCAATTGGCAAATTGAAGGATTCCAAGGTTATTGAAGGGTTTGAAACGATTAAAAATGATATTGATAATATTGTAGTATCAAAAAAAGAAGATAGTAATCTTGATTTTGCTATGGTTAACTTACTTGGTAAATTGGATGATATTAAGAACAGAGCAAAGAAAATCGGAGTAGAGCAAAGGATGTTTTTCACTTATTTCTTTCGCGAACTGTTCAATCCTAATAGTGATTCGTATTTGGATATGAATTCAGCTATTGAAAGTGGGTTCAATAAGTATATCAGTCTGATTTGATTTCAGAATATGTTAGTAGACTATAATAGTGAAAGTCGTATTTTCTTTGTAGTAACAGATTCTTATGAGACGGTGAATGTCCCCTATCTGTTATTGGATAGAGACAAGAAAGGGGATGTGTTTAATGAGAATCCAGATAGTTATGGTTATAAGATATTCTATAAAAGAAATTATAAAGAGAATGATATTTTTCAAGTAATTGAGAGTGATTTGGATAAGAGGATAGGATGGATTTTCCCTATTTCATCGATTGTTTCTATTTCGCATGATTATGCAGATAATCCGCATTATTGTAGATATGCTCTTGTAGCTCATATGTTGTTATTACGAAATGAAATTGCTGAACAGGATATTGTTAGTAGAGATTTTAGCAGTATAATCGAGAGTGAATACTCAGATGATGCGATTATCCTTATCTATAAAAAAGATTTAGTGCAAGAGGTAACTGGCTTTAAACTTGATAATTATTTTGCAAGTTTATGTGAGTATGGATATTATATTGAGCATGGCTATACAAATACAAATATCAAGGAACCTGCATCAAGAGAAAAAATTCATCTACAGAGTATTTCAGAAGATATTATATCAGACAAATATATGAATCGCTTTTTCCGAATGCTTTGTAGAGAAGAACATTCGATTGTCAAATTTCATATATTATATCAAATTATAGAGCTATTAATAGAAGATATTCTGATTTATTCATTGGAAGATACAATCAGATTGTTCAAAGATAAGAAAATCTATACCCGGAGCTTGCGAGAAAGAATTAGTAAAGTAGAGTCTGAAAAAGACAGAATTTTGATTCTGATAGAAAAATGCGAATTACATAGTGAGGATTATAACAGCTTGCATGAGAAATGCGTTGCTTTTCTTGTGAAAAAAGGTCGTGAAAATGTGAATTTCCCTGAATCGCTTTATTCTGTCAGAAATTTTATTGTACATGATTATAGATTTATTGTCGAAGAGACAGAACTTGCGGAAATAAACGATATCAATGCTCTTTTTGAAATGTTTGTCTTGGATTTGATTATCAAGTATAAGCATTAGTCAGTCTCATAAAACGTGTTCTTGTAGATGATATAATTTAGATGTTCGGTTCTTTTGTTTGTAATAATAAATCTTCTATCAGTTTTTTTTATATTGTTTTGAAAGTGTTAAAAACTATATTTGAAACACTCATGAAGTGTTAAACTATTTAGCATTGTTCTCAAATAGGTGTTGTAGCTATGCGATTTTTCTATCCAGTTTAATCTTACATACAGATTCGGTGTGCGACATTTTACGTTCAATGGTAGATATTTCCGAATCACGGAGGGTGTGAGCAAATACCCTCTTTATAAATGTGGCAGTCTGTAAACGTGGTTTGCCGAATGCCTTACCGATATTCCATCCGAAGTGCATGATGTCAATGGTCTTTAACTGAGAATCAACCTTTATTGGCTCAATTTTGGACAGAGAATTTGAGAGGTAATACCTTGTCACATATCCACATAAGCGATTAAGTGCCGTTTCATCAAGATAGGAAACCAAAGTTTGTTTTGTGTATGCGATAACCTTATTGAGTTTTTCTTGTGAGGTACGTTCTTTCTCAGCTATAGCGTTTGCACGAAGAATCTCATATTCTGATGGCTGGTTGGATTCTTCGATAGATGTATTGTTGTTGGTAGAAGGCGTGGTTTCCTCCTTTGGAAGTTCTGCCACATTTTCGCTGAGTTCGGACCATGATGGAGTAGAAACTTCTTCTGTTATGTCAGATGTAGTTTCGATTTCAATTTCGGGTTCAGGCTCAGAAATGATAGGTTCTGAATTTATAGAACTTCCGGCAAGTTCCGAGTTTACTGTTGGAACTTCTACGACTACAGCCTTGTTGCGATAGCACTCAAATCTCATAAAGCATCTTTCTATTGTTGGGGAAAGGAGCTGTCTAAATGCCATTTGCAGATTGAGATAGATTGCTCCAATGACAATAGAGCATACTACAAGAATAAGGTAGCTGCTGAACTCGTCCCAGCCATAGTGCAGTACGGTCTGGCGAGCTAAAACACCAATGATTGCGATTGTACCAAAAACAATCAGATGCAATGTTATATGTTCTATCTTTTTCTGCTCCATAGTGGTATGTATTAATCGTTTGTGTGCAAATATATAGGATTAATTTTTGAGAAAATCCATTGTTTTGCCTGTTGATGGGCTTTTGACGATATATTTCATCACTTTTCACCACGTTACATGGCTGATAATAAGTGTATTGTAAATTTCTTGCTTTTGGATGAAAATAGTTGGGTAAATAGGCTTGTGTATCTCAAAAACAAAAATTATCTGCATCATTTTGGGTAAACAATGCAGATAATCAATAAGGCATAGAAATAGCTTATTAGCAACACAATGTACGGCTTGTCTCATTGTTGAGATATAACAGGATGTTGTAATCTTGATTACGAACGACTTTGTTTATTAGCCATTCTCTGAATGCAGCCGAATGCCCGGTGTCTATCTGATAGGATAGAGCTATAACCATATCGAGATTATACACATCGGCATTGTTCCCATTCTTCAATTTGATGTACTTGCAAACTTCATGACTCTTCAAAACATTAGCTTTCAGGATTCTCTTGATTGCTGCATGGATAGTTCCTGCCGTTGTATAAAACAAGTCTGCAAGTTCCCAAGTGGTCATCCATATTTCACCATCGGAAATATGGATGCCTTGTCCGTTGTTGGTTATGATTCCTCGTTTCATAATTGCAATTTATTTGAGTGATATTTTATTGGCTGTCTCTCGCTTTTTGGAATTGACCAAATCGGCATATATTTGAGTGGTGGACACGTTCTTGTGCGTTAGCATCTTTGATACCGTGTAAATATCTGTACCTAAGGAGATTTGTATGACGGCATAGCTATGCCGAAAACAATGAAAGGTTATCGACTTTGTTATTCCGGCTTTTTTGAGCCAGTTTTTAAGTGGATAGTTAATCATACTTCGTTTCAAATCCTTGAAAACCTTGCCTGTTCCGGGTGTACCGCATAGTTCGTAGGCTTCGTAACTGATGGGGAGTGTCGCTTCCGTCTGGGTTTTCTGTGTTCTGATACGCAAGCAATAACCTTGGTCGGGAGCAATGGTAAAGTCCTCCCATTGCAGATTGAGAATGTCGCTGATGCGTAAGCCTGTCAGACAAGCGAATAGAGAAGCGGCTTTTAGAACTGGGATGTCGCAAGGAGTGGCTGCGAGTTGCTTCACTTCGTCCAATGTCAGATACTCTTTCTTTACGTCTTGTGGCTCAATCTTATCAAGGTAGTCATTGATGTTTTCACGAAACCATTTGTCCCGATAGGCAATCTTCAACAATCCTCTGAAAGTAGAGTAGTAGCCGGATGCCGAATTGAGGGATATGGAGCGATTGCTGTGTTTGAGTTGCTTGACATTCAATAGATATTCACGGAACTTCTTGCATAAATCCACATTTACATCGCCAAAGGTACATTGCCCCTTGACGAAGTTGTAGAAATGCTGATAGACGAATTGCCATTTCTGGTCTTTGTTCCGGCACATCTTCTTGAAGTAGGCAAGGAAATCGGCTTTCTGCTTGGTTTTATCCAAGAAACCGAACTCTTCGTTGATGAGTGATTGTACTCTGATACAGCGGATAGCCTCTGCTTTGTTCAACATATCGTTGTTGAACTCCCGTTCCATCTCGTTTTTCGGGTGGGCATAGATGTAGATGCCGAGGTATTCTCTGCGGCTCATCTGCATCGTTTCGGGGTTACGGACTGCCGGATAATAATCCAGATACAAGGAGATGCGATTATTCCGAATCGCTCTCTGACGAACTGTTACTTTTGTACATGTGTGTGACATACTGTTTAATATTTAGAGTTTTACATTTGTTTGGTGCAAAGGAATAAGGTGATTCAATGGTGGTAACATTCACCGAAAAATAACTTATTCAATCTTTGGAGCTGCGAGTAGTTTATCCAATTCTGGTTTGGAGATAAGCGTGTATTTACCTTTCTTGACCTTTGGGATATTATGGTACTTCGCATAGTGATAGAGCTGGTCACGAGTAAGGTTGAACTTCTCCATCGCTTCGGCTACCGTATAATATTGCGGTTCTTCGGGGGTTGCCACACCTTTAGCTATATCCACATGCTTCTTGGAATAGTAAACCATGATTCCCTCTTTCTTCTTCGGAATGGCATTCTTGGAAACGAAACAGTAGATGGCGGATAAGGTCATGCCGAACTTCTCCTGCATTTCCTGTGTGGTGTACCATTCGGCAATGTCTGGATTCGGGGCTTTCTTGGCAAAGTAAGCGTCCATATGTTTCTTGCTCCAGTAGGTCTTGCCACGATTGAAAGTCCGAGGGATGTTATTCTTCTTGGCTACTACAAATATCCATGACTCGTTTACATGATATTTCTCTTTGACTTCTGCGGTGGTGTAGAAGTCGGTGATAGGGGCTTTCTCTTTTGTTGGTGTCTTCTCGTTTTCTTGCGAAAGATAGTCTGTCATATCTTCTATATCAGCTCTGCGAACAAGCGTTTTCCTTTCAAATCGGATTACTTTGATTGTTCCATTGCGGATATAGCGATATATAGAAGTACGCCCAATGTTTAATAACTCTGCTACTTCTGACGGAGTAAGATACTCCTTGTTTAGATTGGGAGGTGTCTTTATGCTTTTCCCTAATTCGTGTTGCAGACTTTCAAGGCGCTGTTTCCTAACCCTGTCTTTATAGGCAAGGTTTGCGCATCGGTGTGAACAATACTCCGTGGTGGTCTTATGGGCTGTGAAAACAGCATTGCACCACTTACATCTTTTCTGAATGTCGATTTTACTACTCATTATTTATCCGTTTATTTCGCCAAATTTGTTTCATCGCGTACCACCACGTACCATGACGTGCCAGTGTGTCCACGACCTTTCCGACCTAAAATCGGAGAGTAACAAGCGAGCAACAAATGCGGTACAAAAATGAGCTGAAAAAGCCCTATAAACGATAACTATCGCTTATAAGGCTAAAAAGAAAGGCGCTCAAAATGAACGCCTTGATAATCGTTGATGATATATGCTAATCGTTAGTAATCACTACCTATTTGCCGATACAAAACTTGGAAAATATGGTCCCAAGTATTTCGTCAGTAGAGATTTGACCGGTGATTTCTCCGAGGTAGTGCATGCATTCTCTAATGTCTTGGGCGAGGAAGTCTCCGGAGAGGCCGGATTGTAGACCGTTGAGGGTACGTAGGATTGCGTCGTGGGCATTTAGCAGGGCTTCGTAATGACGTGCGTTGGTGACGATAATGTCATTTTCGCCAGTTTGTGTTGACTGTATGGTATCTGTAAGCTGTTTTTCGAGTACGTCGATATTTTGGTCATGTGAAGCTGAAAGAAAGATGAACGAAGTGTTGGGCTTTTCACGAGTGAGGCGTTTGTATAGGTCTGTGAGCTGTTGTTGGGTTGCGGATCCGATCTTATCTATTTTGTTAAAGGCAACGATGAGGCGTTTATCTGTGCAGTGGGGGAGGACTCTTCCAGCGATTTTTTCAATGTCTTGTGTCGATCCAGTGGCATCAATAAGCCAGATGACGATGTGGGCTTGATCTAGTTTTTGGAAGGTGCGTTCGATCCCCATATTCTCGATGGCATCGTGCGTTTCCCGTATACCGGCAGTGTCGATAAAGCGGAAAGTAATTCCTTGTAATACGACGGTATCTTCGATGACATCGCGGGTTGTACCGTGTATGTCCGAGACGATGGCTTTATCTTCTTTGACAAGGCGGTTGAGCAGTGTCGATTTCCCGGCGTTGGTTTCTCCTATAATGGCAGTAGGTACACCGTTTTTGATGGCATTGCCGAGTGTGAACGAATCGGAAAGGCGCTTAATGACTCGTTCTATTTCACTGGCGAGGTCGGTTAGTTTCTCCCGATCGGCAAATTCTACTTCTTCTTCGCTGAAATCAAGTTCGAGTTCAACGAGCGAGGCGAATGTGAGTAGTTTTTCCCGTAGTTGGATAAGTTCTCGGCTGAATCCTCCACGCATTTGTTGCATAGCTAAACGATGCGAGGCCGCCGAGGTGGAAGCGATAAGGTCGGCCACGGCTTCGGCTTGTGAGAGGTCAAGTTTCCCATTGGTAAAAGCCCTACGGGTAAATTCTCCCGGTTGGGCCAGGCGGCAGCCTGCTCGCAATAGAAGGCTGATGATTTGTTGTTGAATGTAAATCGACCCGTGGCAGGATATCTCGACTGTATCTTCTCCTGTAAATGAATGGGGGGCGATGAAAAGCGTAACGACTACATCGTCAATGGGAGTTTCGTTCTCATCGGCGATTGTTCCGTAGTGTGCTGTATTGGGCTTTGCTTCGGATAGTTTTTTCTTGTTTGCGGTGTGAAATATACGATCGGTTATAATGATAGCGTTTGTTCCGCTTATGCGAATTACGGCAATACCTCCCATACCGGGAGCGGTAGAGATGGCGCAAATCGTATCTTCGGGTATTGGCTTGTTTAGTTTAAGTTCCATATTTCAAGGGATAGGTCGCTTTCTATTTTATGTTCAATACTGTCGGGTAAGTTGTGGAAAAAATCTATTCCGGTCACTCGTTCCACACTGTCGATGGTGATTGCCAACTCTTTTAGAGACGGTTGTTCCGCTTCATTGTCGAATATAAATGCGATTCCTCTGGGCGTGCCGGTATACGGAACAGCGACTACTTTGAAAAAGCGGGCAGGGACGACTATCTCGTGTCGTCCGATTGTCTTTCTCGGAGTAGAAACGATGGGTCCGCAAGTAATGAGTAGTGCACTGTCTCGTTGTACCCATTCACGTATTTGTTCTTCCAGCTCTTTCCAGCGACCTCGGTTTAATTCGGGAATTTGCGGACAGATGTTTGAGAGCAGGAACGATTCTTCCATTGCTGTTTCGTTCCATTTCATATCGGCAGCCGGAGCCATATGTCCCCGGTCGTATCCGCTATACGTGTAATCACGGGTGTCTATCATTGTGCCCACTACATCGTAGTCGGGGGTAAATCGGTTGTTGCGTGTAGCACTACCTTGCAGTTCGTCTTGTAGTAATTCGTAACTTACCCAGTTGGGTTGTTTCCAATGGGAGTTATACGAGACCGTGTAGCCCGTACGGTATAATATTTGTTCCGGTGTACCTTCGGGAGTATGGGCCATTTCAGCATCTTTTACATGACAAAGAGAGTTTGTAAACGATTGTTGAGGATTTTGGGGTTGTTGAGCTTGCTTTATTAGCCACCATATACTGTATGTAACGAGTAATAGCAGAAATAAAGCCCCCCAATTATTTATTTTTTTACTGTTCGATTTTTTCTTTTTTCTCTTTTTAGCCATATCCTCCACTTTTGAATGTGGTCGTGCAAATGTAAGAAAAAATTTTTTTACCTTTGTTCGTCGGTTGGATAATCCATCGACTTAGGTTTAGATCAAGAAAAACCAATAAAAATATATACGATGAATTTAGTAGATCGTTTCCTTCATTATGTGAGCTTCGATACTCAATCGGACGAGCTTACAAACTTGACTCCTAGTACCCCGGGACAGATGCTGTTTGCCCAAAAACTGGCCGAGGAGTTGGAGCGTATAGGCCTTACCGAGGTGACACTCGATGATAACGGGTATCTTATGGCCTCATTGCCTTCAAATATCGATAAAGATGTCCCGGTGGTAGGATTTATAGCCCATTTGGATACTAGTCCCGATATGTCGGGACGGCATGTGAGTCCGCGGATTGTTAAAAATTACGATGGTAAGGATATTGTATTGTGTGCAGAGGAAGATATCGTATTGAAACCTTCGGAGTTTCCCGAACTACATCATTATATAGGTCAAGACCTTATTGTTACGAATGGGAAGACTTTGTTGGGGGCAGACGATAAAGCAGGTATTGCCGAAATTGTAACAGCGATGGAGTATCTTTTGAAACACCCGGAGATTAAACATGGCAAGATACGCATTGCATTCAATCCTGACGAGGAGATAGGCAAAGGAGCGCACAAGTTTAATGTTAAAGCCTTTGGAGCAGATTGGGCCTATACGATGGATGGTGGTGAAATAGGCGAATTGGAGTATGAAAACTTTAATGCGGCTGTGGCTCGAGTGACTTTCAAAGGCCGTAACGTTCACCCGGGATATGCCAAACATAAAATGATAAATTCGATTCGCATAGCCAATCAATATGCTATTATGTTGCCGCGTTGGGAAACTCCCGAACATACCGAAGGTTATGAAGGTTTTTATCATTTGATTTCGTTCGAGGGTAGTGTGGAGAAGACGGTATTGACTTATATTATTCGTGACCATGATCGAGATCGTTTCGAACGCCGTAAGAAGGAACTCGAACATTTAACTCGTAAAATAAATAACGAGTTTCCGGGTTGTGCCAGTATCGAAATAAACGACCAATACTATAATATGCGTGAGAAGGTCGAACCTGTGATGCATATCGTTGATTTGGTATCCGAGGCTATGAGGGCCGTAGATGTTGTTCCGATGGTGAAGCCTGTACGTGGCGGAACCGATGGAGCGCAATTGTCGTTCAAAGGATTGCCTTGTCCCAATATTTTCGCCGGTGGGTTGAACTTTCACGGGCGTTATGAATTCGTGCCCATACAGTCTATGGAAAAAGCTACCGAGGTGATTGTGCAAATTGCCAGAATGGTAGCCGAGAAGTAATAATCTTTGTCGGGTTTGGACAGATATGGAAATTATTTTCCATATCTGTCCCATTTATTTCATAGCGAAAAGTTCATGTCAGGCACACTCATTGTTCTTACAGGGCCTACCGGGGTGGGAAAGACCGAGCTTAGCCTTCAATTGGCAGAGCGGTATGCTTGTCCTATTGTGTCGGCCGATAGTCGGCAGTTCTATGGCGATATACCTACTGGAACGGCGGCTCCTACAATCGAGCAACTGTCGAGGGTCGAACATTATTTCGTAGGACAGTTGGCGTTGTCCGACTATTATAGTGCTTCGTGTTATGAAGAAGACGTCTTGAAGCTGCTTGATAAACTTTTCAAGGCAAATGACTATGTCCTATTGACAGGAGGCTCAATGTTGTATATCGATGCGGTTTGTAAAGGTATCGACGAGATACCTACCATTACCGACGAGATACGTCGTGAGGTTGTGGCGCATTACGAGAAAGTGGGTTTAGCCGTCCTTTGCGAAGAGCTTAAAGTGCTCGATCCAGTATATTATGCAGAGGTTGATTTGAATAATCACAAGCGGGTGATTCATGCGATAGAGATTTGTCGACAGACCGGTGGACGATACAGTGATCTGCGTACTCGTCGGGTGAAATCCCGCCCTTTCCGAATTATAAAAATAGGATTGATTCGTCCACGGGAAGAGCTATTCGAGCGGATAAGTCAGAGAGTGGAACAAATGATTGCCGATGGCTTGGTCGATGAAGCTCGAAGGGTATACCCTTATCGTCATCTTAATTCTTTAAATACAGTGGGCTATAAAGAGTTGTTCGCTTATTTCGATGGGAAGATGACCTTAGAAGAGGCTGTCGAGAAAATCAAGAGAAATACCCGGGTCTATTCCAAGAAACAAGTCACATGGTATAAAAAGGATCTCGATATGAAGTGGTTCTCCCCAGATGATAAGGACGGGATTATCGCTTATATCGACGAGAATTCCGTTTTGTGAAAGACTAATGTGATATTTGTTTATACGTGATCTCGAATGGTATCTTTATAAAAAGGATACAGGATTTATATCTATAAAGTTATGAGAATATTGAAGCCTTTTATGTTGCTAGCTGTTATTGGTGTTTTATATTCCTGTGCAGCTGTTCCTTTACAGACTTATCGCAATGGCTATATCATGGATAAGAATAATGTAGTTGTCGGGTACTATTCGAATGGGCATGTCCTCGATTTGGAAAAGAATATCATCGGATACTATGCAAACGGGTATATTTACGATACTCGCCATGAGGTTATAGGAAATTATGTAAATGGATATATAAAGAACCTGAAATTAAAATAGGTCTGATGTAAATTTCATGTTCTTATTTACTTGAAGGTTGGGTTCACTGGCTCTATCTGGTATTCTGTCACCCCTTTGTTGTATTTTGAAGATATCTCATGGGCTTTTTCCACGAATCCTTTCAGATGAGGCCGATGGGGATGCTCTTTCAATTCTTGTATCGCAGGTACTACCCGGAAGTTTTCTTTTTGTATAGTTGGTCGTCGGGTATAAACAAGTGTGTGTTGTGCCGATTGTAACAGTATTTTTCCCGTGATATCCCGTCGGATAACAACCTTTACCATTGCTCCACCCACCGTATCGCGGGTTTTCATATTGGAGATGAAATTTCCCAGTGAATAGACGATGAGGGCACAAGGGTTCCCTTGTTCGTCGTATCGTAATTCCATAGGTTGTATCACGTGTGGGTGGGCTCCTATAATCAGTTGTACTCCTTCTTTCACCAAAAAGTCTGCCAAATCTTCTTGTCGTTTGTTCGGCAACAGTTGGTATTCATCGCCCCAATGTAGGCAGACAACGATAAGGTCGGCACTCAACGTTTTAGCACGAAAAATGTCTTTTTTTATTTTTTCTTCGTCTATGTAATTGACAATTAATGGAGAGTGTGGCGTAAATCCATTCGTTCCGTACGTGTAATTCAGAAAGGCGATTCGTATTCCTTTTATAGAGGTTATGAACGGATAGAATCTTTCGAATGAGTCTTTTGAATCGTAGGTTCCTATATGGTCTGTTCCAATAGAGTCGAGTATATGCAATGTGCGTATAGCCCCTCGGGTATAACGGTCGAGACAGTGATTGTTGGCGGTAAGGAAAAGGTCGAATCCTGCGTTTTGTAATGCGATTGGAAATTCGTCCGGCGCAGAAAAACAGGGATAACCGGTGTAAGGTTGTCCGCCGATGGGCGATTCTAAATTGACGACTGCATAATCCGCCGAAGCTATTTCGTGAGTAATGTCTGCAAAACAAGGTGAATAATCGTATGCCTCACCTTGTTTTGCAGATTGTATTTGGGCTTTATGTTGCATAGCATCGCCAGCGAAAAGAAGAGAAACCTCGGTAGCGGGTACTGCCGGAGCTTGTCCTAAAATGAGCGGTGCTAAAAAGGATATGAGCCCTATCATACGAGTTTAGGGATAGATTGCTTTTTTCCCAGCCAACAGGGTGTTACGCATGAGCGACACGATAGTCATAGGGCCTACTCCGCCGGGAACGGGGGTGATAAAAGAGCACTTGGGAGCTACTTCGTCGAATTTTACGTCTCCGGTGAGCTTGAATCCCGATTTTTTTGTAGCATCGGGAACTCGGGTCGTACCCACATCAATGATTACGACACCCTCTTTTACCATATCGGCAGTGACGAATTCGGGAGAACCGAGTGCGGCGATAATAATGTCGGCCGTACGGCATATCTCTTTGATGTTGGGGGTTGCACTATGACATACGGTTACCGTGGCATTGCCCGGATAAGCCTTTTGCATCATGAGTGTAGCTACCGGTTTGCCCACAATGTTGCTTCGTCCCAGTATCACACAATGTTTTCCTTTGGTCTCTATTTCGTAGCGAGCAAGCAACTCCATGATTCCGGCGGGTGTAGCCGATACGAAACAGGGCAACCCGATGGACATGCGCCCTACATTGACCGGGTGAAATCCGTCGACATCTTTCCGGTAGTCGATAGCTTCGATCACCTTTTGTTCCGAGATGTGTTTGGGCAAGGGTAGTTGGACGATAAATCCGTCGATATCGGGGTCGTTGTTCAGTTCGTTTACTTTGTTCAAGAGCTCTTCTTCGTTAACATCGCTTTCATAGCGAACGAGAGTCGATTTGAACCCGCATTGTTCGCAGGCTTTTACTTTGTGCGCCACGTATGTTTCACTCCCACCGTCGTGTCCCACCAGAACAGCTGCTAAATGAGGCCGTTTGCCTCCGGCACTGCAAATATATTCTACCTCTTGGGCGATTTCTTGTTTTATACGGTCGGCCACCGCTTTTCCATCGATTAGTTGCATAATATTGAGGTTTTGTAAAAAAACTACCGGACACACTCCCTTTTTTGCCTATCGGCAATCGATTAGAATCGGGAGTGTATCCGGTAGTTTCATGTTGAGTGATTAAAATTATCTTCTTTTGAATCCTTTCATCATGGCTCCTTTGTTTTGGGTAACCATTCGCATCATTTTGCGGGTTTGGTCGAACTGCTTGATAAGTCGGTTCACCTCTTGTATCGAAGTTCCGCTACCTGCGGCGATACGTTGTCGGCGGCTACCGTTGAGCAGTTCGGGGTTGCTGCGTTCTTTGGGGGTCATTGAGTAAATAATCGCTTCGATACTTTTGAAAGCATTGTCATCGATGTCCATGTCCTTGATCGCTTTTCCCACACCGGGAATCATAGAAGCCAAATCTTTGAGATTACCCATTTTTTTGATTTGGTGTATCTGGCTGAGGAAGTCGTTAAAGTCGAATTGGTTTTTAGCAATTTTCTTTTGTAATCGTTTGGCTTCTTCCTCGTCGTATTGTTCTTGGGCTCGTTCTACCAAAGAGACGATATCGCCCATACCCAAGATACGGTCGGCCATACGAGCCGGGTGGAAGTAGTCTATGGCTTCGAGTTTTTCGCCGGTTCCTACAAATTTAATGGGCTTGTCGACTACGGTGCGGATAGAGAGTGCCGCACCGCCACGGGTGTCGCCGTCCAATTTGGTGAGAACTACTCCGTCGAAATCGAGACGATCGTTAAATTCTTTGGCTGTGTTGACCGCGTCTTGTCCGGTCATGGAGTCAACGACGAACAAGGTCTCGGTCGGATTGATTTTTTTCTTGATAGCCTCGATTTCGTTCATCATTTGCTCGTCGATAGCCAAACGTCCTGCCGTGTCGACAATAACCAAATCGAAATGATTTTCTTTGGCATATTTTACGGCATTGGCGGAAATGCTCACAGGGTCTTTGCTGTCTTCCTCGGTATAAACCGGTACATCGATTTGTTCACCTAAGACCTTTAATTGCTCGATAGCGGCAGGGCGATATACGTCGCAAGCAACCAGCAAGGGGCGTTTCCCTTTTTTCGATTTTAGCATTTTTGCCAACTTACCGGAGAACGTGGTTTTACCCGAACCCTGTAATCCTGACATGAGGATAATCGACGGATTTTGCGACAGGTTTACTTCGGCGGTTTCTCCACCCATCAAGGTCGCCAGTTCGTCGTGTACGATCTTCACCATCAATTGTCCCGGCTTCACGGCGGTGAGTACGTCTTGCCCCAATGCTTTGGTTTTTACCGTGTCGGTAAATTGTTTGGCTACTTTGTAGTTGACGTCGGCATCGAGTAGTGCGCGTCGCACGTCTTTCAGCGTTTCGGCGACGTTGATTTCGGTGATTTTACCTTCACCTTTCAGTATTTTAAAAGACCGTTCAAGTCTTTCACTAAGGTTTTCAAACATAGTTTTATAACAATATTTTTACACAGATGGATAAATCGTTGCGAAATTACTTAAAATCGTCGGAATATGCGAATAAAAATATAAGAATAACATCTTTGAACATACGACTATATATAAGAAAGTTGGTATGTGAGTAGAAATTTGAATCTAAAATATGGGCATTTAAAAAATATTTACTATTATTGTGTTTGGATAAAAAATGAGAAAAACGTAAATCTTTTGTGAATAAGAAGTTGCCGTTTTTTTGTAAATATAATATTGATTTTAATAACGAGTATATGAAAAAGTTTTTTCAAGTTTTAGGAATTGTCACTTTACTTTTAGTGGGATTGTATTACATAGAGGAATGTTCTGGAAAAAAAGATCAATCGGAAGCGGTAGAAGATGTACAAGATGACTTGGAGATGGAAAAGTCTGTTCACTTGAAATTTAAAGGAGTACCCATAGACGGAACATTGAAAGAATTTATTTCTCGAATGGAGCGTAAAGGGTTTGAACATCGTTCGTCGTATGATTCAAAGGAACGGCTGGTGGGTGACTTTGCAGGAATTAAACAGTGTACGGTTTATGTGGAAACACTTGATAATAGCGATTTGGTATCTCGCATTATTGTCGAGTTTCCCAAACAGGAACGATGGGAGGAATTGTTTGACAATTATAAAAACTTGAAAAGTATGCTTATGGAAAAATATGGAAACTTTTCATCGTGTGTCGAACGGTTCCAAAATTCCTATATTAGAACAGATGAAGATCGTATGCGTGCCGTTCATATGGGTGAATGTATGTATAAAACCAATTTTTCGATTGCCGAGGGAGATATTACACTTAGTATAGATTATGAAGAATGGGGGCAGGGGTTTGTTTTATTGAAATATCAAGATAAAATAAACAGTGCGATAATTAGAGAAGCTGCGATAGAAGATTTGTAGTAAAAATAACAAAGTTCCCAGAAATTTATGAATTGTACCGTCAAGGTGATGTTATTATAACTTCTGTTTATACTTATGAAAAAGACAGTCAAGAAAGGGTACATATAGAGTATCGTTATAGATAATCTATTATATAAATATTATCATACTCTGTTTGAGAATAGAATATGTGTAATTATATGAAAATATGTGATTCCGAACCGTTATATCTTCTTCACTTTCCAGTTCGTTTTTTTGAAAAAGAGGAACGATAGGAATAGTTTGAATCCCCAATAGACGTACTCTACTGTCCAACAAAAGGCTATGTCTACTTGAAGGGTAACGATAATCCAATAAATAGCCAGCGTATAGAAAACGATCGTGGTCATTTCGATGAGAAAAGCCGTGCGAGTGTCGCCGGTTCCCGATACAGATTGAAAGAGTATATTTCCCGGTAGGGCTATAAGGTAGAACGACGACATGACATAGACCGAATGTGTACATTCGGCGATAAGCGAGCTATCGTTGGTATAGATGAGGAGTATCCAATGAGGAGCTAAGCATAGCAAGGCAATGAGGGGTAATACTATGGCGTAGCACATTTTGACGATACGCCGCATGATTGGAATTACATCGTCGGCACGGCGGGCTCCCATAGCATTGCTCACGAGGGTACAGGCTGTCGCTCCAAAAGCATTGACCGGCATGAACAGCAGGGTAGAGGTACTGCGGATAATGTTGGAAATGGCCAGTGGAAGTTCTCCCAAGTGTTCGACGGCTACGAAAAAGAGAAACCATGTGCCTATGGTGAGAAAGTAGAGAATCATGCTCCATACCGATACATTCAGTATTTCGCGAATGAGGCCGAATCCTCCGGAACGAAATCGGAACAGTTGGTATTTTCCCCGATCTATATAAAAGAACGTGTAGAGGAAAAAGTGCAATGCGGCTGTCGCTTCTGCCAAAACGGATCCAAGTGCAGCTCCGGCAATACCCATTTCGGGTGCACCGAAGTGCCCGAATACAAAAATGTAGTTGAATACGACATTGGCGATAGTCATGATGACTGCATTCATCATCAGTACTTTGGTGCGGGTGACAGCTACGAAAAAGGCCCGGAACATCACCCCGATAGAAGTGAACAGGAGTCCGAATATCCGATATTGCATGTAATCTTCTCCGGCTTGACATACGGCAGTGGAGGAGATGAGGCCTTTCAACATTTGTGGGGTCCCTATAAGAGAAGCGAAGATGAGGATTATTGTCAATATTTCCAAAAAGAGAATACCTTGCCCCATGATAGGGCCCAAAGTCCCATATTTGGCTTCACCGTTTCTACGAGCCATGAGAATTTGTGCTCCGGTGCTAAATCCGAAAGTGACCATATAGAAAGCAAGATACAATACTCCGGCTAAGGCGGAGGCTCCTAATTCTACTTGTCCGACACGCCCCATAAAAGCCGTATCGGTGATGTTGATGAGGTTTTGTACAAAAAGGCTTACTAATATGGGGAGAGAGATTCTCCAAATTTCTTTACGACTATACATGCAGGAGGTGAAGATGATTATATATTAAAAAAGCCCACCTGACGAATCAGGTAGGCATTCGCAAGCGATATTCTTTATTATATGAGTTTATTGGTCGCTGTATCTGGGAAGATAACAGCCGGCGTAAAACTTTTTGCCTCTTCGGGAGTCATTAGAGCATAGGCCATAATGATGACGATGTCTCCCGGTTGTACTTTTCGGGCGGCGGCTCCATTAAGACATATTACTCCTGAACCTCGTTCGCCTTTTATGACATAAGTCTCGAATCGTTCTCCATTGTTGTTGTTTACGATGGAGACTTTTTCATTGGCAATAATGTTCGCCGCATCCATTAAATCTTCGTCGATCGTGATACTTCCGATATAATTCAGATTTGCTTGGGTGACGGTGACTCTGTGAATTTTTGATTTTACGACCTCTATAAACATGGTTTCATAAGTTATTGTTCGGGGCGTCGATATGCGATGTTGTCGATTAATCTCACCTCTCCGTTATATACGGTAATACAACCTACTATATAATCGCTGTCGTTCCAGCCTGAGATAGGCTGTAACGTGTTTCCATCGACTATTTCGTAGTATTCTACTCTCATTTCCGGTATTGCATCGATGGTAGAGATTACTTCATCGATAGTCTCTTTCACCGAATGGCTGGCTGCAAAGGTACGACTTTTAAATAATGTCTTTGCTATTTTGGGTGCATTTCTTCTTTGAGACTTTGTCAATCGAGTATTACGGCTGCTTAGGGCTAATCCGTCTGATTCGCGTACGATAGGGACAGCTATGATGTTGAATGTATAGCCCATTTGAGCGGCCATAGCTCGTATAACGGCAATTTGCTGAAAATCTTTTTCTCCGAAGTAGGCATTATCGGGATTGACTATATCGAAGAGTTTACTGACGATTTGAGCCACTCCGTTGAAATGTCCCGGTCGGTATTTACCTTCCATGACTTCCGCTACTTTTCCCAAGTGAAATATCCGGGTATCTTCGGTCGGATAGATTTCTTCTACCGAAGGAGCGAAAGCATAATCACAATTTACCGATTCGAGTAATTGACAGTCCTTGTCGAGCGTGCGGGGGTAAAGTAACAAATCATTTTTGTCGTTGAATTGGGTGGGGTTGACGAATATGCTGACTACTGTCACGTCATTATTAGCCACGCTGGTCTTTACCAGTTGCAGATGTCCGTTGTGTAAAGCGCCCATTGTTGGGACGAGACCTATCTTTTTCCCGGCATTTCTGTCCGAATCGAGTTGCTTACATAATTCGGCTATTGTTGTGAATACTTTCATAATTGAACATTGGTTGAAAAAATTGTGCAAAAGAAACAAATAAAACCCAAACGACGAAGATAAAGCTGTATTTTTTTATGGAGAGTAACCTTAAATGTTTCTTTTTGAAAGGGAAATATAGGGCGTCTGACGATTTTTTGGTGTTAATACTTCTAATATTTGGAGGGTTACGCTATTTTTTTTATTATCTTTGCAGAAAGATGCAAAAGTGGGCTGTATCTTGGCCTGACCGGTTAAATTCGTTTCAAGCCACGGGTATGCTATTTTTGCAAAATAAATTGAGTTTAAGAGGAGCAGAATGAAAGAAGCCAAAGTCCTATTTATTGCACAGGAGATTACCCCTTATCTGCCAGAATCGGAAATCGCTAATATTTGTCGAAATTTACCGCAAGGTATTCAGGATAGAGGGCATGAGATACGTACCTTTATGCCTAAGTACGGTTCTATTAACGAGCGTCGTAATCAATTGCACGAGGTGATTCGGTTGTCGGGAATGAATTTAATAATCGATGATACAGATCATCCTCTTATTATTAAAGTCGCTTCGATACAATCGGCTCGTATGCAGGTCTATTTTATAGACAACGATGATTATTTTCAACGTAATGCCGACGGGGTAGTCGACGAGGATATGCGTCCCGATAATGACGAACGGAGTATTTTCTTTGTCAGAGGGGTTATGGAGACCGTGAAAAAGTTGCGTTGGACTCCTGATATTATTCACTGTCACGGTTGGATAACGGCGTTGACTCCTTTGTATATTAAGAAAAGTTATGCCGAAGATCCTTCTTTTCGGGATGCGAAGGTGATATATTCGTTATACGATAATGGTTTCAAGACTCCATTCGACCCCAATTTTGCTGCAAAATTGAAGTTGGAGGGGATACAAGACACCGATATACCTTTTGCGGTAGGAGAGTCTATTGATCCTGTTGTTCTTAATAAATTGGCTATACAGTATTCCGACGGTGTGATTCAAGCCAGTCGAGATATAAATTCGGAAATTACGGATTATGTACAAAAAACGGGCATTCCTTTCTTGGGGTATCAAGACCCTGAAAATTATATAGATACCTATAATGATTTTTATAATAAAATTGTAGGTAACGAATAACGTCAGTTACTAAATAGAAAATGAAAATATTTAGATTTTTACCGATAGCTTTTGCGATAGTTTTAGGTTTATCTTCTTGTGGAGACGAAAATAGCGCAATCGGTTCTTCGATAGTCGATACGAATATTGAAATTGTGGTGGACTCTTCTTTTCAAGAGTTGATAACGGTTGAGTCTGTTCCGAATGATAGTGTCGTTGGAAGAACTATAACACAATTAATCGGGCGTATTTCTATTCCGGGATATGGTAGGTTAGAAACCGATTTTCTTACCCAGTTTATGCCGGCTGCAAACTTTGATACGGTTGGTGTGAATAAACTCGATTCTTTGATTTTATATTTAAGTTACAATACAGAATCCTTTACAGGAGATTCTTTGGCCCCTATGCAGTTGAGTGTATATCCGTTGGATAAACGGTTGGAGTCGCCTGTATATAGCGGTATCGATCCGGCGGAATATTATAATGCACAAGCTGCCCCGGTTGCTTTGACAAGTTATAATGCTTCGTTTTTAGGATTACCGGATTCTCTTATAGAACTCGGCTATAAGATGATTCGGGTGAAATTACCCGATGAAATGGCTGACCGTTTTTATCAGAAATATAAAGAAGATCCAACTGTATTTTCGTCTCCTAGTAGGTTTACACAATATTTTCCGGGTTTTTATGTAAAGACATCTTATGGAAGCGGGTGTGTTGTGAATGTTCAAAATACGGTAATGAATTTACATTACACCAAAACAACCGTGATTAATGATAAGGATTCTACATATAACTCGACTCAAACTCTAATGGCGGTAACTCCCGAAATAACAACGGGAAACCATATAAAATTGGAAATAGATGCAGAGATAAAAAACGAAATATCTTCGGGGAAGGTCTATTTACAGGCCCCGGCAGGGTTAAATGTTTTGATTCACTTTCCAACGCGTAAAATTATTGAGACTTTTGAAGATGCAGTAGGGGGAAGTGGTAGTGCTTCGACTGTACAAGGACTTGTGAACTCGTTGACTTTACGTATTCCCGTAAAGACGGTTTCTAGTAATTATAATCTTGATCCTCCGCAATTTTTGCTGTTTATTCGTAAATCTGAGTTGCAAGAGTTTTTCGAAAAGAAAAAACTACCTGACAATGTGAATACATTTTATGCTAAGTATGATAGTGATGCCCATGTTTATAATTTTACGGGATTGAGGACCTTTATCAATAATATTATAGAAAAGAAACGGACGGGTACTGAAATCACAGATGCCGATGAGGAAATCGTTCTTGTACCGGTGTCTGTGTATAGCGAAACGGTATCTTCCGGTGGAAGTTATTACTATTATTCTTACAATGAGAAGGAGGTAGTTACCGATGTTGTTCCCTATATTTCTGCTCCATCATTGGCGTTGGTCGATGTAGATAACATTAAGTTGCGATTAACATATAGTAAACAGGATATGAAATAATTCTCTTTATATTTGAATACAGGAGGGAGAGATAAAATTTATCTCTCCCTCTTGTGTATTGTTGTGTTTAGTATTTTCATACATAGAAATCTCGTTAGTGATTTTCAAGGAAAACAGGAGAATGAATTTCTTTTTTTTTGTTTGGTAAGAAAAAAATAGAGAAAAAGAGTTGCGGTGTTTCTTTAAATATATTACCTTTGCACCGCAATTGCCACAATAGCTCAGTTGGTAGAGCATTTCATTCGTAACGAAAAGGTCCCGGGTTCGAGTCCCGGTCGTGGCTCAGGAAAAGAGATTCAACTTACTTTTCAAATAGTTGAATCTCTTTTCTTTTTATATAAAAGTTTGGAAATCATCATATATAGCTTTTACGATTGAGGTATAATCGAGTCTTTGATTGGCTTTGAAAGTTCTGTTGGTTATTCATGGGTATCGGTTTTGAGAGAACGAAAATAGTAAAAGCCTGTGTTTAGGGTAGATAAGGTAGAGGTGAATTTTTTTTGTAATTTTCTTAGGAAAGATGTTGCGTAGAAATAAAAAAAGATCTATCTTTGCCGTCGCAAAACAAAACTGGTGCGGTAGTTCAGCTGGTTAGAATACATGCCTGTCACGCATGGGGTCGCGGGTTCGAGTCCCGTCCGCACCGCAGTAAAGAGATAAAATTCTTTATAACCAATTAAAATGGTGCTTGTAGCTCAGTTGGTTAGAGCATCGGATTGTGGTTCCGAGGGTCGTGGGTTCGAGCCCCATCTAGCACCCCAAAAGAAAAGGCGAGAGTAAATAACTCTCGCCTTTTCTTTTAGAGGGAAGTCTCTCAAATGAGATATTACATTTCTCTCCTGTGTTGCGTTAGCGAAATTTTCGGCTGAGTCCTAAAAATATCAATGATTATACTTTTGTGAATGAGGGTTGGACTGGGTAAGGAGAAATAAAAAATTCTATTTCCCATTTTGTTTGGGCTAAACCTGTGTTTATATTTGTGGAATATAGGAGGTGTTTTTGCAAAAAAACTTAAACAAGTTCAGGTTTTTGCAGTTGACTTTCACTATATTTGTAAAATATAGGATGCGGTTCGGCAGAGTCAAATTGGAAATGTGATTTCCGTTTGCCTTTGCGCTCACCTTTCGCTATATTTGTCAAAACTAATCAAAGTATGGGACAAAATTTTGGATTTGTAAAAGTGGCAGCGGCGATTCCTCGTGTGGAGATAGCCGATTGTATATATAATGAGAGAGAAATATATAATCAGATAATAGAGGCTGTTCATCGAAATGTACAAATTATTGTTTTCCCGGAACTTTCTATAACAGCCTACACTTGTGGCGATTTATTCGGCCATACGCTTTTATTGGAACAGGCTCGAAAGGCTTTGTCTCTGTTGGTGGAGGAGACTAGCGATTATCCGATATTATGTATCGTGGGAATGCCTGTGGCTGCTGGGAATTGTTTATATAATTGTGCCGTAGTATTCCAATCGGGTAAAATATTGGGAGTCGTTCCCAAAAGCTATTTGCCCAATTATAAGGAATTTTATGAGGAACGTTGGTTTACTTCTGGTATTTCGGCAACGATCGATACTATTGAACTATGTGGTGATAGAGTTCCGTTCGGTACAGATTTATTGTTTGAGAGTGCGGGTGTTGTCGTGGGAGTAGAATTGTGCGAAGATTTATGGGTTCCTATACCTCCCAGTTCATATCTTGTACAGCAAGGTGCAGATATTATAGTAAATTTGTCGGCTACGAATGAGTTGATAGGGAAACACTCTTATCTTCTTTCTCTTGTCCGGCAACAATCGGCGAGGTGTGTGGCCGGATATGTTTATGCTTCGGCCGGATTCGGAGAGTCTTCCACCGATTTGGTATTTGCAGGGAATGGCCTTGTTGTAGAGAATGGTAGTATTCTTGCCGAATCGAAGCGTTTTTCTTCAACGCCTCAACTTGTAGTGAGTGAAATCGATGTGGAGCGGCTGCGTACGGAGAGAAGAGTGATGACTTCGTTTGCAAAGGGAGCTTGGGCACATGGCAGAGATGCACGTTTCATTCCGTTTGTCTTAAACGATATTCCATTGCGGTTGACCCGTAAGGTGGGGGCTTTCCCTTTTGTGCCTTCCGATTCGTTGGTCTTGAACGAACGTTGTGCCGAAATACTCGATATACAAAGTTCGGGGTTAGCCAAGAGGTTGGTACATACCCAAGCTCAAAGTGTGGTTCTCGGTATTTCGGGCGGTTTAGATTCGACATTGGCTTTGTTGGTCGCAGTCAGAACACTCGATAAACTCGGTTGGAATCGAGAGAAGATAATAGGTGTGACTATGCCGGGATTCGGGACGACAGGTCGTACCTATCATAATGCTATGATGTTAATGCGTTCGTTGGGTATAACTATTCGGGAAATTTCTATTCGGGAGGCTTGTGAGCTTCATTTTAAAGATATTGACCACGATATTTCAATCCAAGATATTACTTACGAAAATTCCCAAGCGCGGGAACGTACACAAATTTTGATGGATATAGCGAACCAGACCGGAGGATTGGTTATAGGAACCGGGGATTTGTCTGAATTGGCATTAGGTTGGGCCACATATAATGGCGATCACATGTCGATGTATGCTATCTCAACAAGTATTCCCAAAACTTTGGTTAAGTATTTGGTGAGCTGGGTTGCCGAGAATGAGCTGGTAGGTGAGGCCCGGGATACGTTGATCGATATTGTCAATACTCCTATTAGCCCAGAATTGATACCTGCCGATGAAAATGGAGAGATAAAGCAGAAGACCGAGGATTTGGTAGGTCCCTATGCTCTGCATGATTTTTTCTTGTATAATATGTTGCGATTCGGTTTCTCTCCTGCCAAATTATATTTCCTTGCCCAATATGCTTTCGAAGGGGTGTATGAGCCGGATACGATAAAAAAGTGGCTGAAAATATTCTGTCGGAGATTTTTTAATCAACAATTCAAGAGGTCGTGTCTTCCCGATGGTCCAAAGGTGGGAATGGTAAGTCTTTCTCCTCGAGGGGATTGGCGGATGCCTAGTGATGCGTCGAGTGCCATGTGGCAGAAAGAGTGTGACGAGTTATAATCTGTTTTTCCTGCTTACTGGTCGGTCTGAGGAATTTTTTCTTTGGATAAAGAGCTTTTTGTAGAAATTGTGTCGTTGGGTAATATTGTGTTCCGTGGAATAGAATCGGATTGTATATCTTTGGTTTTACCGTTGTTTTTGGGATTTTTTCTAAATAAGTCTCCCCAACGGTTAAAATCGTGACGCAACATGATCCCTACGCCTTGTGTCGTCAATGCCGATTTGATGTAATAATTGCGGTCGTTATAATGATTATAGGCCTTCAATCGTATCGTTCCGCTTTTATTCAGCAAATATTCCAAATCGAAATCTCCGATGAATGTATTGTTATTGACCGTGTTGTCTCTATATCCGAAGTTCCCATTGAAAATCAATCGATTGTTCAGTAGCTGGCTGGATAGGGCAAGCTCCACCTCCATATCGGAAAAATCACCTTTTTCACTACGGAAGTTTGGCGAAATATTCCAGTTTTCGCTTAATTGTCCCAGAATGTTACCTAATTGAGAGGATAAGGTCGAGGAAGCGACAGAGACAAGTTCGTTATTTCTACTTTGCCCCATATTCATGAAGTCCGGAGTGTAGAACCTATTCAAGGCCAATAGATAGATGATCTGACGGTTCATCATGTCGTTTGTACTGATGATACTACGTACCCGTCGGTCTACGTCTTGGGTCAAAGTAGGGAATGCTATGTCGAAGTTTAGGTCTGGTCGACGTACGTCTCCGGATACATTCAAAATAGTTTGTACGGGTACTGTCGTTCTTGATAATTCTTTGTCATTGGCGAAGTTTTCATCGAGATCGAGCAGATTGGCCGAAAGGGAGTAAATAGCCGATATATCCAAGTTGGTAGCCATAGGATCCCCGTGGAAAGATACCCGGCTTCCTTCTTTAATAGAGAAGTCTCGTGTAATGATATCTTGCAAGCTGAAATTGTAACTCCCTTTTTCCAAGACATAGGAACCATATAATTTTATATCGCCGTCCATTGAATTATATTCCAGTAATATACTGCCCTGACCGGTCGCTTTTATCATATCTCCGGTAGATTTGTCCATGATTAGGTTCATTTGGGCTTGGTTGGTTGCTTCTATTTGCAGATTTAAATTTAATGCACTACTGTTTTGTATTTTACTGTTCTCCATCATGCGGGCATTGTTCTTAATGACAATGCTATCGGCTTGGAGCTCTCCTATCTTTGTGTTCTGTTTTCCTGAATTGGTGAAAGTAATAAAGTCATAATCTCCGGCAGCTTCCGATCCTGATAGGACGAAGGTGAATTTCGACTGGTCTCCGGTGGACATATTTACGTCGATTTGGGTTTGTCCCGGACTTCCTTTTATCATAGTAGAGCCTGTCCCGTAAATGGTTCCATAATATATGGGGCTTTGCCTTTCTGTCATATCGTAGGACAGGAAATCTTGGGCTTCGGTTATGGCAATATCGTAACTTACATCTTTGAAATTATGATGTTCTATCCAACCCGAACCTTTTGCCGTATGTTTCAATTTATCATAAATCGTAACGTTGTCAAACCAAATACGGGTAGGGGATAAATGAATACTATCGGATAGATTGTACCGAGTGTTCAAATATTCAATACCGAAATCTAAATTTTCGACATAAGCATCACCGGTAACATTTAGGGCCTTGAATCTTCCGAAAAAGTCTATGTGTCCGCTGGCTATTCCCGATATGTCGCTCATAACGGTAGAAACAAATGGTCGAAGGAATGCAATATTCAATTTATCGGGATCGAACGAAAGAGAGAGAGAGTCTTTTGTCGGAAATATATATCCGTCGATATAAGTTTGTTTATCTTCTTTATTTTCGATGAACCCTTTCATGAGAATACCTTGATTGTCGTTATCCCACATGCTGAATAGATGTAAGTCCCCGAAGATCGCTTCATTGTAGGAGAAATCTTTTACATCGAATTGTTCAGTACTTAATCGAGGTGCGCCTGTCAATAGATGTGTAGCTAACAAATTTCCAGTAGCGTTACCCCCGAAAGTGACATTTTTTATATTGAGTGTACCGAAAATATAATCGAGGTCTACGTCGTTGAGTTCTATTTTCAATTCGTCTTCTTCTCGGTTGGAGGCGATACCGTCTATAAGTATATATTGGGGAGCATGTGATATTTCAAAATCATTGATTTCTATTTGTTTCTCACAATAGGAAATATCCGAAGGGCTCATTTGCCAAATAGTATCGTTGAAAATAAGAGTGGAAGGATTGATGTGAGTTTGTATTTGTAATTTATTCCCTTCGTGGGTTCGTGAAAAATGGGTCGATGTATTCAATTCTCCATAAAATGTCGATTGGGTGTCGTTATTCCAGTTGAGTACAAGGTCGAGACTGTCTCGATAGGCCTTGCTTCTAAGGCTCCATGTCGTTCGTATTTGTTTTTTATTGTAGGAGTTCGTTTCTATGAATAAAGCCATTTCGGTGGAATCTTTTCGTGCTGAAATGAATGCATCTTCGATATGACTTTTTTTATACCAGAGATGGGGAATCGTTCCGGTTATGAGGGCTGTGTTTCGGAGGCTATTCATTTCACCTTCGATAATAGCTCTATCTGTGAATGTAACAGGTAGTTCGAGCACTTGTGCCATGTGTATATTAGGCTCTACGGTAAATCTGAATTTAAAATTATTCGGTTGTTGATTTTTTTTGTGTTCTGTTTTTTTAGGTTGGTTCTCTTGGAATGGGAATATAGATGGAAGGGATTCCGATAACAGTGTTTGTAAAGATTTTTGTAGAGTAGAGAATTTGTAATTACCTTCAATCCAACCGTTAATATAGTCCGAAGTAACAGCTATACTTTGTGGAGTGTTTTGGTTATGAGCTTCTATATTGAATTTATTTAGTCTGAATGTATCGTCGTTGTTTGTAAAAGATAAACTATCGATAGATAAGAGGCCTTCTGCGTTGTCCAAATTGTTCCCTGTAAATTTGGCGACTACATTGAATCCTAACTTGGAATTTTTATACTTGGGCATTAGTTTTAAAGCCGATACATTGAGGTCTCGTGCCTGTAAGACGAGGTCGAATTCGGAGTCTTTATCTTTTAAGACAGAAAGACCATTGACTCGGAGTTTTCCATTCGGATCGTTAATTTCGATTATACCATTATATCGATTGTCCCCGAACTCACCGTTAAGCATGATGTTTTCGTAAGGATATCCTTTGTATTCAAAATAGCTGATTCCCCCGACCACTTTGCCGGTTGGGGCCTGATATTTGGCTTTTTTACTGTCGAGTTCGACTTTGAAAATAATTTCGCCATAAGGATTTCCTTCGGTGAATAGTCCATTTAGATTAAATTTTTTCGATTCTATCAATCCGCTGTATCGAGTCGTATTCAGACTATTGTTTTGGTTGATGGATATATCGGAATGAACAGAGCCGAGATCTGTTTCTAATGTTCCGCAGGCTGTCAGATTTTGGTTTTGGTTCGAGATATTACCGGTGAAATGAATTGTACCTAACCGGGAAATAGTTTTACATTGTTCTTCGGTTAGAAAAGGTAATTTGGAAGAAATATCGGCCAATCCCGAAGATGAAGCGTTTAATGTGATAGGGTCGCAGAGTATATCTCGTTTTTGTGGATTTGTTATGTTTTTCACGGATATTTGACTGTGAGCGATGATATCTTCTTTCCCGAAATTAAAATCAAAGGTATGGAAATATAGATTGTTTGGAGTTCCTGTCAGATGCATCGAAATGAGTATCGGAGTATTTATTTTTTCCAATACCGGGATAAAGGCAGCTATATCGCTGGGATTAATTAGGGATTTCGTTATCTGTAAAGAGAATCGTGTTTGGTCGTAGAAGTGTTCGGCCGAGAGTGTATCGGGCAGCGTGGCGATAATTGGTTTGATTTCGATACGGCTATGGGGTAATTGTATTTTGAAGTCAGATAACCTTGCTTGTTGTCGGTTGGCTTCGAATTTAAATTGTAGACGATTTAAAGAAAAACCCGATTGCTCGTCGAATCCCAATCGCTTGATGGAGATATTTACCGAGTCTTCCGATAGTGCTTTGATAGATAGTTTTGACAATAAGTTTCTCAAATCGATATGGTTCGGGTCGAATTGTCCGCGTCGTATGGGTGCGGATAATATGTCGTATTTGATTTTTCCACGGCGTATGATCGCATTGTTTATTTTGAAATTTATTTTCTTTTTCGGTGTATTCTTATCGCTTTTGAAAGCGTCGATAATAAATTGCAGGTTTGTTTCAGAGCTTGGAGTCTCTTTTTTTATGCGGGCATCCAGACCGAATAGCTGTATATTCGTGAAAACCAATTCTCGATCGACGAGTAAATCTGAAAGGGAGATACCGGCCGATATTTTATTGGCATATAATAAAGTGTCTCCATTTAAGTCGGGTATATATGCACCGAACAGCTCTAACTTATTGAATGGTGATATTTGTATTCGGTCGATAGTTATGTTTGTATCTAAAAGTGCGGATAGCTCTTTTATGCCGATGTACCTGACTTTATCCTGTATGTTGGGAATAGATAACAAGATATAGCCAAGTGTATATATCGCTATGATAGAGAATATAACGATATGCACAAATATCCGAAATGCAGAATAGATTTTCCTCATCTTTATAAGTATGCAAAAGTAGTGTTTCCTTTTGAAAGTAGCGATAGGATGCTTGGCTTTTCTTTTTTATTAATGTATGAAATAATTATAAAAGTCAAATGGTTTTACCGATGAAATATGTACTTTTGCAGACCTTGATTTGATGAAGGATTGAAAGGAGTAAATGTATATGAGCATAACTATTTTAGGTATAGAATCTTCGTGTGACGATACTTCTGCCGCAGTTATTCGCGATGAGGTCATGCTGTCGAATGTGATTGCTAGTCAAGCGGTTCACGAGGCTTATGGAGGGGTTGTTCCTGAATTGGCATCTCGGGCGCACCAACAGAATATTATTCCGGTTGTGTCGGAGGCTTTAAAACGTGCGGGGGTGACTCCGGAGGATTTGAGTGCGGTGGCGTTCACCAGAGGCCCCGGACTTATGGGGTCTTTGCTCGTCGGAACTTCTTTTGCCAAAGGTTTTACGACAGCATTGAATATTCCTCTCGTCGATGTCAATCATTTGCAAGCTCATGTTATGGCTCATTTTATCAAACGGTCTCCCGATGATAACACTCAGCCTTCCTTCCCGTTTTTGTGTTTACTCGTTTCGGGAGGAAATTCGCAAATCATTAAAGTAGAGTCTTATAATGAAATGACTGTTATCGGACAAACGATAGACGATGCTGCCGGTGAAGCTTTTGACAAATGTGCCAAAGTAATGGGATTGCCTTATCCGGGAGGCCCGGTTGTAGATAGGTTGGCGAAGGAAGGGAATCCCAAAGCGTTTGTACTAAGCAAACCTCACATACCCGGTTTTGATTATAGTTTCAGTGGACTGAAAACCTCCTTTTTATATTTATTGAGAGACAAAATAAAAGAAGACCCCGATTTCATCGAAAAAAATAAGTGTGACTTGTGCGCATCGTTGCAGACTACGATTGTGGACATTTTGATGGACAAACTTTATAAGGCCGTTAAACAAACTGGAATAAAGCATGTGGCTGTTGCAGGGGGCGTTTCGGCGAACTCCGCTGTGAGGGCTGCTTTTGAAGATTATGCCCGAAAGTACGGTTGGACAGTTTATCTGCCGCCCTTCTCTTTTACGACCGATAATGCAGCTATGGTGGCTATTACGGGTTATTATAAATATTTGGATAAAGAATTTTGTGATATAGCGAAGGCTCCTTTTGCCCGGGTTGAATTATAAATACGAATGAAATGAATGTCGAGATTATTGTTATCGGCGATGAGTTGTTGATCGGACAGGTGACCGATACGAATTCTGGGTGGATTGCTCGGGAGCTGAATCATATAGGGTGGGAAGTTACCGAGATAACGACAGTTAGAGATAGGTCTCGGGAAATAACCGATGCTCTGAATAGCTCGTTCGGTAGGGTCGATGTCGTTTTGATGACCGGTGGATTGGGCCCGACGAAGGACGATATTACAAAGCAGACTCTTTGTGATTATTTCGGTGGAAAGTTGGTCTTCGACGAATCGGTATTTGCCAATGTGGAAGCCATTTTTCGTCGTCGTAAATTGACGATGAATGACAGTACGCGCAATCAAGCCTATGTTCCTAATGTGTGTACAGTTATTCAAAATTCCGTGGGGACGGCTCCTGTCATGTGGTTTGAAAGAAATGGCAAGGTATTGGTGTCTATGCCGGGTGTCCCGACAGAAATGAAGACCGTCATGAAAGAGGCGGTTATAAGTCGTTTGAGGGAGTATTTTCAAGATCATTCGTCTATCTTGCATCGCACTTGTTTAGTGAAAGATTTTACGGAATCGAGGTTGTCCGAAACTTTATCCGACTTTGAAGCGCAATTGCCGGCGTGTATCAAACTTGCCTATTTGCCTACGCCGGGAGTGATTCGGTTGAGACTGACTGCTCGTGGCGATGAAGAGTCATATTTGCAGAAGATTATCGATGATGAGTTTTTTAAATTGAGGACTATATTGGGTAGCCATCTGTTTTGTGGTTCGGATACAACTCTCGCAGGAGCATTAGGGTCGATATTAACCGAAAGAGGAGAAACGTTGGCGACAGCCGAAAGTTGCACGGGAGGAAATATAGCTCATGAAATAACAAGGGTAGCGGGTAGTTCGGTCTATTTTAAAGGTAGTGTCGTGGCTTATTCCAACGAGGTGAAAGCACGCGTTTTGAATGTGTCGTCGGAGACATTATCGGGTTTTGGCGCTGTGAGTAGGGAGACCGTCTTGCAAATGGTATCGGGGGTACAAAGATTGTTGTCTTCCGATTGTGCGATAGCGACTTCTGGAATAGCAGGTCCAGGTGGAGGTAGCGTTGAGAAACCGGTAGGAACGGTGTGGATTGCAGTTCGGTATGGCGAGCGAAGCGAGGCTGAATGTTTTTGTTTCGAAGGCGATAGAGAGCAAGTAATTGCACGTGCGACCCAATCGGCTTTGTTGATGTTGATACAACTGATGACAAAATAGAACTGAATAAAAAAGTTCCGATTTTAATACCTTAAAAATTTGGAACATATTTCTAAAATGCTTTACTTTGCACTCTGTTTGCGAAAGCAGTAAGAAAAAACAAATAAAATAATAGATAGCGATGTCAAAGATTTGTCAAATTACAGGAAAAAAAGCAATGGTTGGCAACAACGTTTCGCACTCAAAAAGAAGAACGAAAAGAAGATTTAATGTCAACCTCTTTACAAAGAAATTTTATTGGGTAGAACAAGATTGTTGGATCACGCTTACACTTTCGGCTGCCGGTCTTCGTACAATCAATAAAATGGGATTAGATGCAGCTATCAAGCAAGCTGCCGGAAATGGGTATTTAACAGAAATAAAAATGTTATATTAAGATATGGCAAAGAAAGCAAAAGGTAATAGGGTTCAAGTAATTCTTGAATGCACGGAACACAAGGCGAGTGGTATGCCCGGAACATCGCGTTATATTACTACTAAGAACAGAAAAAATACCACAGAAAGATTGGAGTTGAAAAAATACAATCCCATCTTGAAAAGAGTTACTGTACATAAAGAAATAAAATAAGGAAGGATTGAACCATGGCAAAGAAAACAGTTGCATCGTTGCAAAAAGGCGAAGGCCGTACTTATTCTAAGGTGATAAAAATGGTAAAATCGCCGAAAACAGGGGCTTATACTTTCCAAGAGGAAATGGTTCCGAATGACGCAGTTAAAGATGTACTTAGTAAGTAAGTCATAATTAGCGTAATATAAAGAAACTTTCTTATACGAAATGTGTAAGGAAGTTTTTTTTTACCATGATAATTTTATAGCTTTGCATATCCACCGGGTAGCTGCTTACAGTTACTTTTCTTAAAAATTTTATATATGGGATTGTTTGATTTCTTTTCGAAAGAGAAAAAGGAAACCTTGGATAAGGGATTATCTAAGACCAAAGAGGGCGTATTTTCCAAGTTAGCGCGTATTGTTGCCGGGAAGTCACAAGTCGATGAGAATATATTGGACGATTTGGAAGAAGTATTGATCACGTCTGATGTCGGAGTGGAAACTACACTTCGTATTATAGACCGAATAGAGAAACGGGTGGCTCGTGACAAATACATAAATACGAACGAATTAAACTCAATTCTCCGGGAAGAAATCACAGCGTTGCTAACCGAAAACGATGTTGAGGATGCCGGTGAATTTTCTGTCCCCGAAGGGAAAAAACCGTATGTAATCATGGTTGTCGGGGTGAATGGTGTAGGCAAGACTACAACTATCGGTAAGTTGGCATATCAATATAAAAAGAGAGGGAATAGTGTTTATTTGGGAGCTGCCGATACGTTTCGTGCCGCTGCGGTCGAGCAGTTGATGATATGGGGTGAACGGGTTGGAGTCCCTGTCGTGAAACAAAAAATGGGAGCCGATCCGGCATCCGTGGCGTTCGATACGTTGAGTTCGGCGAAGGCGAATAATGCCGATGTGGTAATTATCGATACGGCAGGTCGTTTGCATAATAAATTGAATTTGATGAACGAGTTGACCAAAATAAAGAAAGTAATGGAGAAAATCGTTCCCGGTGCTCCTCATGAAATCTTGTTAGTATTGGACGGCTCCACAGGACAGAATGCTTTTGAGCAAGCCAAGCAGTTTACTGCCGCGACCGAGGTGAACGAGTTGGCCATAACGAAACTCGATGGTACGGCCAAAGGTGGTGTGGTCATAGGTATATCCGATCACTTTAAGATACCGGTTAAGTACATAGGGCTGGGTGAAGGCATGGAAGATTTGCAGGTGTTCCGCCGTAAGGAATTTGTGGACTCGTTGTTCGGAGATTGATATTCGTGAGTTTTTAGGATAGACGGCTGGGTGGTCTTGCAAAGGCTTCATAGCCGTATTTTTGTGTAATGACAATGATAAAAAATAGCGTTGATATTATTACGTTGGGTTGTTCGAAAAATTTGGTGGATTCCGAACGATTGATGCATCGTTTCGCAGAAGCCGGTTATAAGGTGAGACATGATCCTGAAAAAGTTTCGAGTGAGTTTGTCGTAGTGAATACTTGCGGCTTCATTGGAGATGCCAAAGAAGAATCTATCGAAATGATTTTACAAATGGTCGAGGCTAAAAAAGCTCATAAGATACATCATCTTTATGTGATGGGCTGTTTGTCTCAACGTTATCGGGAGGAATTGGAAACCGAGATACCCGAGGTAGATAAGTTTTATGGAAAATTCGACTGGACTGATTTGTTGACGGATTTGGGATCGCGAATTTCCGAGGAGAAAGATTTCGGGCGCATACTGACAACTCCGCCTCATTATGCCTATGTGAAAATTGCCGAAGGTTGTAATCGATTTTGTTCTTATTGTGCTATTCCTTTAATTACTGGGCGCTTCGTTTCTTATCCTATGGAACAGTTGCTTGATGAGGTGAAGAGCTTGGTTTCGCAGGGCGTGAAAGAGTTTCAGATTATTGCTCAGGATTTATCTTCCTATGGGCTTGATTTGTACGGGAAATTGAAATTACCGGAGTTAATCGATCGCATGGCGCAGATTCCGGGTGTGAAGTGGATACGGTTGCACTATGCTTATCCGTCACAATTCCCTTATGAGATATTACCTGTTATACAGCGTCATGATAATGTTTGCAAATATCTCGATATCGCATTGCAGCATATCAGTGACCATGTGTTGGTAGATATGCGTCGGCATGTGACGAAGCAGGAGACTTATGATTTGTTGAAACGCATACGAACGGAAGTCCCCGGCATACATATTCGTACGACATTGATGGTGGGATACCCCGGTGAGACCGATGAGGATTTCGAGGAATTAAAGGAGTTTGTTCGGGAGGCTCGTTTCGAGCGTATGGGAGCGTTTGCCTATTCCGAAGAAGAGGGTACTTATGCGGCCAATCATTTTCCCGACTCTATCCCGGAGGAAGTGAAACAGGCCCGACTCGACGAGTTGATGGCATTGCAAGAAGAAATAGCACTTGAAAGCAATGCTTCAAAGGTAGGTCAAATATTTGATGTGATAGTCGATCGGGAAGAGGAGGACTATTATGTGGGGCGTACGGAGTACGATTCTCCCGAGGTCGATCCCGAGGTGCTTATTGCAAAAGATCGCTTTCTGACTGTTGGAGATTTTTGTCGGGTAAAAGTCGTCGAAGCTCTGCCTTTTGAGCTTATGGCTGTTCCCGTGGAGTTGGATTGAAAAGTCGGTGCAATATGGCGAAAGAGGTTGATTCTATACATTTACTATCTTGTGCTATTGAGGCGAGTTTGGGGAATGATTTTCCGGCTTTCGCTTTTCGTCTGCCGGGCGAAGATGGTTTTTATTGGGGGGCCTGTGAGCCTGATAGACTTATGACTCTTGCCGATGGCGTTTTTCCGGAAAGACAGGAGGGCTTCTTTTTCGCACCTTTTGAAGAAGGCGAGTTGCCTCGTTACTTTTTCCCTGTGAAAATACAACGGGCCGAAGAGATCAGTTTGGAGGCGTTGAATTATGGGGCGGGACAAACTTTGGCAAATTTGGAGATAAAACCGGTAGATAGTTCTTTTGAACAGTATGAAAAACAAGTAAATACGCTTGTTGCAGCAATGTCTCGTAAAGAGATAAAAAAGGCTGTTCTTTCCCGCACCGTTACATTGAACCGTCCGGTAGTTTCCGATGGGCAGCTGTTTTTTCGACTGGCTGCAAAATACGATTCGGCTTTTGTTTCGTGGGTCAATGTGCCCGGTATAGGACGATGGATAGGAGCTACGCCCGAAACATTGCTTGATTGTGACGGAGTGTCGTTGACTACGATGGCTCTCGCAGGTACGCGAAAGGCGGGAGCGAAGGAGCCGTGGGGACAAAAAGAACAAGAGGAGCAACAAATTGTGACCGATTATATATCGAAGGTATTTAGAGATAAAGGTCTCGAACCGATTATCGGTGAGCGGTTTTCTCGCAAGGCAGGACAGGTGGAACATCTGTGTACGCCTATTTCTCTGAAAGTCGGTTCGGCAAACGGGAGATTGGCCGAGATATTGTCGGTGCTTCACCCTACGCCGGCTGTGGGTGGGTATCCCAAAGAACTTGCGATGGAATGGATTCGTCGAGTAGAACCGCATGAGCGCAGATATTATGGCGGTTATTTGGGCCCTATGTTTGGTGAGCATGTTCGTTTGTTCGTCAATCTTCGGTGCATGGAAGTAGACGATTCCCGATTGAGATTGTATGTCGGCGGAGGTTTGACCGATAAATCGGACCCGGAAAGTGAGTGGAAAGAAACCGAGGCGAAAGCGCAGACTTTGCTGTCGATTATCAATGGTTATAAGTAGAGTGAATATGAAAACGACCGATAAACAGGGCTGTAATATTCTTGTCGCACTTTTGGCGGAACATGGTGTAAAGCGTGTCGTTCTATCGCCCGGATCGAGAAATGCTCCTTTATTAATGGCATTTTCGCGTACACCCGATATACAGGACTATGTCGTTGTCGATGAACGTACAGCGGCTTTTATGGCATTGGGTATGTCGCAACGTAGCGGTGAACCTGTGGCATTGGTTTGTACATCGGGAACAGCGTTACTCAATTATGCGCCGGCTGTTGCCGAGGCCTATTACCAACATATTCCGTTGATAGTTATTTCGGCGGATCGTCCTATGGAGTGGATCGATCAGGACGATAGTCAAACATTGCGGCAGTACGGCGCTTTGTCTCACTTTGTGAAACGTTCGTATAATTTACGGGCGGAACTGTCTTTGCCGATGGACGGGTGGTACTTCAATCGTTGTATAAACGACGCTTTGTTAACGTCATTGTCGGGAGAAAAGGGCCCTGTTCATATTAATATCGCTGTTTCCGAGCCGCTCACGCAAGAAATGGATATGCCTTCCGTACGGGAGCGTTTTGTTACTCGCATACCTTCGTCGAGCATTCCCGATGAGCATTCTATGAAACTTTTGTGCGATGAGTTTATGTCGGCTCGAAAGGTGTTGGTTTTAGTGGCTTTCTCACAGCCTGACGAGCAGTTGAGTCAAGCTCTTTTACGTTTAGCGGAATTGCCGCAGGTTGTCGTTCTTACCGAAAGCATAGCCAATGTGAGGGGGAAGAATTTGATACCTACGATCGATAGGGTTTATTCGGTAATCGATAAAGCGGAATGGGAAGATTATGCACCCGATTTGCTCATTACATTAGGCGGATCATTGGTGTCGCGTATGATAAAGGCTTTTTTACGGCAGCATAAGCCCAAGTTGCATTGGCGTATATCACAAGGCGATCATGTAATAGATACGATGCAATCGTTGACTTGCCATATCGATTCTCAGGCTGCATCGTTTTTAGAGGTGTTGTCTCGAAGTGTATTCCCGATAGAGAGCGACTACTCGATGCTGTGGCATAGGAAAGAGGTGATTGCTACTCGTTTGCACGACGATTATATCGCTCATGTCGAGTGGTGTGATTTGAAAGCATTTTCATTGATATTACCTGCGATTCCGCCGGGAACAGCATTGCAGCTTTCCAACGGTACTACGGTACGCTATGCCCAGTTGTTCAAGTGCGAACAGGTGTTGCGGAGCGATTGTAATCGGGGCGTGAGCGGTATAGACGGCTCCACCTCGACCGCTGCGGGTGCGGCTTGTGTGGGTGAGGGAATGACGGTGTTGATTACGGGAGATATGAGCTTTTCGTATGATGTAAATGGGTTATCATCGACTTATCTTTCTCCTCGGTTTAAAATTATCGTAATGTGTAATGGGGGTGGGGGAATCTTTCGATTTATTAAACCGACTTCCGATTTGCCCGAACTGGAAACTTGTTTTGAAATACATAGAGATATTTCGGTCGAGAAATATGCCGATTTGTTCGGACTTCGTTATTTCGAGCTCAATGATGAGAAATCGGCCGCAGAGGTACTTTCTCTCTTTTTTGCCGAAGAAGATCGGCCGGCTATACTGGCGGTCCACACCCCGAATGTTTATAATGCCGAGGTTTTGCGGGGATACTTCCGCCGGTCGAGGCAATGATGATAATGATTCAATTTAAAAATATAAGAATATGGAACCGATAGATTGGAAAACGATTAAGGAGTATGAGGATATACTTTTCGATTATTGTGATGGAATCGCGAAGATAACGATTAACCGCCCGCAAGTATATAATGCGTTTCGTCCGCAAACGAATTGTGAGATGCTCGATGCCATGTCTATTTGTCGGGAACGTTCCGATATTGGCGTTATCATTCTGACGGGAGCGGGAGACAAAGCGTTTTGTTCCGGTGGAGACCAGAAAGTAAAAGGAATTGGCGGTTATATCGATGAAAACGGTGTCCCGAGGTTAAATGTTTTGGATTTGCATAAAGCTATACGTTCCATTCCCAAGCCGGTTATCGCTATGGTCAACGGTTATGCGATCGGAGGCGGGCATGTGTTGCATGTGGTATGTGATTTGACAATCGCTTCGGAGAACGCTCGATTCGGACAGACTGGCCCGAAAGTGGGAAGTTTCGATGGAGGATTCGGCTCGTCCTATTTAGCTCGTATCGTAGGGCAGAAGAAAGCGCGCGAAATATGGTTCCTATGTCGCCAATATTCAGCGAAAGAGGCAGAAGAAATGGGGCTGGTCAATAAAGTTGTTCCTTTCGACCGATTGGAGGAAGAGACAATCGAATGGTGTCGAACGATATTGAAACGTAGCCCGATGGCTATACGAATGATTAAGCGGGCGTTGAATGCCGAACTTGACGGGCAGCGGGGGTTGATGGAATTTGCCGGTGATGCCACTCTCATGTATTATCTCATGGAGGAGGCGCAGGAGGGCAAGAATGCTTTCCTTGAAAAGAGAGACCCCGATTTCCAGAAATTTCCCAAATTCCCCGGATAGATGTTAAAGGCAAGTTATACTCCTTATATACTTCATTTCAAAGTCCCTAGCGGAACTTCTCGGGGTGTTCTCACGCAAAAGGAGACCTATTTCTTGAAAGTGTGGGACGAGCATAATCCCGATTGTTTCGGGATAGGAGAATGCGCACTGTTTAAGGGATTGGGAGCAGACGATCGTCCTGATTATGAAGCTATGTTGCAAACGGTTTGTCGGGGTATCGACCGAATAGATGAAATAGATTTGTCTACATGGAGTTCTATCCGTTTTGGAGTGGAGACCGCCTTACTCGATTTGCAGCATGGCGGACGACGCATGATTTACCCGTCTGAGTTTACTGCCGGGAAACAAGCGATTGAAATAAACGGATTGATATGGATGGGCGATAAGCGCACTATGGCTTCCCGTATCGATGAGAAATTAGCGGCCGGGTTCTCTTGTATTAAGTTGAAAATTGGAGCGATAGATTTCGATGATGAATGTGAATTGCTGGCTGCAATTCGGCGACGATATCGCCGGGAGGATATAGAGTTGAGGGTCGATGCCAACGGTGCGTTCTCTCCTTATGATGCATTGGAACATTTGCAACGTCTTTCGGCTTATGATTTACATTCGATAGAACAGCCCATACGAGCCGGACAATGGGAGGCGATGGCTCGGTTGTGCGAAGAAACTCCTCTACCGATAGCTCTTGACGAAGAATTAATCGGGATAACCGATTCCACCGAGAAATTAGCGTTATTGGAGACGATTTCTCCGCAATATATCATTTTGAAGCCTTCTTTGATAGGGGGATTTTCGGGTGCGGAAGAGTGGATCGAATTTGCTCGGAATTGTCGTGTGGGTTGGTGGATAACATCGGCATTGGAATCGAATGTGGGATTGAATGCAATTGCGCAATGGACGGCGACATTGCCTATAAATATGCCTCAGGGATTGGGAACGGGAGCTTTGTACACCAATAATATACCGTCACCGTTGGAGCAGATAGGAGATGAGTTGAGATATAATCCTGATAAAACTTGGATTTTTTCGATGGATTCATGGAAATAAGGCTAAATCATCGTATTTGTCGTAGTCGAGAAGAGATACTCAATGCTTCTACACCCGAAGTGGCTGCTTTTCTCGATGAGTGGTTCGCACCTTCCGATTTTGTTTGGGGACATACTTCGGGATCGACCGGAACTCCAAAGCCGGTAAGATTACTGAAACGAGATATGGAGGCTTCGGCACGGTTGACCAATGACTTTTTCGATATTACCTGTCGTTCGGTAATGTTGTTATGCCTGTCGCCCGATTATATTGCCGGTAAAATGATGATTGTAAGAGCCTTGTTATCCGGTGCTGATTTGTTGGTCGTAACTCCTTCGTCGTTGCCTTTGACGACAATAGACGAGCCTATCGATTTTGCCGCGATGGTTCCGGCGCAAGTAGTCGAATCTTTGAAAAGTACGATGCAGAAATCAAGACTTTCTCGTATAACGTCTCTGATAATAGGTGGTGCACCTTTATCTCCCGGTACTGAGGTGGAGCTGGAAAAACTTCCTGTCGATATGTATGCTACTTATGGTATGACCGAGACAGTTTCGCATGTCGCATTACGCCGTATCGGTGACTCTTTGTCGTTATATTGTGCGTTGGATGGTATATCTTTTTCGATAGATGAACGAAATTGTTTAATCATTCACGCTCCGCACTTCTCTGTAAAAGAGTTTGTAACGAACGATGTGGTTGAGTTGGTAGATTCTCGGAATTTTCGATGGATAGGACGGTATGACCATGTGATCAATACGGGAGGGATAAAGGTTTTTCCAGAGTTGATCGAAAAGAAAATAGCAGGTCTGTTTACACGCCGTTTTTTTGTAACGTCTTGTGACGACCTGAAATGGGGTGAATCGGTTGCTCTCGTTATAGAAGGCGAGGCTTTGTCTCTGGAACAAGAAAAAATATTGCTGGAAAAGATTCGGGCAAAAGTAAATAAATATGAGTTCCCACGTAAAGTATTGTATGTGCAGAAGTTTAAGGAGACGTCTTCGGGAAAAGTTATACGGAATATTTAGTCCTTTTTCTTCGTTGAGAAAGAATTAGAAATATAAAATTTATGATTTTATTTTGATAGTAATAAAAATGTATTTGTATTAACTTGTCTTGCCGAATACTCAAATTATATTTACCTTTATTGCAAATTTAATATATCTCTAACATTTTAATATTTTACCATGAAATTTTTTCAAAATTTAGTATGGGTAGCCATTTTTTCGTTATCGGGTACAGTGGCCGCTCAAACACCTGTTTATCTTGATGAAACCAAGCCGATGGAAGACCGAATAGAGGATGCTCTGTCGAGAATGACGCTCGAAGAAAAAGTGGCATTGTGCCACGCACAATCCAAATTCAGTTCACCGGGAGTGCCTCGTTTGGGATTGCCCGAAAATTGGATGACCGACGGTCCTCATGGAATTCGTGCCGAGGTCATTTGGGACGAATGGGACCAAGCAGGGTGGACGAACGATTCTTGTATGGCATTCCCGGCATTGACTTGTTTGGCAGCGACTTGGAATCCTGAGATGGCTCTGTTGTATGGCAAATCGATAGGCGAGGAAGCGCGATATAGAAATAAGAATGTATTATTGGGACCGGGTGTCAATATCTACCGTACTCCGTTGAATGGTCGTAATTTTGAATATATGGGAGAGGATCCCTATTTAGCTTCGGAGATGGTGGTTCCTTATATCGAAGGGGTACAGTCTAACGGGGTAGCAGCCTGTGTGAAGCATTATGCGTTGAATAATCAGGAATACGATCGGCATGCTGTCAATGTGGAGGTTAGTGACCGGGCTTTATATGAAATTTATCTTCCAGCGTTTAAAGCTGCTGTACAAAAAGGAAAGGCTTGGGCTATTATGGGAGCCTACAATCGTTATAAGAATCAATATTGTTGTCACAACCAATATTTGTTGAACGATATTCTCCGAAAAGAATGGGGATTTGATGGTGTCGTAATATCGGATTGGGGTGGAGTATTCAATACGAAGGAGGCTGCTTATAATGGTTTGGATATGGAGTTCGGGACTTGGACAGATGGTTTGACGAATGGTAAAGGAGATGCGTATAGCAATTACTATTTGGCGCAACCATTTCTTGATTTGTTGAAAAACGGGACGATTCCGGAATCTGTTGTCGATGGCAAAGTTCGAAATATATTGCGTCTGATGTTTCGTACTACGATGAATCGAAACAGACCTTATGGCTCTTTCAAAACCCCGGCTCATGCTTCTGCTGCTCGTAAAATCGCCGAGGAAGGCATTGTGTTGTTACAGAACAAAAATAATGTATTACCCATTCGTTTGTGCGAAACCAAACGCATCTTGGTTGTCGGAGAGAATGCGATAAAGATGATGACGGTAGGTGGCGGAAGCTCTTCGTTGAAAGCCCAATATGAGATATCCCCATTGGACGGATTGAAGGCAAGAGTCGGAGATGCTGCTGAGGTGATGTATGCTCGTGGATATGTCGGTAATATCGATGGATCTTATAATGGGGTGGTTTCCAAAGTCAATCTTGCTGAATCTCGGTCTGCCGATGAACTGCTCGATGAAGCTGTAAATAAAGCGAAGTCGGCTGATTATGTCGTTTTTGTCGGCGGTTTGAATAAAAATAGCCACCAAGATTGTGAAGGTGGAGATCGCACATCGTATGGGCTTCCTTATGGTCAAGACCGAGTTATCGAGGCTTTGTCTCAGGCCAATCCCCGCACGATAGTCGTATTGATTTCGGGAAACAGTGTGGCAATGCCGTGGATAGACCAGGTCCCTGCCATCGTCGAAGGTTGGTATTGCGGTAGTGAAGCCGGTAACGCATTGGCTTCTATATTGGTGGGCGATGTCAATCCTTCTGGAAAACTCCCGTTCAGTATGTATGTCAAATTGGAAGATTATCATGCTCATTCATTCAATGATTCGATTGTTTATCCGGGGTTGAATCACCAACAAATTTATAAAGACGATATTTTTGTAGGCTATCGTTGGAGCGATCTTCACAAGAAAATACGACCGATGTTCAGTTTCGGTCACGGATTGAGCTACACGACATTTGAATATGGTAAAGCCGAGATCGATAAGAAAGTCGTGCGACAAGGTGAAAGCCTCCGGGTTCGTATCCCTGTAACCAATACAGGCAATAGATCTGGGGCGGAAATTGTTCAGTTGTATGTGAGTGATTTGAAATCGAGTTTACCCCGTCCGAAGAAAGAATTGAAAGGATTTAAGAAAGTTGATTTACAACCGGGAGAAAGTCAAATCGTAGAGTTTGAGATAGACGAGTCGAAGTTCTCTTATTTCGATGATAAGAAACATGCCTGGGTTGCGGAACCCGGGAAGTTCGAAATATTGATAGGATCCTCTTCGAGTGATATAAGATCGAAGGTCGCGTTTGAGTTGGAATAATTAATCTGTGTAAAACAAAGCACTCTCGACAAATTTGTTGAGAGTGCTTTGTTTTACTTATTATAGCCCAAGTGGGATATTATCCGAATTTGCTAATTTTTCGTAACCGTTCTTCATCTATAATTTGTATGCGTCGGCCATCGACTGTTATGATTTTTTCGTTTGTAAAACTCGATAGGGTGCGTATGGCGTTAGATGTTGTCATGTTCGATAAGTTAGCTAAATCTTCACGAGCCATATAGATGTTGAGTGTAAGTCCATCTTCTTCGACACCGTAATTTTCTTTAAGTACCAATAAGGATTCGGCTAATCGTCCTCGAATATGTTTTTGTGTGAGATTGACTGTGCGGGCATCCGAAATGCCTAAATCGTTGGATAGTTCTTTAATGAAAAACCAAGCCAAGCCGTTATTTTTGCGAATATGTTCTTCTACTAACGGCATGGGCAAGAATCCCACAATAGAATTTTCAATGGCTGCTGCTGCCGTTACATAAGGTTCGCGAGAGAAGTATGCCCGATAGCCGAAATATTGAACCGGTCGAATTAATCGAATAATTTGGCTCCTGCCCCCAACACCGTCTTTGTAAATTTTTACTTTACCTTTTAATAAGCACATTAGTTGTGCGGGATTTTCTCCCTCACTGTAAATAATTTCATTCTTTTTGAAATTCTGAATTTTAAAGTTTTCGGCGATAATGCGTTTTTCCTCATTTTCAAGAAGAGCCCAAAAATCAGACATTTCTTGTTGTAGTATGGATTCTAATGTGCTTTTTTTAACCATTTGCCTTATAACTATGTTTTACAGCACAAAAATATATAAAAAATTGATACATTGTTCCTTAAAAGAGGAAAAACTATAATATTTAATAGTAAATCGGGATTTATATCAATAAAAAATAAGGAGCGTAAATGATTTTTTCGCTCCTTATTTGTATAAAGCAAAAGTGTCCTTATAGGCTGTTATTTATAAGATATCGTTCGGCATCCATTGCCGCTTTACAACCCGATGCCGCCGCAGTGATAGCCTGTCTATACCGGGGATCTGCGACATCTCCGGCAGCGAATACACCTTCTATGTTAGTTTCGGTTGTGTGAGGTGCAGTAACTATATATCCGTTTTCATCGAGGGTAATGGAATGTTTGAATATATCTGTATTAGGTTTGTGTCCAATGGCAAGGAAAAATCCGTCTATGGGTAAATCGTAACGCTCTTCATGCGCTGTGTCTTTGCCTTTAACCAAATGTACTCCTTCCACTCCGTTTTCTCCGAACAATCCTTCGGCTTGAGTTTCAAATAAGATTTCTATATTAGGATTTTCATTGACACGGCGTTGCATGATATTGGAGGCTCTTAGAAAGTTTTTTCTGACGATTAAGTAAACCTTAGAGGCTAAGTGGGAAAGGTATTCTGCTTCTTCGCAAGCCGTATCGCCTCCACCTACTACTGCGACTATTTTTTTTCGGTAGAAAAATCCATCGCAAGTAGCACAGGCCGACACTCCCATGCCTGCATATTTAACCTCATCTGGGAGTCCTAAATATTTGGCCGAAGCACCAGTAGAGATGATTAAGGCATCGGCTTCTATAATTTTTTCACCGTCTATGGTTATACGATATGGTTTTTGAGAAAAATCGACAGCAGTGGCAATTCCTCGGCGAATGTTTGCCCCGAATCGTTCGGCTTGTTTTTTCAAATCTTCCATCATATCGAATCCTGATATACCTTCGGGGTATCCCGGGAAATTTTCTACATCGCTGGTCGTTGTTAGTTGTCCGCCCGGTTGCATGCCTTCATATAGAACTGGTGATAGGTTTGCTCGTGAAGCATAAATAGCTGCCGTATAACCGGCCGGTCCTGAGCCTATAATTAGACAACGTATGCGTTCGTTTTGTTCCATAATTTCTATTTATTTGTGTTATTAGCGTAAATCGATAAGTTCTGCTTTTGGATATTGCTTTTTGTTAAAAACAAATGTCGAGTCTGGAAAGTTTTGGTCGGTAGCATATTTTGATAAGTTGATTATGCTATATGTCCGATCGCTATAATAGAGCTTAAAAGAGCTTGGATTCCACGTAGTTGTATTGATAATAATTATAATGTGGTCTATATTTGTTCCTTTCTTCTTTGGTGTAAGTTCTGCTATACTTTCTTTGGAACTTTTTGACTTTAATGTTTTAATGTAGAAGTCTTTTTTGTAGTTATTGATGAGTATGTAGGGATTGACTGTTGCGATTTCTTCGGTCGTTGGTTCGGTTAGGTTTACTTCCTCTGTTGCCTTTACGTATGCCCATTGTTGTAAACCATCGTACCATACAGTCATAGATGTTGTATTCCAGTAAAATTTGTTCTCAGATAGTTTTATAGTTCCGTTTTGTTTTTCTACGGGTTCGTTCAGTGCATTAAAAACGGTCAGTGTAAAAGTAGCCGATATACCGTTCGATTGTTGGAATTTACCAACGACTTTATCTAATGCCTGTGTACCGTTTTGTGCATGTAGAGGTTTCATGCTTAATAGTAGAAAAAGTACAGAGCAGTATAGTAGAATGCGATTTGTTTTCATTTCATTAATTCTAATTTGTTTTCGAGAGCCATAATATCCACAATCAGTACTTGTCGAGGTTTACCCCCTTCGCTTGGGCCTACGATACCGGCAGCTTCCAGTTGATCCATCAGTCGTCCCGCTCTATTGTATCCGATGGAGTAGCGTCTTTGTAAAGACGATGTGGAGGCCTGCCCTGAAACGACGATCATTTTAGCGGCTTCCTCGAATAGGGGGTCTCGGTTGATTACATCGTTTCCATTGCTCCCTGCGTCACTGTCGGGATTTTTATATTCTGGAAGTTCATATGGTTCGGGGTATCCTTGTTGTTTGCTGATATACTCACAAATTCGTTTTACTTCGGGAGTATCGATAAACGCACATTGAATACGTTTCAAATCACCACCTTCGGTAAATAACATATCACCTCGTCCGATGAGCTGGTTTGCTCCGGGAGCATCGAGTATAGTCCGTGAATCGACCATTTGCATGACTCTGAAAGCGATACGTGCCGGGAAATTTGCCTTAATGTTACCGGTGATAACGGTCGTTGAAGGACGTTGTGTAGCTATGATCATGTGAATACCGACAGCTCTCGCTTTTTGTGCTATTCGAGCGATGGGCATTTCGACGTCTCTGCCTGCCATCATAATTAAATCAGCGAACTCATCGATAATCACCACGATATAGGGCATGAATTTGTGTCCGTTATTCGGATTCAGTTTTCTATGGATAAACTCTTCGTTATACTCTTTGATTGTTCTCACATTTGCTTTGGCGAGTAGGGCATATCGATTATCCATTTCGATACAGAGAGAATTTAAAGTGGCGATAACCTTGTCGCTGTCGGTAATTACGGACTTTTCTGCGTCGGGTAATTTAGCCATAAAATGTCTTTCTATAACCGAATAGATACTGAATTCGACCATTTTGGGATCGACTAATACGAATTTTAATTGAGCCGGGTGTTTTTTATAAAGTAAAGATGTGATAATGGCATTCAGCCCGACGGATTTTCCTTGTCCGGTAGCACCAGCCACCAATATGTGAGGCATTTTACAAAGATCTGCTATGCAGACTTCGTTCGTAATACTTTTTCCTAACGCAAGGGGAAGTTCATATTTACATTCTTGAAATTTTTTGGAAGCTAAAACAGAATACATAGAGACCATTTTAGGATCTTTGTTCGGTACTTCGATACCGACGGTTCCTTTGCCGGGAATAGGGGCTATAATGCGAATCCCTAACGCCGATAGGCTGAGGGCAATATCGTTTTCCAAACTTTTTATCCGGGCTATTCTTACTCCGGGTGCTGGTTTTATTTCATAAAGAGTAACGGTAGGACCCACAGTCGCCGTAATGGAACTGATTTCTATATTGTAATTTTTGAGGGTTTCGGTGATCAGTTTTTTGTTGGCAGACTGTTCTTCCATATTGATCTCCACCTCGCTGTTTTCCCGTTTGTCCAGTAAATCGAATGTCGGTCTTTTATAATGCGAGAGGTCTTTCGTAGGATCATAATCTTCCATAGGAGCTTGTGTAGCTAATACTTCGGTCTCAGCCGTCTCGATGACAAAGTCGGGGTCACCGGTCTCGATGGTAACTCGTTTAGTCTCCTCTTCGATAGGAAGAATATTTTCTTGTATATCTTCGAGTGTAGGGATTTCTTCGGTAGGGTCATCGGGATATTCGGGCAATGTATTTACAATATCGTTTTCCGATGAGGGTATGTTTTCAGTGTTTTGGGTTTCGTTAGATTCCGTTTCCTTATTGTCATTTTCGTTATCTGTTTCTGGATTATCCGTCCTGTTTTTTATTGCTTGGATCGCCTTCCCTGTGAGGTTGACGGACGATACTCGTCGAATATATTCAATGGTTTTATAACTTAGATGGACGAGCAATATAATAACGAGAGCTATAATGAACAGAGCCGTTCCCCATGGTCCTATCCATGCATTGAGCCATAAAGTCGCATAATACCCGTGATATCCCCCTAAATATAGGAAGGAGTTGTTATAACTGTGCATGAAAATGAATCCGAAAAAGAGAGACAAAACTATTATCGACAAGGCACAGCTAATCGTAAATCGTATCATTCGAGTATGGGCGACTTTCATGAATCGACGGCCTACGACATATAACCATAGAGAAACGATGAAAGCAGATATACCCATCCAACGATTTATCATGAGGTTGGATAAGTATGCCCCGAATGCACCCGTCCAATTTTGAATCTCGTTTCCAATGGAAGAAAGTTCTCCTACCGATAGATTCTCAACTTTACTTTGGTCGATGCTTCCTGTAAAAAAGAATGAGATGAAAGAGATAGTCAAATAGAGGGAGAATATGACTAAAATGACACCTAAAATGAAATTTACACGTTCATTTTTAAATATGTTTTTACGTATTTCTCTTTCATTCTGAGCTGTATCGTTTCCCTCTTCGGGTTGGGCTTGTTTTATTTTATTTTCTTCTAAGTCTGTTGTAGGCATATTATGAGAATACTTCGCTTTGGATTTTAGATTAGATACAAATGTACAAAAAATACTTATTCTCAACAATATTATGAGTTTTTCCAAAAGTAAGATGTGAATAAAATGAGGACTGTAAACAGTTCAAGCCGGCCGATGAGCATGATGATTGACAAAGTCCATTTTCCTAAATCGGGGATAAAAGCATAGTTACCTGCCGGACCGGTTGAACCGGCCCCGGGACCGATATTGCTGAGGCAGGAAAGTGTCGAACCGAATGCTTCTTCCATAGACAGCCCCAATGCCGATAGGATAATAGACCCTGCTATAAGTACCATGACATATACTAAGATAAATGCTAATATTTTGGATACTATTTCGTGAGATATGGCTTTCCCATTTACGCGTACAGGTAATATAGCATTGGGGTGTATGACTCTGTAAAGTTCATTTTTTGTATTTTTGGCGAGGACCACCAGCCTGTCTATTTTTGCTCCTCCACAAGTGGAGCCGGCACAAGCTCCGAAAAACATGAGTAGTAAAAATATAGTTGTAAAAAATGGGCCCCAAGCAACATAGTCATCTCCGGTGTATCCGGTTGACGTAACAATTGTTACAACCAAGAATAGCGATCTTCGAAAAGTATCTTCGAAGGAGCCGTTTTGGTCGGTTATGTATAGTCCTGTAATGACTAATAAAGTGGCGCCTAATACAATTGCCGTGTACCATTTGGTTTCTTCATTGTGTAATAGTTTTTTGAAATCTCCGGTTACGGCTCTATACACCAAAGCAAAATTTATACCTGCAATAAATGTGAATATAGTCATGACATATTCTGTGTAAGAGGAGTTCCAAAAATTTATACCGGCTTGTTTGGTCGAAAATCCACCTGTTGCCATGACGCAAAATGCTTGACAGATAGCATCGAAAAGATTCATGGGACCCAACCACAATAGGAGACAGAGAATAATGGTGAGTATGATATATACACTCCATAATTTTTTTGCTGTTTCTCCGATTTTAGGTTTCAATTTTTCGGTTGTTATACCGGTTACTTCGGAATTAAATAAAAGTAATCCACCCTGATGGTTGAGCATGGGCAGTATGGCGATTGTTAACAAGATGATACCCATTCCTCCGATAAAATGCATGAAACTGCGCCAAAAGAGAATACCATGTGGAAGAACGTCTACGTTTTCTATAATGGAAGCTCCTGTCGTTGTTAGACCGGATACCGTTTCGAAAATAGCGTCTGTAATACTCAAATGATTGGGCATTAAGCAAAATGGGAGCATCCCGAAAGCCGAGAAGAAAAGCCATATAGAAGTTACCAGTAAATAACTTTCACGCTTTCCTACGTCGTTACGGGAATTTCTAAAAATGTAGAATAATATACCACCAACGATTGCAGTTATTGATGCCGATTTAATAAAGGCCGGCGCATCTCCTTCTCCATAAATAAGAGCTACGACAAACGGAACGAGCATGAATATAGATTCCATGCATAGTAATATTCCGATGAATTTCAGTATGACATGAAAGTTAATTTTGGGCATGATATTCCTAATTGAAAAGCTTCTCTATTTTATGTAATGCTGTGTCGAGACAGAAAATAACGACGTGATCATTCGGTTGTATCCATGTGTTTCCGGTTACGACCATGCCGTGTCCATTACGAACCAATCCACCGATTGTTAAATCGGACGGGAGTTTTAGGTCTTTTACTGCGGCTTTGGTAATTTTAGAATTTTCTTTTGCAACCAATTCTACGACTTCGGCGTCGGATAATGCGAGACATTTAGCATTTGAGGAGTCTTCGTCGAGCAACAATTGGAAGATACGGCTGGCCGCTAGTAATTTTTTATTGATGATATTTCCTATATTTAGCCGTTCGGCAGTAGAAATGAACTGGATATTTTCGACTTCTGCAATAGTCTTTTTTACCCCTAATTCTTTGGCGGTTAAACAAGCTAATATATTTGTTTCGGAACTATCGGTTAATGCTATAAATGCATCCATGTCACGGATTCCTTCTTCTTTCAAAAGATCCACATTGCGTCCGTCTCCTTGAATAATGATTATATCGTTCATGTATTCGGCTAATTTATAACTCTTTTGCTTGTCGCATTCGATGAGTTTTATTGCCATATTATCAGGCGCGTAACTCGATATGCGTATAGCGATACGGCTGCCTCCCATGATCATTATTTTGTGAATTTCTGCTTCTGTTTCACCTGAGAGTTTTTGAATTTCTTGTATATGATTAGGAGTCGTGGTAAAGTATGCGATGTCTCCTATTTTTATTTCGTCGTTTCCTCTTGGAATAATAGTTTCATGTATACGTTTGATGGCCGCGATGTGAAATTGGCTTTCGGCTGTTGTAAGTTCATAGAGTTTTTTATTCAGAATTTTAGCGTTGTCGTGTAATTTTACACTTAGTACGATTAATTCTCCATTACAAAGTTCAAACCAGTTGCGTGTCCAGGTGTGTTTTAATGCGGTTATTACTTCTTCTGCGGCCAGTTTTTCGGGATATATCAGTTCATTTACTCCCAGATTTTCAAAGAAGGCTTTATTTTCAGGCAAAAGGTATTCGTAGTTGTCCACTCTTGCCAGAGTTTTTTTTGCGCCTAGTTTCGATGCCATTGTACATGCCATGATATTACGAGACTCGAAGGGCATGACAGCAATAAATAAATCGGCTTTATATACTTGGGCTTGTTTTAATGTTTGGAATGCAGTAGGGTTTCCGATGACAGTCATTAAATTATAATTGGCATCGAGTTCTCGTAGTTTTTCTTCATCATTGTCGATTAGAATAATATCCTGTTCTTCTCGGGATAACAGTTTTGCTAAATGTGTTCCAACCTCTCCGGCTCCAGCAATGATTATTTTCATAATTATTAGTTCTCTTTTATTTCTATGATTTACCAATTACCAATAATTACCGAGTAAATATTTTCTTCATCTATACCACATAGTTGGTGTAGTTCTTTAACTGTCCCCTGTGCTATGAATTTATCGGGGATTCCTATTCGTTTTATATGGGGTGTATATCCATTGTCGGACATGAATTCTAATACAGCACTTCCGAAGCCTCCTGTTATGCATCCATCTTCTACGGTTATGATTCGTTTGTATTTTTGGGCTACTTCGTGAAGAATTTCTTCGTCAATGGGTTTGACAAAAATCATATCGTAGAGAGCTGCTTTTACACCTGTCTTTCGGGCCCGCTCTACGGCTTGTCGTGCCGCGACACCCGCAGTCCCGATACTCAGTACGGCTATCTCATTTCCGTCGTAGAGCTTGCGACCTTTCCCGATAGGAATTTCGTGCATAGGGCATTCCCAATCGACATGACTTCCGCAACCGCGAGGATAGCGAATGGCAAACGGCCCGCGGTCGGATAGTTGTGCTGTGTACATGAGATGTCGCAGATAATGTTCGTCCATAGGTGCAGCAATAGTCATATTGGGTATGCAACGCAAATAGCACATATCGAATGCACCGTGATGGGTAACCCCGTCTTCTCCCACGAGTCCAGCGCGGTCGATACAAAATGTTACCGGTAAGTTTTGTATGGCGACATCGTGAATGACTTCGTCGAATCCTCTTTGGAGAAAAGTCGAATAGATGCTGCAAAATGGTTGTAATCCTTCTTTGGCCAAACCAGCGGCAAAGGTGACGGCATGTTCTTCGGAGATACCGACATCAAAAGACCTTTCGGGAAATTTCTCCATCATAAAACAGGTGGAACTTCCCGTTGGCATTGCAGGTGTGATAACTGTTATTTTATCGTTTTTTTTAGCCAATTCGACAAGCGTGAGTCCGAATACATCTTGAAATTTGGGAGGTTTTTGCTCTTCTGTTACGGTAATTCTATCGCCCGTTTCTGGATTAAAACAGCCCGGAGCGTGCCAAATAGTCGGTTCTTTTTCGGCCGGAGCATATCCTTTCCCTTTGATCGTACGTAGGTGAAGTATTTTCGGACCGGTCATATCTTTTATATCGTTGAGTTTATTGACGATATTAACCACATTGTGCCCGTCTATGGGACCGAAATATCGTATATTTAAACCTTCGAAAATGTTTTGCTGCTTGGTTAGCAATGCTTTTAGGCTATTGTTGAAACGTAAAATGGCCCCCCTGTGTTCATCGTCTATCAGATTTAGCTTACGTAGGGTACGATAAGCATCGTATCTGAGTTTATTATAGCTTTTCGATGTAGTGATGTTTACTAGATATTCGTTTAGCCCTCCGACATTATGGTCGATTGCCATATCGTTGTCGTTCAGTATGATGAGCAAGTTATTAGGACTGATGGAGGCGTTATTCAATCCTTCAAAGGCTAATCCTCCGGCAATGGATGCATCTCCGATGACAGCAATGACTTTTCTTTCTTTTTGTTCGTGTTTCAGTTGTGTAGCAATGGCCATGCCTAATGCTGCTGATATGGAATTAGATGCATGCCCGGCGATGAAAGCGTCGTATTCGCTTTCGGCCGGGTTTGGAAATCCACTCAATCCGTTGAGTTTACGACAAGTATAAAATCTGTCTCGTCTTTCAGTTAAAATCTTATGCCCGTAGGCTTGATGTCCCACGTCCCAAACTATGCGGTCGTATGGAGTGTCGAATACATAGTGTAAGGCCACGGTCAATTCCACGGCCCCCATGCTAGACCCAAAATGTCCCGGATTATGGGCGAGAGTATTGATAATGAAATGCCTGATTTCATCACACACTTGGGGTAGCTCGCTAACCTGTAATTTTCGTAAATCGGCGGGTGTGTTTATTTGTTTCAGTAGTTCTGTATTGTCGGGGTTCATTTTTAGTCTCTTTTACGTAAATACAATGGTACTATTTACCTTTACTCTCTTGCTTCCATCGTTTGTAGAGTGGAACGAATACAATGATTCCCGAAGCAATGATAGCGAACAGAGCTTGCCCGTCGATGCCTCTTCCCCTAATTAGAAGAACGCATAAGAATACCCATAATAAGGCTATGCATGAAATACGGAACGTATTATATTTTCTCATGTTAATCCATAGGTTTGTTAGTGCGCTTATATATACGCCTAAGTTAACCTACAAATATAAATATTCTTTTGCAATCCATGAAAATATTGTATCAATTTCATTTTATAAAGTTGGTGAGGCAGGGCGTGCGTGAAATGAAAAAGGCTTGCGTTAAGCAAGCCTTTTTCATGATTTTGAGCTATTCTATGTTTTTTCTCACTTGGGTGAGGTATTCTTTCATTTTTATGGAATCTTTACGCTCGATAATATCGAGGAGAGACGATAACTGTTTCTGTATTCCCCGCACTTGGTCGGGAGTATTGGGATTGAAAAGAATTTCGGTTAGCAGGTAGTCGTCTTCCGAAAGTAGCCCCCTTGCTATGTCCATATGTTTTTTGAATGTCGTGCCGGGAGCCTCTTGATGTTTCATAATCGAGGCGAACACCAACGTCGAAGTGAATGGAACCGAGAGCGAATAAGCTATGGTTTCGTCATGCTCTTTAAAACTGTATTCGAATATATTCAATCTCAGTCGCTGGTAAATATCCTTGAAAAAGATTTTGCCCATGTGGTCGCCTTCGGTAATGATAATTGTATTTTGCGTACTTAGGTCGCTCAAATTAGCGAATGTCGGTCCGAACATAGGGTGTGTCGATACGAATGGGTGTCGGGCTTGGGCGTAAAATTCGGGTAATCCGGTCTTGACCGAAGCAATATCCGATAGGATTGTGTGAGCCGGTAAATAGGGGAGAACGGTTTGAAACGCTTCTATCGTATATTTTACGGTTGCCGCATTGATGACTAAGTCGGGCGTAAAATCTTGTATTTCTTCTGGCCGGGTCATTCGCAAAGTGTTGAATGCGAATCTCAGTCGATGAGGGTCTATGTCGTATAGGGCGATTTCATGGTCGAAACTGAGTACATCGGCAAAGAAAGAGCCCATTTTTCCGGCTCCGAGAATTACTATTTTCATTGTTTTTATTTATTAATAATATCCATTTGTTGATGTACCGATTCTTCGTGAATGGCTTGCATCACTTCTTTCATGAATTCTCCGCTCATTCCCAACTCAACGGCTTGTGCCATGCGTTTTTGTAGGATTTCGTCATAGCGGTTAGTTTGCAGCACGGGCATACTGTGCTCTTTTTTATATTGCCCGATTTCTCTGGATATGCGCATGCGTTTGGCTAACAGTTCGAGCAGTTGATTGTCGAGGTTGTCTATTTGGTGACGTAGTTCCGATAGGTTTTCTGTCGTCTGTGTGGTCTCTCGTATTACCAACATGTTGAGTATATAGTCCAGAGCGTCGGGGGTCACTTGCTGATTTTTATCGCTCCATGCACAATCGGGGTCGCAATGGGATTCAACGATTAGTCCGTCGAATCCCAGATCCATCGCTTGTTGGCTCAATGGAGCTACAAGTTCGCGTTTACCGCCGATGTGGCTAGGGTCGCAAAAAATAGGAAGATTGGGGAGACGGCGACGTAGTTCGATGGGAATGTGCCATTGAGGCATATTGCGGTACAACTGTTTGTCGTAGCTGCTAAAACCCCGGTGTATGACTGCCAGTCGGTGGAGACCAGCGTTATAAATGCGTTCGACGGCTCCTATCCATAGTTCTAAGTCGGGATTTACCGGATTCTTGATGAGTACCGGAATGTCTACACCTTTCAGTGCGTTGGCTATTTCTTGAACCGCAAAGGGATTGGCGGTCGTGCGTGCTCCGATCCATAAAATGTCGATACCATGTTTTAATGCTTCGAATACGTGCCGTTCAGTGGCAACCTCTGTTGCCGTGTACATACCGGTTTCTTCTTTGACGTGTTTTAACCAAGCAAGGCCTTCTACGCCTATACCTTCGAATCCGCCCGGTTTGGTACGAGGCTTCCATATACCTGCACGAAATATTTTAATGCCGCGCTCGGCGAGGCTTTTCGCTGTGGTCATTACTTGCTCTTCGGTTTCGGCGCTACATGGGCCGGCTATGATAATAGGGCGTTTAGAGTCTATTCCGGGAAGTAAAATTGATTGTAAATCTTCCATAATGGTATTGTTATTTATTTTATTTGATTTTTTTCTATACGGTGTAACGCTTCTTGCATCTTTTTTTCGGGGGCGCAAAGCGAAATGCGAATATATCTGTTCCCTCGACTTCCGAAAATGAATCCCGGAGTAATGAAGACGTGCGCGTTGTATAATATTTCGTCGGCTAACGATTCGGCATCTGTTGCACTATCGGGAATTTTTCCCCATACGAACAATCCTGCTTGTGAAGGATCATAACTGCAACCGAGAGCTTTCATGATTTTTTCTGCGATATCACGTCGGTTACGGTACACTTCGTTTAATTGGTCATACCATTCTTGGCCGCATGACAATGCTTTTGTCGCAGCCATTTGTAGCGGACGGAACATTCCTGAATCGATATTACTTTTCACTTTCAAAATCCATTCGATAAATTGAGGGTTGGAAGCAAGCATACCGATTCGCCAACCGGACATGTTGTGAGATTTGCTTAAAGAATTCATTTCGATACAAATGTCCTTAGACCCGGGGACAGCTAGTATACTCATCGGATTGTCGTTGAGAATGAAACTGTACGGGTTGTCGTTCACGATGATTATGTTGTGACGCTTCCCGAAATCCACCAGCTTGGTAAACAATTCCATAGATGCTTTGGCTCCCGTAGGCATATTGGGATAGTTGACCCACATTAACTTTATACGATCGAGCGGTAACGACTCTAATTGCTTGAAGTCGGGTTGCCAATGGTTATTTTCGTCGAGGTCGTAGGTGAAAATTTCAGCTTCGGCCAGTCGGCTGACGGAACTGTATGTGGGGTATCCCGGGTTGGGAACCAATACCCCGTCTCCGGCATTGAGAAATGCCAGACTGATGTGCAATATACCCTCTTTGGACCCTATAAGGGGTTGTATTTCTTTTTGAGGATCGAGTGTTACATTGTACCATCTGTTATACCAATCGGCGAAGGCTCGGCGTAGTTCGGGTATGCCTATGTAAGGTTGGTATCCGTGAACATCAGACTTCCGGCTCTCCGTACACAGGGTTTCAATCGTTTCGGGGTGGGGCGGCCTGTCAGGCCCGCCTATGCCCAGACTGATAATATCCAAACCGCGGGCATTTAGTTCGGCTATTTCTTTCAACTTTTTTGAGAAGTAGTATTCGCTTATGTTATTTACCCGATTAGCGGGTCTGATATTAAAGGGGTTGATTGAATTCTGCATATTCTCCGAGTATTTTAAAGTCTTTTGTTAGAGGTCTTATTGCTTCGAGGGATTGTTTGTATCGAGTAAAATTATCGAATGTAAGGTCTATATAAAATCGGTATTCCCATTCTTTCCCGATAATGGGCATGGATTGTATTTTGGATAAGTTGATGTCATAGAAAGAAAGTATGGTGAGTACTTTTGATAAACTGCCTTGTGTATGTGGTAAACTGAAAACAAGTGAAGCTTTGTTTATGCGTTTGCCTGCTATTAAAATTTCACGGTGAAAAGGATCGGCAAGAATTAGAAAACGAGTGAAATTTCGTTTGTTGGTTTCGATACCTTCTGCCAAGATATTCATGTTGTAAATTTCGGCAGCCAGTTTGCCGCAAATGGCGGCATGGCCCGAAAGATGACGGTGCGAAATTTCTTGGGCACTACCGGCCGTATCGTCTTTTTCTACAACTTTCATTTTAGGGTGAGCTTGTAAAAAATCACCGCATTGCATTAATGCCATGGGGTGAGAGTTCACTTCGAGGATATCGTCCATAGTTTCTCCCGGTAGTGCGGCCAGTACGTGAGAAATACGTAATTTATATTCTCCTATGATACTTAATTCACTTTTTCGTAATAGTTCGTGATTCTGTAAAATGCTGCCTGCAATGGTGTTTTCAATGGCAATGATACCCAATAAAGAACGGTCGTTATTCATGCGGTCGAACATTTCGGGAAATGTCGAGCAGGGAACCGTTTCTATTTCTTCTTCCCCGAAATAAGATCGGGCGGCGGCCTCGTGGTAGCAACCGGCTATGCCTTGTATGGTGACTTTTTTATTCATAAGCAAGATAAATAAAAAATCCCGTTCGTATTGAACGGGATTTTATCATAAGTTTCTTAATTGTTTTCTATTTCTTTTTTTTGCATAAAACCCCGTTTCTATTTTTCTCCAAAATAAAAATAAAAGTAAAAGTAATATGCAAAATCAAAATTCTTCATTGCCTGTCAAATATGAGTTTGATGTTGCAAATGTAATGAAATCATTTTTGAATCCAAACAAATAGTTATATATTTTTGAATAAAACGAGATTTTTTTTATCGCATCGTTTTGTATATGGTATTTGAAACTTGCTTTGTATGTGACGAATAGGAGAAAATTTTGCATAACGGCGATGTCTACGGATTTTTTCGCTATCTTTGTCGTGAATGTAAAGGTAAGTTGAGCCGGGCGTGACTAAATAAATTGGTTTCCATCTTCGGTTACACTATCTTTGAAGTACAAATAATTATGTATTTATGGAAACTTCGGAATTAACACTTTTTTCTGCAATGTGTGAGTCTTTTTGTACGGCAGTGGAGAAGGCGCGTGCAGAGGCGATGTCCTTGACCGATATGTATGTGCAGGTGAAATACGATGAACAGTTGTTTTCGGTATTTGATGATACTGAAAATATATTGGTGCAATCGGTAATTGATGGATTGGACGAGTGGCGAGATTCCAGTGGAGAACGTTCGGATGCTGTGATAATTGCTTTTCTGAGGAAGGTGTTGAGTCATGAAGATGTGAATCTTGCTTTACATTCGCTGGATATTATACCACCTTTTTCTGTCGTGTTGGTAGATAATGAGATGGAGCCTGTCGCCGATTTGATTACATTGGACGATGAGAATATCTATTTGCACGATGATTTTTGGGAAAAAATGGATAAAGAGCTTGACGATTTTTTTGAACAATTGATGTCCGATACGAAATAAGGTGGGGTATTGGGGTTCAAAGGAGGCTGCTCTTGCAGAGTGGAAAGTCTTTTCACGATATAGGTAGAAAGAAAAAAATTAATAATAATTTGATTATCGAAAGATAAGCACTAATTTTGCGCTCTCAAATTTGCACGCTTTTTGTGGAAAGTTGAGAATAAATTTGTGAGTCTAATTTAATAAAATCATAAGAATGAACGTTTCGCATCAAAACACTGACAACCTGAATGCCGTGATTTCGATTGAAATTTCAAAGGCTGACTATCAGGAAAAAGTAGACAAATCTCTTCGTGCTTATGGGCAAAAAGCGAATATTCCCGGATTCAGAAAAGGGAAAGTTCCTTTTAGTATGCTCATGAAGATGTTTGGAAAATCGGTTCGAGTTGAAGAAATTAATCGTTTGGTTTCCGAGTCTCTGTACAATTATATTCGTGATAATAAGCTCAATATCTTGGGCGAGCCGATGACCGCAGAAGATATGACTGTCGATTTGGATACACAAGACGATTTCACGTTCCGTTTTGATGTGGCATTAGCCCCCGAATTGAATGTAAAGGTCGATAAAAAAATAAAAGTACCTTACTATACGATTACTGTCGATGATGACATGGTAAAACGTCAGAATGAATCCTTTTTGTCACGTTTCGGTAAACAGATTTCGGTAGATGAGTCTACCGATGAAAGAGACCTTATCAAAGGTTCGATGGTAGAAATGGTAAAAAAAGGGACTCCGGTAGAAGGGGGAATTACGGTCGAAAGTACCATCGTTTCTCCTGCATATTTCAAGAATGACAAGGAAAAAGCTAAATTTGCCGGCGTGAAGAAGGGTGACAAAGTGATGTTCAATCCTTCGAAAAGTTGTGATGCTTCGGTCGCAGAACTGGCCTCTATGTTGAATATCGATAAGGAAAAAGCTGCCAATGTGACATCGAATTTCGAGATGACAGTGACAGATATCACACATTTGCAACCTGCCGAATTGAATCAAGAATTATTTGACAATGTATTCGGTAAAGATGTTGTAAAAACAGAAGAGGAATATTTTGCTAAACTTCGTGAAATGATAGCGCATCAATTGGTTCCTGAAAGCGATTATAAATTTTCGATTGATGCACGTGCTGCGATAGAAAAGGCAGTAGGTGAGTTTGATTTGCCCGATGCATTTTTGAAACGTTGGTTGTTGGCTACCGATAAAAATCGTAAAGCTGAAAATATCGATGAGGATTTTGCGAAGATGGTTCCCGATTTGAAATGGCAGTTGATTAAAGAACAAATCGTAAAACAATTCGATATTCATGTCGATGATGCCGATTTGTTGGCTTTGGCAAAACGGGTAGCGGCAAGTCAGTTCGCACAATATGGTATGACAGGTGTTCCCGATGATGTTCTCGAACGTTATGCTAGGGAAATGTTATCGAGCAAAGAGTCTCGTTCGCGTCTTATTGACCAAGCTACGGAGCAGAAGATTCAAACTGCCATTAAGGAGTCTGTAACGCTTACGGACAAAGAAGTGACGATGGATAAATTCCAGAAAATGTTTGAAGTTGCCGAGTAATAAAATCGATATAATTATCGATAGCCCCGAGACGTAATGGCTTCGGGGCTTTTCATTGTTTGAAATCTTCCAATATAGTTAATTGATGCTTGTAGTTCGGTTGATGTATTATTTTTTGTGAAGATATTGGCAAAAAAGACCGGGCAGCAGAATTTTATTTGGGGTATAATTGTTTTTATTTATATCTTTGACTAAAAATAGGGATTAAAAAAACAATCTAAAAACGATATAATTATGACTAATGATTTTAGAAAATATGCGGTAAAACATTTGGGTATGAATGGACTTGCCCTTGATCAATATGCGCAGTTTACCAGTAGCTATCTTTCCCCTTCTATTATGGAGGAGCGCCAACTGAATGTAACCCAGATGGACGTGTTTTCGCGTTTAATGATGGACCGTATAATCTTTTTGGGAACTCCTATCGATGATTATACATCGAATGTTATAGAAGCACAGTTGCTTTATCTCGATTCTGCCGACCCGGGTAAAGATATATCTATTTATTTCAATACTCCCGGAGGGTCGGTATATGCCGGGTTGGGTATCTACGATACCATGCAGTTCATAAGCAGTGATATTTCTACGATCTGTACAGGTATGGCCGCCTCGATGGGCGCTGTATTGTTGGTTGCAGGGACAAAGGGAAAACGTTTTGCTTTGAAACATTCCCGGGTTATGATACATCAACCGATGGGAGGCGCACAAGGTCAGGCTTCGGATATAGAGATTACGGCAAGGGAGATACAGAAACTTAAAAAAGAACTCTATACCATTATAGCCGATCATTCGGGAAACTCGTATGAGCGTGTGGAGAAAGATTCCGATCGTGATTATTGGATGACTGCTCTTGAAGCCAAAGAATACGGTATGATTGACGACGTATTGGTAAAATCTATGAAATAATATTCTAGGAATGGCTAAGGGCGAAAAGTGTAGTTTTTGCGGAAGAGGAGAAAATGAGGTAAGATTATTAATGCCGGGGCGTGACGGTTGCATTTGCGACGAGTGTGCCGAGCAAGCCTATCTCCTTTCCGAAGAATATTTGCATAAAAAGAAAAAAGCGAGTTCCAAATGGACCGTATCCCGAGAGGATTTACCTAAACCGGAAGAGATAAAAACATTTCTCGATCAGTATGTTATCGGGCAGGACGATGCCAAGCGTTATTTGTCGGTTTCGGTCTATAACCATTATAAACGTGTTTTGCAGGTAGCCGATAATGATGATGTTGAGATTGAGAAATCGAATATTATTATGGTCGGCCCTACCGGAACCGGAAAGACCTTATTGGCGAAGACGATTGCTCGTTTATTGAAAGTTCCGTTTACGATTGTCGATGCTACTGTCTTGACCGAGGCCGGTTATGTGGGCGAGGATATCGAAAGCATTTTGACCCGTTTGCTGCAAGTTGCCGATTATGATGTCGAGGCGGCTGAGCGAGGTATTGTGTTTATCGACGAGATCGACAAAATTGCTCGTAAAAGCGATAATCCTTCGATTACCCGTGATGTCAGCGGTGAGGGCGTACAGCAAGGTTTGTTGAAATTATTGGAGGGTTCTATCGTAAATGTTCCGCCGCAAGGCGGGCGTAAACACCCCGAGCAGAAAATGATACCAGTGAATACAAAGAATATTTTGTATATTTGTGGCGGGGCTTTTGACGGAATAGAACGTAAAATCGCCATGAGGTTGAACACCCATGTCGTAGGTTATAATGGAGGTGGTAGCAATGGTCGTATAGATCGGGAAAATCTGTTACAGTATATTGCGCCCCAAGATTTGAAATCGTTTGGTCTTATTCCTGAAATTATAGGACGATTGCCCATTTTAACCTATTTGCAACCTTTGGACAAGGCCGCGCTACGGAGAATTCTGGTAGAGCCTAAGAATTCGATTATCAAACAATATATCAAACTTTTCGAAATGGACGGAGTGAAACTTTCGTTTGATGAGGATATGCTTGATTATGTTGTCGAAAAGGCCGTAGAGTTCAAGTTGGGAGCCCGAGGATTGCGCTCTATTGTCGAAACGATTATGATGGATGCTATGTATGAAACGCCTTCTTCGACAAAAAAGAAATTGCATATAACACGTAGCTATGCAGAAAAGAAGTTAGAAAAAGCAAAACTATTGGCAGTATAAGAAAAAACAGCAAGAAAAAATTTGGTAATTAAGAGGAGTTGTTTATAAATTTGTTTGACCGATAAAGGTCGGCGAATATACATAACGAGAAAGAGAGTAACCGTATGGCAAAAGAAGTAAATTTGACTGAGGAACTGAAAAGGAATTTCGGATTCGATACATTTAAGGGAAATCAGGAAGCGATTATCAGAAATTTGCTTGCCGGGAATGATACATTTGTATTGATGCCTACCGGAGGAGGGAAGTCGCTTTGTTATCAATTGCCGTCGTTGATTCTTGACGGTACTGCGATAGTTATTTCGCCTTTGATTGCATTGATGAAGAATCAGGTCGATGCTATGCGGAATTTCAGTGCCGAAGATGGTGTCGCTCATTTCATAAACTCCTCTTTGAACAAAACTGCGATAGACCAAGTAAAAACCGATATTTTATCGGGGAAAACCAAATTGTTATATGTTGCTCCTGAATCCTTGACGAAGGAAGAAAATATTGATTTTCTTAAACAGGTGAATGTGTCGTTTTATGCGGTAGATGAAGCCCATTGTATTTCGGAATGGGGACATGATTTCCGTCCTGAATATCGACGTATCCGACCTATTATTAATGAGATTGGTGTACGTCCTGTAATAGCTCTTACCGCGACTGCGACTCCGAAAGTCCAGCATGATATACAGAAGAATCTGGGCATGTTGGAAGCTACTGTATTTAAGTCGTCGTTTAATCGTCCTAATCTTTATTATGAGGTTCGCCCGAAAACAGCGAATATCGATAAAGACATTATTAAATATATAAAATCGCAGGAGGGTAAATCGGGTATAATCTATTGTTTGAGTCGAAAGAAAGTAGAAGAACTGGCAGAATTGTTACAGGTAAACGGAATTCGTGCGCTGCCATATCATGCCGGAATGGACTCTGCGACTAGGACTCAGAATCAAGATGCATTCTTGTTGGAGAAAATAGATGTTATCGTTGCCACGATAGCCTTTGGTATGGGGATTGATAAGCCCGATGTCAGGTATGTCATACATTACGATATACCCAAAAGTCTGGAAGGCTATTATCAAGAGACGGGACGAGCCGGTCGAGATGGAGGAGAAGGTCAGTGTATAACTTTTTATATCAATAAAGATTTACAGAAACTCGAAAAATTCATGCAGGGAAAACCCATTGCCGAGCAAGAGATTGGTAAACAGCTTTTGTTAGAAACTGCTGCTTATGCCGAATCTTCTCTTTGTCGTCGCAAGATTTTACTGCATTATTTTGGAGAAGAGTATGAGGAAGATAATTGTGGAAATTGTGATAATTGCCTAAATCCTAAAAAGCAAGTGGAAGCAAAAGATCAACTTTGTGCGGTTCTTGAAACTATTATTGCACTGAAAGAAAAATTTAAAGCCGAATATGTGATAGATGTCTTGTTAGGTAAAGAAACGAGCCAAATACTTTCGTATCAACATGAAGATTTAGAGGTGTTTGGAAGCGGACAGGGTGAAGATGAGCGCACGTGGAACGCCGTCATTCGACAAGCATTGATAGCCGGCTACATAGGTAAAGATATTGAGAATTATGGACTATTGAAGGTAACGAAGGCTGGGCATGCGTTTTTGAAGAATCCGGTTTCGTTTAAGATTGTCAAAGATGTCGATTTTGACGAGGTGGAGGAAGAAGTGCCCATGAAAGGTGGAGCTTCTTGTGCGGTCGATCCCGAGTTATATTCTATTTTGAAAGATTTGCGAAAGAAAATCGCTAAACGATTGGAACTTCCTCCGTATGTGATTTTTCAAGACCCTTCATTAGAAGCTATGGCGACAACCTATCCGATTACAATTGAGGAGTTACAAAATATTCCGGGGGTAGGAGCAGGTAAAGCGAAACGTTACGGAGAAGAATTCGTTAAAGTCATCAAAGCTCATGTGGAAGAAAATGAAATTGAGCGTCCCGAAGATTTAAGGGTGCGTACGGTTGCCAATAAGTCGAAATTGAAAGTATCCATTATTCAGGCCATCGACAGGAAAATTGCACTTGATGAATTGGCCGAGTCGAAGGGCCTTGAATTTGGAGAGTTGCTCGATGAGATAGAGGCGATTGTTTATTCGGGAACGAAAATCAATATCGACTATTTCCTGCACGAGATTATGGACGACGAGCATATCGACGATATTTTTGACTACTTCAAGGAGAGTGAAAGCGATAGTCTCGAAGATGCCATTGAGGAGTTTGGTATGGAGTATAGCGAAGAAGAAATTCGTTTGATACGTATCAAGTTCCTTTCAGAGATGGGAAATTAAAAGCCGAGAAATAATAGTAAAAAAGCGACATTCCGATAATCGGTTGTCGCTTTTTTATTTTAGCTTTTGGGGTGATAAATAAATAATTTAAAAATCTTCATGTATAGATAATAGCTTGCCGAAAAATAATTATCTTTGCATGCAATAAAATTCTAATGAACCCCATTATGTCATTTGTTGCAGAAAAAGTGGTGATGGACGGATTAACTTTTGACGATGTTTTGTTAATCCCCGCTTACTCCGAAGTCCTTCCTCGTAATGTCGAGTTGTCGACGCAGTTTTCACGCAATATCCGATTAAATATTCCATTAGTTTCGGCAGCCATGGATACGGTAACCGAGGCGCAATTGGCTATTGCTATCGCTCGTGAAGGAGGAATTGGAGTCATTCATAAAAATATGAGTATCGAGGCTCAGGCCCGTCAAGTTCATGCTGTTAAACGAGCTGAGAATGGAATGATTTATGACCCTGTGACAATCAAGTGTGGGTCGACGGTGCGCGAAGCGTTGTCTATGATGAGTGAATACCATATAGGAGGGATTCCCGTAGTGGACGATAAAAATCTTTTGGTGGGTATTGTAACGAATCGGGACTTGCGTTTTGAACGCGATTTGGAAAGATTGGTAGACGAGGTAATGACCAAAGACAATTTAGTGACGACTTCACAATCCACCGATTTGCAACAGGCTGCGGATATTCTTCAAAGGCACAAGATAGAGAAGCTCCCGGTTGTCGATAAAGACGGCCATTTGGTAGGGTTGGTTACTTATAAGGATATAACGAAAGCCAAAGATAAACCGTTTGCTTGTAAAGATAAATTAGGTCGGCTGCGTGTGGCTGCGGGGGTCGGTGTTACGGCCGATTCGATGACTCGTGTGGATGCGTTGGTAGAAGCCGGAGTCGATGCTGTCGTTATAGATACGGCGCATGGACATTCTAAGGGCGTAATCGGTGTATTGAAAGATATAAAAGCAAAATATCCCGATATCGATGTCGTTGTGGGAAATATTGCGACGGGTGAAGCTGCTAAATTTTTGGTGGAAGCCGGAGCCGACGGAGTGAAAGTAGGTATAGGTCCCGGTTCCATTTGTACGACCCGGGTGATTGCCGGTGTCGGGGTTCCTCAATTATCTGCCGTTTATGACGTGGCGAAAGCATTGAAAGGAACAGGTGTGCCATTGATTGCCGATGGTGGAATTCGTTATTCGGGTGATATTGTAAAAGCATTGGCTGCTGGGGCTTACTCGGTTATGTTGGGCGGTATGCTGGCTGGTGTTGAAGAATCGCCGGGAGAAACGATCATATTCAATGGACGTAAGTATAAGTCATATCGGGGTATGGGATCTCTCGAAGCGATGGAGAAAGGTTCGAAAGACCGTTATTTCCAAGCTAATGAGACTGATACTAAAAAATTGGTTCCCGAGGGAATTGCGGCTCGTGTTCCCTTTAAAGGATCTTTATATGAAGTGGTTTATCAGATGGTCGGCGGTTTGCGTGCCGGAATGGGATATTGTGGAGCTAAGGATATAGAGGCTTTACATGATGCTAAGTTTACTCGTATTACCAATGCTGGTGTAGCCGAAAGTCACCCTCATGATGTGTCGATAACCAGCGAGGCTCCGAATTATAGTAGAGGATAACTTTTCCGATAAGGAAGGTGGATTTTTATTTTTGGGAAGAATACACTATTTTAGTGATTACGATATAATTTTCTTATATTTGAAGCGTTAAAATAGTGTATTATTTTTGTTGATAACTCGGGACTATCAAGTCTCAATAAAATGTAGTGCATAACACAATGAAAAACAAATGGCTCTTAGCGGCTTTGCTTGCCGGAAATTCTTGGTTTGGAGGGTGGGCTACCGATGTCGACCCTGTTATTATGAGAGTGAATAATAAAGATATTCACAAATCGGAATTTGAGTATATCTATAATAAGAACAGCCAGCAACAAATCGATCATAAATCTCTCGATGAATACGTTACACTATTTAAGAACTACAAGTTGAAAGTTGCCGAGGCCGAAGCTATGGGGATTGATACGACTTCGGCATTTAAAAATGAATTGGCGGGGTATAGAGAAGAGTTGGCTAAACCCTATTTGATCGATGCTTCTGTTGATGACCGTTTGGCACATGAGGCTTATGACCGAATGAAAGAAGATGTGGAGGTAAGCCATATTCTCATAGGATTGAATGCTCGGATTCCTGAGGACCGAGCCGAGGCAAAGAAAAAAGCCGAATCGGTATTGGCTAAAATCAAGGCGGGTGAAGACTTTGGAATGTTGGCAGAGAAATTCAGTGAAGACGGATCGAGGCAGAATAAGGGATATTTAGGATTTATTAGAGGCGGACGTACGGTTTATCCTTTTGAAAAGGCTGCTTTCGCATTACAAGCGGGAGAAGTTTCCGATATAGTGGAAACCCAGTTCGGATATCACATTATAAAAGTACATAGTCGTCGTCCCAATCCGGGAGAGTTTCTATTTTCCCATATCATGATATTGGTGCCTCGTGGTGCTTCTGATGAAGTAAAAGCGCAGAAAGAATCCGAGATACGAGCCATTTATGAAGAATTGAAGTCGGGAGCCGATTTTGCTACGATGGCAAAGGAGCGGTCGGAGGATAAGGCTTCTGCCGTACGAGGTGGAGAATTACCGTGGGTGAGTAGTGGACAATTCGTAAAAGAGTTCGAGGATGCTGCATTTGCTCTTAAAAATAAAGGAGATATTACAGAGCCTGTATTATCTCCCTATGGTTGGCATATCATTAAGTTAATGGACCGGCGGGATATTAAGCCATTTGAACAAATGCGCTCGGAGATTACGCGAATGATGGCACGAGACGAAAGAGGTAGCATGGCTCGTAATGCGATGGTGGCTAAATTGAAAAATGATTATGGCTTTTCTTTGGAAGAATCGCAGCAGGCGAAGTTGATGAAATTGGCTGGCGATTTAGGTAAAGTCGATTCTTCTTATATAGCGGCTATTCATAATGACCAAAGTGTTTTATTCTCATTTGAGAACCATTCATATACAGTGGCCGATTTTGCCTCGTTTTTGTCCAAAGGCCGTGATGTGACGGTCAATGCACCCGATTATGTTTCGACTATGATTGGTTATATGGCCGATATGGAAATATTAGATTTCGAGAAGGCTCATTTGGAAGATAAGTATCCCGATTTTCGCAATTTGATGAATGAATATCGAGACGGCATGTTGCTGTTTGAAATTAGCAATAGGGAAGTTTGGGAAAAAGCATCGAAAGATACCGAGGGCTTGCAGAAGTTTTTCAAGAAAAATAGGAAAAAATACAAATGGGATAAACCTCATTATAAAGGATTTTTGATTCAATGCTGTGATGCGGCTACCGCCGATGGCATAAAGAACCGGATTAAAGAACTCGATGACGATTCTGTAATCGTCGTGTTGAATCGAGAGTTCAATACCGACTCTTTAACAAGAGTAAAAGTGGAACGAGGTTTGTTTGTTGAGGGAGATAATGAAAAAATTGACGAATTGGTATTTAAGGGAGCTCCGGTGAAAGCCGATGAGAAGTTGCCGATAGCTTTTGTGTCTGGTAAACTATTGAAGAAAATGCCGGAAGCGTATACCGATGTGAGAGGACAAGTGACGGCCGATTACCAAACTTACCTTGAAAAAGTTTGGGTGAAGAAACTCAATAAAAAATATCCGGTAGAAATCTATGAAGATGTCCTAAAAACAGTTAATAGGCCGTAGTTGCCATTATTTAGTTGTAATTTAGCGGATATTTATGTAGGTAATATAGATGTATAAAGTCTCGATAATAGTATTATGCGCAGCATTTTCGGCATGCCTTTTTACGGCATGCCGAAGTGGGTTACAGAGCGATGAAAATTCATTGGTACAAGTGGGCGATGAAATACTATCGCGTCAAGAGCTTGCCGATGCCATGCCAGAGGGACTTTCGCGCGCTGATAGTACCGATTTTGCCGACAAGTATATCCGTCGATGGATTTGTGATGTATTATTATATCGAATGGCACAAAAGAATATTCCCGATATAGAACGTATTGATGCATTGGTTGAGAAATACCGACGAGATTTAGTCATATTCGAATATCGTAAGAGATTGGTTAATGAACGGGTGACGAAGTCTTTTGATGAACAAGAAATGCTGGATTATTATGAGCGAAACTCAGAAATGTTTCGTTTGCATGAAGCCATCTTGAAAGGGTTGTTTCTTAAAGTACCGGAGAATACGCCCAATCTTGGACAGTTGAAAAAATGGTATTGTTCTACAAATCCCGATGGAGTAGAAAAGATCGAGAAATATGCTTTGAAAAATGCGGTGATCTATGACTACTTTTATGACAAGTGGATACTGTTTGAAGAAATCGTCAATAATATTCCATACGAGTTTGGAGATGCTGAATCCTTTTTAAAGACACATCATAAGTTGGAATTTAATAAAAACGGATATTGGTATTTACTGAATATTACAGAATATCGTTTGCCGGGAGAAGAAATGCCTTATGATTTTGCTCGGGCTCAAATTCAGGAAATTTTGACAAATAGCAATCGGTTGAACTTTGATCGGGAGCTGGAAGAAAATCTGTATCGGGATGCCGAGAAGTCGGGTGATATAAAGTGGTTGTATAAAGGTGAGAAATCTATTGAAAAAGAGAGTATAAAATAATTGAATTATGTGTAAAGTTACTGATTGGCTTTTATTTTTCTTTATGGCGGTGTCTTTGCCGGCTTTTTCCGATGACAATGTTATCGATGAGGTTGTATGGATAATAGGAGATGAAGCTATTTATAAGTCTGAGGTTGAAGAGCAATATCGACAAATGCAATACGACGGACAACGTATTGATGGCGATCCTTATTGTGTAATACCCGAACAGCTTGCCGTGCAGAAACTTTTTCTGCATCAGGCGAAACTGGATACGATTACAGTTCCTGATGCTACTGTTTTTCAACAAGTAGAGGCTCGTATCAATTATCTGATCGCTAATATCGGGTCGAAGGAAAAAATGGAAGAATACTTTAAAAAGCCGGTAACCGAAATTCGTGAAGAGTTGGCGAATGTTATTCGTGATCAGGGAACCGTACAGGAAGTACAACGAAATTTGGTAAAAGATGTAAAAACCACACCGGCCGAGGTGCGTAAGTTTTATAATCAATTGCCGGCCGACAGTATTCCTTATATTCCCATGCAGGTAGAAGTCCAAATTATTACTTTGAATCCTAAGGTTCCGCAGCAGGAAATAGATAATGTGAAAGCTCGATTGCGTGATTTCAGCGAACAAGTAAATAAAGGCGAGCGGGATTTCTCTACTCTTGCGGTTCTTTATTCCGAAGATCGGGGATCTGCCATGATGGGGGGAGAAATGGGCTTCGTGAGCAAAAGCAATTTGGTGCCGGAGTTTGCCAATGTCGCGTTTAACTTGAATGACCCGAAGAAGGTTTCTAAAATTGTGGAGACCGAATATGGTTACCATATTATACAGTTGATAGAGAAGAGAGGCGACCGTATAAATGTTCGGCATATATTACTTCGTCCGCACGTTTCCGAGAAAGATATATCCGATGCTTTGGTTCGTCTCGATTCGTTGAGGGTAGATTTGATAGATAAGAAAATATCGTTCGATGAAATAACCCAATATGTTTCGCAAGACAAGGATACTCGCAATAACAAGGGACTTATGGTAAACCCTCAAACCGGAAATTCTAAGTTCGAAATGGGACAATTGCCCCAAGATGTGGCTAAGGTGGTTGCCGATTTGAAGGTGGGCGAAATTTCGAAACCGTTTGTCATGACCGACGAACGTAAAAATAAAGAGGTGGTTGCAATCGTAAAGCTGAAAAACAGAATAGATGGACATAAAGCCAATATGTCTGATGATTATCAAACCTTAAAAGCTATTGTAGAGGAAAAGAAGAAGACCGATATATTGAATGAGTGGTTGGCTAAGAAGCAGAGCGAGACATATATCCGCATAAAAGAAGGTTGGCGAAACTGCGAATTTAAGTATGACGGTTGGATAAAGAAATAAGATCGACTCCAATGGGGCATCAAAAAAGAATAAGAGATGAAAAGAGAAGGCATAAAATACTGGTTGGTATTTTATGCCTGCTTACTCTTGGTATGTGGGCGGCATCGGGCACTCCCGAAAAAAAACTTCCTAAACAGGACGATCCCGATAAAGTGTACTTGGTGAATAGTGACGAACTTACTTTCGATAAGGAGCAGAGTGCCGATTATCGAGTATTGAGGGGAAATGTTGTCTTTCGGAAAGATAGTATGTATATGTACTGCGACAGTGCATATTTTTATGAAAAAGACAACTCACTCGATGCATTTAGTAATGTTCGCATGGAGCAGGGCGATACTCTGTTTATTTATGGAGATGTGTTATATTATCGTGGAGATGAGCAGATAGCTCGACTGCGGAATAATGTGCGCATGGAAAACAGAGATGTAACTTTGTTTACCGATAGTTTGAATTATGAGATGATTCCGAATATCGGCTATTATTTCGATGGGGGCAAATTGGTTGATTCTCAGAATGAATTGACTTCTGTATATGGTCAATATTCCCCCGATACCAAACAGTCGGTCTTCAATTTCGATGTGCAGTTGGTGAATGAAAAATATACATTATATTCCGATACGCTCGAATATAATACGCAGACTAAGATTGCCGATATTGTGGGTCCTTCGACTATTGTGTCGGATAGTAATATCATTTATTCGTCGGCGGGTTGGTATAATACCGAAACTGATAAATCGATGCTTTTGGATCGTTCTTTGGTTACGTCGAAAGGACAGAGCCTTACGGGGGATACGATTTTTTACGATAGGAGATCGGGATTCGGCGAAGTGTTCGGTAATATGGTGCTCAACGACTCCATTCGTTCGGTGATTATGGAAGGACAATATGGTTTTTACAATGAAAGAACCGAGTATTCGTTTGCGACAGATTCGGCACGCTTGTTGGAGTTTTCGCGAGGCGATACGTTGTATTTGCATGCCGATACTCTTAAATCTCACTTGGTATTGCCCGATTCCACCCGTCTTTTGCAGGCCTATCATGGTGTGAGATTTTTTAGGATAGATGCGCAGGGAGTTTGTGATTCTATGGAGTTTACGTCGGTAGATTCGCTCCTTCACATGTATAAACTCCCTATCATTTGGAATGAAAATTATCAGATAACCGGAGATACGATTCGTATACACATGAATGACAGTACGGTCGATTGGGCCTTGATTCCCGGGTCTGCTTTTGCTGCACAGCATAAAGATTCTGTTTTTTATGATCAAGTTTCCGGTAAGGAGTTGAAAGCATGGTTTGAGCAAGGGCAGTTGCGTCAAATAGATGTAAATGGCAATGCTCAAACGATTTTCTATCCTCAGGAACGGGATTCGACATTGACAGGGCTGAATAAAGCCGAAAGCGGATTTTTGAGAATGTACTTGAAAAATCAGCAGATGGAGAAGATAATTATTTGGCCTCAACCGCAGGGAAGCATGACTCCGTTGGACTTGATAAAGCCCGAGCAGCTATATTTACCGGCCTATAAATGGTATAGTGATTTGAGGCCGGTAAGCCCCGAAGACATATTTCGAAAACCAGAAGTGAAAATAGAAGTTGTTGAAGAGAAAAAACATCGCTTCAATCATTAAGATTTGGTCGAATTATGAGTGATATCATACATTTATTGCCCGATTCTGTGGCTAATCAAATTGCAGCTGGAGAAGTGATACAACGTCCGGCCTCGGTAATTAAAGAATTGGTGGAGAATGCTGTCGATGCGGGAGCTACGTCTATTCAGATTATTTTGAAAGATGCAGGACGTACTCTTATTCAGGTGATAGACGACGGCAAAGGAATGTCTCCGACCGATGCCCGGTTAGCCTTCGAACGTCATTCGACTTCTAAAATTCGTTCGGCCGACGATTTATTCTCGCTACGTACGATGGGGTTTCGAGGAGAAGCGTTGGCTTCTATCGCCGCTATTTCTCAGGTAGAGCTTCGTACGCGCAGAGTCGACGATGAGGTAGGCACTTGTATACGTATGTCGGCTTCCCAATGTGAAGGGCAGGAGGCGATTTCTACTCCTGTGGGGAGTAATTTTGCGGTAAAAAATATCTTTTTTAATGTGCCAGCACGACGTAAATTTCTTAAATCCAATCAGGTGGAATTGAGCAATATACTCAATGAGTTTGAGCGTATGGCATTGATTAATACTCAGATTAGTTTTATTCTCGTCCATAATGACTCGGAATTGTATAATTTGCCGGCTACCAATTTGAGGCAGCGTATTGTTGCACTTTTTGGTAAGAGTCTTAATCAGCAGTTACTTTCTTTGGGAACGGAAACGTCTTTGGTGAAGATTTCGGGTTATGTGGGGCGTCCCGAAGCTGCTCGCAAAAGAGGAGCATTACAATATTTTTTTGTAAATGGCCGGTATATGCGCCATCCATATTTTCATAAAGCGGTGACGATTTGTTACGAACATTTGATACCGGTCGGTGAAATGCCCAATTACTTTATCAATCTTACGGTCGATCCCGAGACGATTGATGTGAATATCCACCCGACTAAGACCGAAATAAAATTTGAGAACGAGCAGCCCATCTGGCAAATTCTTTCTGCGTCTGTAAAGGAAGCATTGGGAAAATTCAGTACGGCTCCCTCTATCGATTTCGATATGGAAGATGCACCGGAAATTCCAACATCGAAGCCGGGTACACATGTTCTTCCCCCTACGGTTCATGTGGATACGACGTATAATCCTTTTCGAGCAGGAGGTGGCGGTTCTTCTGTGAAGAGACCGAACTATGATTGGCAGCAGCTTTATAGCAGCTTTAACAATACAAAAGAAGGTTCGACCGTTCAGCCCGATTCAGACAACGATTTTCCGTCTAAATTGGATTTCTCTGATGGATATGTTTCTAATTTTTCTAGTGAAGGGGAACAATCGGTTTTTCCTGAGTTCGAGTCGAAACTGAATCAAAGCGGTAGGACTGTGTTGCAGTTGAAAGGGAAATACATTATGACTTCTTCGACTGAGGGGTTAATGGTGATAGATCAACATCGGGCTCATGGCATAATTTTGTTTGAGCGTTTTATGGCGGGAATATCCTCTCGCGAAATGGCTTCGCAACGTGTTTTGTTCCCCGAAATCATGCAATTGACGGTCTCTCAATCAGAAACTTTACATGGAATCTGGGAAGAATTGATAGCACTTGGATTCGATTTAGCCGATATGGGGCAGAATAGCTATTCTATCAATGCGATACCGGCCGGTATAGAAGGGATAGATGTACGAGACCTTATTGGGCAAATGCTTGTAACTGCTTCGGAGAAAGAACATGATGCAAAGGCCTCGTTGCAAAAGCGTATGGCTTGGACTTTGGCCGAGACTGCTGCTGTACCGGTGGGACAGTCTCTTTCTCAGGAAGAAATGTCGTCTATGGTCGATGATTTGTTATCTTTGAAAACACCGGCTTATACGCCCGAAGGCAAATCAGTTTTTATTATCATCTCGTATGACGAGTTGCAGAAACGGTTTAATTGATTGAGTTATGTTGATTTTGTTGTCTCCGGCAAAAACGATGGTAGGGAGTAGTAGAACTACTGTCCCTTTTGTTACCGTTCCGTTATATAAAAATGAGGCCGAGCATATAGCGATGGAAATGGCTGGTTATTCGGTCGAAGAACTGTCGGGTATGCTGGGGATAAATCGTAATTTGGCCTTGCAGACGAAAGAGAGATATAATGTATTTCATTCGCCCGACGTGCATGGATTACCGGCTCTTTTGGCCTATACCGGTATTGTCTTTCGTTACATTTCGCCGGCCGATTTTACCGAGGCCGATTTTGAATATGCTCAGAATCATCTGCGTATGGCATCGGCTTGTTACGGATTGACTCGGCCGCTCGATGTAATAAAACCCTACCGCATGGAATATACTGTTGAATTGCCTTCGATGGGTATTCCTGTTTCGGAATATTGGAAGCCGCTTTTAACCGATAAATTGATTGACGATACAAAAGCGGCTGGTGGAATATTGGTCAATTTGGCGAGCCGTGAAATCCAGCAATCGTTCGATTGGTCTCGAATAAATAAAAGGGTACGAGTAATTACTCCCGAATTTAAAGTATATAAAGGCGACGGGTTTAAGACAATCGTGATATATGCGAAAATGATGAGAGGGGCGATGACTCGTTATATTCTAAAAAACAAAATATCCCACCCCGACGATATTTGTTCTTTCTCGGCAGAGGGCTTCCACTTTTCGCCCGAACATTCGAGAGAAAATAATCCTGTATTTGTCGTTTAATCAGCGTTGTTGTCTTGTTATATAAATAGTTCCGGTTCTTTTCTTGTTTCGCATTTTTCCTTGAAAGCCCGAATAGATAGAAATAATTTCAGTGGATTTATTTTTCTCGCATTTTGAGGACAGACGGCGATACATCTCATGCAAGAGATACATTGGCTTTCGTCCGTCATTCGGGGATTCTCTTGGGGAATAGCGTTAGTGGGGCATAATGCCGCGCATTTCCCGCACTGTGTGCATTTTTTACCGGCACGAGGTTTCAGGGGTACTCCGTTATATATTTTATAATCAGCATTTCCTTTCACTTGTATTTCTGTGAAACTCTCTCCATTTTTCAGTTGCACCAATTTAGTTTTGATTTGTTCTGAAAAATTCTTTAAGATCGTTTCATCGTCAGAATCCGGACGACCTTTGGCATAAACCCTCATGATAGAATGCTCGGCAATACAGGCGATACAAGCAACGGTTTGAAATCCGTTCGATTCTATCGTTGTCTTTAATTCAAGTAAAGCATCGTCGTAATCCCGATTCCCGTAGACGACCACGAGTATAGCCGGGGTGTTATGCCCGGTTATACGTTTCAGTCGATCTATGGCTACGGAAGGAACTCTCCCTCCATACACAGGAACAGCCACTAATAGGGTGTCTTCCCCATTTAGCTCGTAAGAGTTCTGTTGCCGTGTATGGTCGGTAATATCTATTTCTGTAGCCTGAGGGTCTATCTCTTTGCCGATGATATAGGCAGCCTTTCGGGTTCCACCCGTCGGGCTGAAATAAACGATGTGCATTTTTTTATTGTTTGTTTCTACGCTCCTGAACAATGGCATCGAGAACTGCGACAGTCGTTAGGTTGACAATATCTCTCGTCGAACTGGCAATATCGGTGAAGTGAATAGGCTTGTTCAATCCCATTTGTATCGGGCCGATAGACTCTGCCACACCCATTTCCAGCATCATTTTATAAGCCGAGTTCGCCGAACTTAAATTCGGGAAAACAATCGTATTTACTTCTCTCCCTTTCAGCTTGTTGAACGGATACGATTTGTCTCGGAGTTTATTATTGAGGGCAAAGTTCATTTGCATTTCTCCGTCGATGATGATTTCGGGATATTGTTCGTGTAAAATTTTAATGGCTTCGTGTACTCTTAGGGGACTTCCTTGATTATCCGACCCGAAGTTAGAATAGGATACCATAGCGATAACAGGATCTTTGGCAAAAAACCTTACAGAGTCATAGGACAATTTTGCAATGTCGATTAATGTTTCGGTAGTTGGTTTCCGATTGATGAGTGTATCGGCGAGGAATAAGTCCCGCACTTGGTGTTCATGATGTGCATGGCTCCGAAATGTTTGTATCCTTCGCGTATACCGATAACCTCTTTCGCAATCTGTATAGTCTCTGCATACTTGGAGTATGTGCCTGTGATGAAGGCGTCGGCTTCTCCGGCTTCGACCATCATCATACCGAAGTAATTGCGGTCGAACATCTTTTCATGAGCTTCGGCGTAGGTCATGCCCTCGCGTTGTCTCTTTTCTGTAAGAAGCTGTGCGTAGCGGATACGGCGGTCTTCTTCGTTCGGATGCCTCAAATTGATAATTTGCATGCCCGATAAATCTACACCTATGGACTCTGCCAACTTCCCTATTAACTCATCGTTCCCTAATAAAATAGGTTTGCAAATACCCTCTTTCATTGCCGTAGAAGCCGCTTGTAACATATTGGCATGATTGGCTTCGGCAAACACGACACGTTTGGGCTCTTTGCGGGCCATTTCGGTAAATTCCCGTAACATCTTGTTGTCATATCCCATCAGCTTTTTCAGCCGGTCATTGTAGGCATCCCAGTCGGTGATGTGATGCTGGGCGACACCAGAGTCCATCGCTGCTTTGGCGACTGCGGGGGCTACTGCGGTCAATAGTCTGGGGTCGAGAGCTTTGGGGATAATATATTCGGGACCGAACGAAAGTCTCTTTATTCCATAGGCCGAGTTGACAACATCGGGTACAGGTTCTTTGGTTAGTTTGGCAATGGCATACGTAGCGGCCAGTTTCATCTCTTCGTTAATGGCGGTAGCGCGAACATCGAGAGCTCCTCTGAAAATGTAAGGGAATCCCAATACATTATTTATTTGGTTGGGATAGTCCGACCGACCGGTAGCGAATATCAAATCTTTGCGAGAAGCCATTGCTTTATCGTAAGATATTTCGGGATTAGGATTGGCCAATGCGAATACGATGGGCTTTTCATTCATGGATTGTACCATTTCTGTTGTCAAGACATCGGCCACGGAAAGTCCCAGAAAAATATCCGCTCCGCGCATGGCATCGGCTAAGGTCTTTATATCGGTTCGTTCGGTGGCGAATTGCTTTTTTGCCGGCGACAAATCGGTGCGGCTGGTGCTGATGACCCCTTTGCTGTCCACCATGACGATGTTCTCTTTTTTAATGCCCAATCCCATGTATAATTTCGTACAAGAGCTGGCTGCGGCTCCGGCGCCGTTAACGACGAGTTTCGCCTCTTCTATTTTTTTCCCTTGTATATCGAGAGCATTTAAAAGTCCGGCCCCGGAAATAATCGCTGTTCCGTGCTGATCGTCGTGCATAACGGGGATATTTAGTTCCTCTTTTAATCGGGTTTCTATTTCGAAACACTCGGGAGCTTTTATATCTTCCAAATTTATACCTCCGAAAGTGGGGGATATGGCTTTTACTGCGGCAATAAATTTGTCAGGGTCTTTTTCATTGACCTCAATATCGAATACGTCGATACCTGCGAATATCTTGAATAGCAAGCCTTTCCCTTCCATGACGGGCTTTCCGGCCAAAGCACCGATGTCGCCTAAACCCAATACAGCCGTCCCGTTGGAAATGACTGCTACCAAATTACCTTTGGCCGTGTATTCATACGCCTTTTCCGCATCTTGTTCTATTTCGAGACACGGTTCTGCTACTCCCGGAGTATAGGCTAGGGACAGGTCTCGTTGTGTACTATAAGGTTTGGTAGGGATTACTTCTATTTTTCCGGCTTTACCTTCACTGTGATATTTTAAGGCATCTTCTTTTGAAACTTTTGACATAAGTATACTATTTAGTGGTTCGTCTGTTTAATTTGTATTCCTAAAAGTTAAATTACTTTTATTTTGTAAGCATATCGAGTACAAATGTAGCAAATTTATCCCATCTCTTATGTTAAGAAAAACATTTCTTTAAAAATAAAAGTTTTACAAGGGGAATCAGCTCTTTCGATATTCTTTGGGTGATAATCCGATTTGATGTTTAAAATATTTACTGAAAAAAGTTTGCGAGGGAAAGTTCAGTTCATTGCTGATTTGCTGAATCGTCATACTTGAATTTTTGAGTAATCTTTGAGCCTCCAAAATGACATACCTCTTTATCCATTCGCTAGCCGATATGCCGCTATTATTTTTTACGGTTGTAGATAAATATTTGGCTGTAATACATAGCTTGTCGGCATAGAAATTCAACTGTCTATATTTTTTGAAATTTTTTTCTACCAAATCTAAGAATTCGTAGGTAATATAGTCGGCTCTTGTCTTTTCGTTTTTTTTGTAAGAACTTATTTGTTTCCAAACTGTCGAATAGAAAAGTGCTACGGTAAGGTGTTGTATCGATTTTATTCGGAAAGGATTATCAGTATCGGCTATTATCTTTTTTATGTAAGCACAATAGTCCAATAATGCAGTTAAAGTTTCCTGAGATAAATGATGAGATATATTGTCCTGCCGGGGGAACCTTAATAATAAAATTTCATTTTTGGAATACGATGCGATATTGCTGGCGAAGTTTTTGGTAAAAGCAATGCAAATGATATAAAAATCTTCGCTGTTACTATCGTGTTGTAAAATTTGATTGGGATAAATGCTGATTACGCAAGGAGCGATTGCGTTATACTCTATGGAATTTATTTTCCCTTTAACCCAACCTTTCAAGACAATACATAATGTGAATGCTTCTGCTTTGTAAGGATAGTTGAATTTTGATAAATCCGAAATATTATCTTTATTAATCTCTATCAAAGCGAACTCGTTATCGACATGTAAAACATGTTTGTAATGATTGAAGCTCTCGTTGGGAATATCGGTTATGTGAATGGTCATAAATATTTTTATTTTTTCGGAGCAAAAATAGTCTAATTGTCTTGTAAATAATCTTGAATGAGAAAAATAGACCTGAATAGGGGGATAAAAGGACTCATTTGTATGTAAAGATGGATTTATATTTGCAGCCGAAATAAAATCTCTGAAAGAGAATTTGTAATAGAATGAAGGATATAATTTTTATTTATTTTATTTTTTCATTCTTTCCAGCTATTATACAGAGTTTATGCCTAAATTTGTAGCATTCGAAATGTGTTTGAAAAATCCCTGTTTATAGGGGTTATAAAGGTTTTATGTAGGTATTGATTAAATTTATCAATAAGTTGTGTTTAATAATTTTTAATATAAAATTTTAACTCGACTTGGAATATCAACGTTGAAAATAATTTTTGTTGCTTATGAAATTGACTAAAAATTTTATTCAGCCTATCGCAGGTGCGATGCTTTGTATTTTTTTATTTTCCTGTGGAGGAAAAAATGCCCAGAATGGAAGCGGAATGGTTCGCGAATATGCCGTAATGACATTACAGCCCGATTCGATGGAGTGGTATAGCAATTACCCTGCTGCAATTAAGGGTAAGCGGGATATCGAGATACGTCCGAATGTTAGTGGCTTTATTACAGATTTGAGAGTCGATGAGGGGTCTGTCGTAAGAAAAGGTCAAGTTCTTTTCGTTATCGATACAGTCCCGTACAAAGCTGCATTGAAAGTCGCCGAGACTAATGTAGAGGTAGCGAAAGCCAGTACCGAAACCGCTCGCCTTACGGCAGAAAACAAACGGGAGTTGCAGAGACGAGACATCATCAGCGAATATGATTTGCAAATGGCCGAAAACTCTTATGCTTCGGCTAAGGCCCAGTTGGCTCAGGCGGAAGCCCAATTGGTAAATGCCCGTAATAACGATTCCTATACGCGAGTTATCAGTCCGCTCGATGGAGTAGTGGGGGAGATTCCTTTCCGTGTGGGGAGTTTGGTGTCGCCGTCTTCGGCCACTCCGCTTACCACTGTTTCGGATAATTCCGAGATGTATGTTTACTTTTCGATGACCGAGCGGCAAATTTTGGAATTGGTGGCACAATACGGTGCTGAGAATTTTTTGCAAAAACTTCCGACTGTATCGTTGAAACTTTCCGATGGTAGTATATACCCGTTGAAAGGACGGATCGAAACAGTCAGTGGAATTATAGATACGCAGACAGGCTCCTCGAATATGCGTGCTACTTTTGAAAATCCGAATAGGTTGTTGCGTAGCGGAGGTTCGGGCGTTATCATGATTCCTATGAAAAACGACCATGCTATTTTGGTTCCGCAAAAAGCTACTTACGAAATTCAAGATAAGAAATTTGTTTATGTTTTAAATGACGACTCTACGGTGACTTCTACCGAAATAACCATTGCATCGATCGACAACGGAAAAGAGTATATGGTAACTTCGGGATTGAAAGCCGGGGATCGTATCGTGACAGAAGGTGTCAATACTTTGAAGGACGGCATGACTATTAAGGCTGCCGGTTCGCAAAATAATCAATAACAAGAACTTCAAATAGATAAAAGATTATGAAGTTAGATAGATTTATCAACCGCCCGGTATTATCGACCGTTATTTCCATTTTTATGGTCATACTGGGTGTTATAGGACTTGTATTTTTACCGATTACGCAATATCCAGATATTGCCCCTCCTACCATACAAGTTTCGACAACTTATACAGGTGCTAACGCTCAAACCATATTGAATAGTGTTATAGCTCCGTTGGAAGAGTCCATAAATGGTGTGGAAAACATGCTATACATGACTTCTACGGCAACCAATACAGGATCGGCGTCGATCAACGTATATTTTAAGCAAGGAACCGATCCCGATATGGCTGCCGTGAATGTGCAGAACAGGGTCGCTAAGGCTCAAAATCTGTTGCCGGCAGAAGTAACGCGGGTGGGTGTGATTACCGAAAAACGTCAGACGAGTATGTTGATGGTATTCTCTCTGTTCAGTCCCGACGACCGGTACAGCTTGGAGTTCCTTGAAAATTATGCAAAAATTAATGTCCTCCCCTTAATTCAGCGTGTATCTGGTGTCGGTGCTGCCGATGTTATGGCGACAGACTATTCTATGCGTATTTGGTTGAAACCCGATGTTATGGCGCAATATGGTTTGATGCCGGCGGATATTGCAGGTATTTTAGCTGAGCAGAATATCGAAGCCGCTCCCGGTCAGTTCGGAGATCAGGGAAATCAATCGTTCCAATACGTTTTGACCTATAAAGGCCGTTTACAAACCCCTGAGGAGTTTGGTAATATGGTGATACGAGCAAACGACGATGGGCAAATTTTGTACTTGAAAGATGTTGCCGATATTGAATTAGGTCGGTTGACCTATGGGTTTAAAAATTTCCAGAACGGGCATAATGCGGTAAGTGCGATGGTCTATCAGGCTGCCGGATCCAATGCCACTGCAATTATCGGCGATATTACAAATTTGTTGGAAGATATAAAGAAAGACCTTCCCCCCGGAATGGAAATCGAAACGACTTTGAATGCTAACGACTTCCTGTTTGCTTCGATTCACGAGGTAATCAAGACCCTTATCGAAGCCTTTATTTTGGTGTTCTTTGTAGTGTATGTCTTCTTGCAAGATTTCCGTTCGACGTTGATTCCCGCTATCGCTATTCCGGTGTCGTTGATCGGTACGTTCTTTGCCTTGTATTTGATGGGATTTAGTTTGAACTTGTTGACTCTTTGTGCATTGGTTCTTGCCATTGCGATTGTGGTCGATGATGCCATAGTGGTCGTCGAGGGAGTCCATGCTAAGTTGGATCAAGGATATAAGTCACCCCGTAAAGCATCTATCGATGCCATGCGCGAGCTTTCTGGCGCTATCATTTCGATTACGTTGGTGATGATGTCGGTGTTTATTCCGGTAAGTTTCATGCCGGGAACTTCGGGAACATTCTATCGGCAGTTCGGTCTCACGATGGCATTTGCCATTGGTTTCTCGGCGATCAACGCCTTGACGCTGAGTCCGGCTTTGTGTGCTATTTTATTGAAACCTCACAATAAAGACGGACATGAAAATAAAAAAACATCGTTTATCGATCGTTTTCATATAGCGTTTAATGCAGCATACAACACGATGCTCTCCAAATATAAAAATGGGGTTACCCATTTTGTCCATCATAAAAAACTTTCGTTTGCGGGAGTTATCGTAGGAGTTATTGTCTTGGTTATTTTAATGAACATCACTCCTACGGGACTTGTCCCGAATGAAGATACAGGTACGATAATGATTACAGCCGATTTGCAGCCGGGAACTTCTCAGGAACGTACGGAGAAAATTCTTATGGAGGTAGATAGTATTATCGCTACTCATCCGGCAGTAAAAAGTCGTACACAAATTTTAGGATTCAGTTTTATCGGTGGACAAGGGAATACCTATGGCTCTTTTATCGTGAAATTGAAAGATTGGGACGAACGTACCGGAAAAGGTATGGATGCCAATTCTGTAATCGGGACTCTTTATATGAAGTTCGCTACGGAAATAAAGGATGCCCGTGTATTGTGTTTTGCTCCGCCTATGATTCCGGGGTACAGTATCAGTAATGGTTTCGAGTTGAACTTGCAGGACAAGACCGGTGGTTCGCTGGATCATTTTTATGAAGTCGCTCAAAATTTCTTAGCTGAGCTGATGAAGCGACCGGAGATAGCGATGGCCTCGACGACATTTAATCCTGCGTTCCCGCAGTATATGGTCGATGTCGATGTCGCCAAATGTAAACAGGCCGGTATTAGCCCGAGCGATGTGTTGGCGGCTCTACAAGGTTATTTGGGAGGTATGTACTCTTCTAACTTTAACCGTTTCGGTAAATTGTACCGTGTCATGATACAAGCAGAACCGAGTGCTCGGGCCAATCCCGAAAGTCTGAACAACATAAAAATTCGTAATGGTTCCGAGATGGCTCCGATTACCAATTTCATTACCTTGAAAAAGGTATATGGTCCCGATAATATCAAGCGTTTCAATATGTTTACGGCTATGACTATTAACGGTAATCCGGCCGACGGATATAGTTCTGGTGAAGCTATTAAAGCTATCGAGGAAGTCGCCGCCGAAACATTGCCGGTAGGTTATGGATATGAGTTCTCGGGTATGACCCGTGAAGAGCAGGGTTCGAGCAGTGGTACGACTGCTATTATCTTTATGTTGTGCTTGGTATTTGTTTACCTGTTGTTAAGTGCTCAATACGAAAGTTACATTTTGCCGCTTTCGGTAATCCTCTCGATACCGTTTGGATTGGCCGGTAGCTTTATATTTGCATTGATGATGGGAGTCGAGAATAATATCTATTTGCAAATCGCTTTGATTATGCTTATCGGTTTGTTGGCGAAGAATGCGATTCTTATCGTAGAGTTTGCGTTGGATCGTCGTCGTACGGGTATGCCTATTATCAATGCGGCCATCGATGGAGCGGCAGCCCGTCTGCGTCCTATCTTGATGACGTCATTGGCGATGGTTATCGGTTTGTTGCCTATGATGTTTGCCAGTGGAGTAGGTGCTAACGGTAACGGCACTCTGGGAGCCGGAGCCGTGGGAGGTATGCTCATCGGTATGATATGTCAGATATTTATTGTTCCGGCTTTGTTCGTTGTCTTCCAGATTATTCAAGAAAAGATTAAACCTCTTAAATGGAACGATCTTGATAATTCGGAGGTTATTTCGGAGATTGAACAATATTCCAAATAAATTTGAGGTAACTCTATAAAACAGAGAATATATGAAACGAATTCTTTTATATACCGTGTGTGGTTTGGCTATGCTCACTATGTTTAATAGCTGCCACATATATAATAAATATCATCGACCCGATGTCGATGTAGAAGGCTTGTTCCGAGATACTGTTGCGGCAGGCGATACCCTTGCGGCAGATTCCTTGAATATGGGGAATTTGCCGTGGGAAGAAGTCTTTACCGACACGATATTGCAGAATCTCATACGCATTGGATTAGAAAAAAATAGCGATCTGCAAAGTGCCATGTTACAAGTAGAAGCGGCTCAGGCTAGTTTCAATGCCGCTCGCTTGGCGTTTTTGCCAACGTTGAATTTGACTCCGCAAGGCGGTGTAAGTAGTTTCGATGGTAGCAAAGCCTCATGGACTTACAATGCGCCGGTTACGGCAAGTTGGGAGATCGATATATTTGGAAGAGTGCTGAATTCAAAACGCAATGCAAAAGCTGTATTAATGCAAAGCGAAGCGTATGAACAAGCGGTTCGTACACAGATTATCGCTACCATAGCTAATGGTTATTACACCTTGTTGATGCTCGATAAGCAACTCGCTGTTACGGAAGAGACCGCTTTGTTGTGGGAAAAGAGCGTGGAGACGATAAAAGCGATGAAGATTGGAGGCATGACAAATGAAGCTGCGGTAGCGCAAAGTGAAGCGAATAGCTATATGATTGCGGCTTCGATACCGGCTTTGCGGCAACAGATAAGAGAAGCGGAAAACAGTTTGTCCACATTGCTTTATCAAGCGCCTCAGTCGATCGAGAGAGGAACGTTTGAAGACCAGAAACTCCCCGAAATGTTACAAGTGGGAGTCCCGGTTCAATTACTTTCCAATCGTCCCGATGTACGGTCGGCAGAGCTCTCGTTGGCTGCGGCATATTATACTACGAATATAGCGCGGTCTGCCTTTTATCCCAACTTGGTAATTTCGGGATCTGCCGGATGGACCAACTCAGCCGGGAGCATGATCGTTAATCCCGGAAAAGTGTTGCTGTCTGCAGCTGCATCGTTGGTACAACCGATATTCAATCATGGCAGTAATGTCGCGAATCTGAAAGCTGCCAAAGCTCAGCAGAAGATGGCTGCTATTAATTTCCAGCAGACAATCCTTAATGCAGGAAAAGAGGTAAGCAATGCTCTTTATCAAATTCAAACGACAAAGGAAACTCTTGTAAATAGAAATCAGCAGGTCGCTTCTTTGGAAAGAGCTGTTGAAGCTACCGAGTCGTTGATGAAGCTGGGCACTTCGACCTATCTCGAAGTCCTTACAGCTCAACAGTCGTTGTTGAATGCCCAGTTGTCCCAGATTTCCGATTCGTATCAATGCATGGTCGCTGTCGTCAGTTTGTATCATGCCTTAGGCGGAGGTCGGGAAATAGAGGAAAATACGAAGTAAAAATTAAAAATAATATACTATGATTAGTCCGTTAGCGTACGTCGATTCCAAAGCGGTGATTGGGAACAATGTGACGATTCACCCCTTTGCTTATATCGATAAAGATGTTGTCATTGGAGACAATTGTGTGATATATCCATACGCCAGTGTTTTGGCGGGAACTGTCATGGGAAAAAACAATCGGGTTTTTCAAGGTGCTATTTTGGGCGCCGAGCCGCAGGATTTCCATTATAAAGGCGATGCTACCCGGTTGTCTATCGGGGACGATAATATGATTCGAGAATATGTTATCATCAATAGAGCTACGACTCCCGAAGGAGAAACTGTCATTGGAAATAGAATTTGTCTGTTGAAAGGAACACGTATCGGACACGACTGCCGTGTGGACGACGATTGCATTTTAGGTATCGATTGTGACCTCTCGGGAGAGTGTCATATTCATAGTAAAGCAATTCTCGCCGGACGTGTAATCGTGAAAGAGCGCTGTCGGGTAGGTAGCTGGACTTTGGTGAAAAGCGGTTGCCGTACGGGTAAAGATATACCTCCGTATATTTTAGCTGCACATAATCCCATTACATATAAGGGAATAAATGCATTTATTCTTAGACGGCGAGGATTCGGTGAGGCTACTATCGAGAATATCGCTTTGGCTTATCGACAAATATATCAGTCGGGTACTAGTCTTGAAAATGCAGTGCTTCGTATTAAAGAAGTGGTGGAGCCAAGTCCCGAAATTGATTATATTCTATCTTTTATAGAAGATTCGAAAATGGGTATAATTGCTACCTATGGAGAAGAAAAATAAAGTAGAAAAGTAGACTGAAAGAAACCCCGGTTAAAAATAACCGGGGTTTCTTTTTATAAATGCCTATTCTCTTTTTCTATTTTAAATATATAAATATTTGATTATTATATAATTATGTGCTTCCCGGATAGCCTAGGTCTAATAGCGTTTGTTTTTATTAACGAAATAGCACATAATTAAGCGGTGAAAACTATTTTGGTTTCCAAAGTTTTCTATACATTTGCCGCGATAATGGGATAATTATTATGAATACAGAGTTACAACAGCGAATTATCAAGCAGGCAACCCGTATGTTTTTGTGTAACGGAATTAAATCTGTTACAATGGATATGATTGCGTCTCAATTAGGTATCTCGAAACGGACTCTTTATGAAAACTTCAAGGAAAAGAACGAGTTATTATTGGCTTGTTTGGAAAGTCAGGAAATGGAAAGAAGGGCTCGGTTGGAGGTATATTTTGCCAATCGAAAGAATGTGATTGATTTGTTGTTGAATGTTTATGAAGATATCCTCCGTTTCATGCGGAATACAAGCCCCATGTTTTTTGTGGATATGGAACGATATTATCCGAGAGTTAATGATAAGTATGAGAATGATAAGGAATGCCATAAACAAGCTACGGTCGATTTATTGAAAGAAGGTGTCGGTGAAGGTGTGATACGAGCCGATATCAATATGGAGATTGTAGCGACGCTATTGACTTTTCAATTTGAACTTTTAAAAAAATCAGATCAAATATTTAATTCTAAATATACTTTTACCGAGATTTTTGAAACGATATTTAAAAGCTTTATTCGAGGAATAGCTACTCCGGAGGGAGTAAAATATACAGATGAATTTTTTGAGGAGAATAGATAAAAAGATGGTAAAAACTTTAATGATGAAAAAAAACGTATGAACAAAATGACGATCATGCACCGAGTCGGTGCTATGTTGATGCTGTTCCTTTTCCCCGGAATATCTTGGGCTCAGGAACAGAAAGTTCAATCGGTAACTCTCGATTTGAAAACAGCTATCGGTATAGCGCTCAATGAGAATCCAACGATTAAGGTTGCCGATGTGGAGATAGAGAAAAAAGATTATTCCAAAAAGGAAACTATCGCAGGATTATTCCCTCGTATAGACGGTTCTGCATCATATAGTCGTACGATAGAGAAACAAACCATGTATATGGATTCAGAAGCATTCGATATGAGTGCCATGTTTACTCCTATATACAATACGATAAGTCAGCTTCACCCCGAGTTTCAGGTTCCGCAGACAGGAGGAGCTTCCTCTTCTTCCGGTGAAACAGGAATGAAAGTCGGGACAGATAATACTTATTCGGTAGGGTTTAGTGCTTCGTTACCAATTATCGCCCCTCAATTGTGGAAAAGCGTTCAATTGTCGAGTGCCGATGTCGAACAAGCGGTAGAAGCAGCCCGTTCCTCTCGGTTGAGTTTGGTTAATCAAGTAGAGAAAGCATATTATAGTCTGTTGTTGGCGCAAAACTCCTATGAAGTTATCAAAATGAGTTATGACAATGCCAAGTTAAATGCAAGGGATTACAAAAATAAGTTTGAACAGGGAACGGCTTCGGAGTACGATGTGTTAAGGGCCGAGGTGCAAGTCCGTAATCTTGAACCTACATTATTGCAAACCGAGAACAGTGTCAAATTGAGTAAACTTCAATTGAAGGTTCTGATGGGTATGGATATGACGGTTGATATAGAAGTTACCGACAAATTAGACGATTATGAGGCATCCATGTATGAGGAGACTTTGAATATCAATACCTCGCTTGAACAAAATACCGATTTGCGTAAATTGGATTTACAAACGGCCTATTTGAAAAAGGCAGTCGATGTACAGCGCATGGCTTGGTTTCCTACATTGTCGGCGACAGCTAATTACAACTGGATATCGATGAGTTATGGCGGTATGTTTGACGATTTCCGATGGAATCCTTATTCTACGGTCGGACTTTCTTTATCGCTGCCGATTTTTCAAGGAGGGGCTCGTCACTTTAAAATAAAACAAGCTAAATCGAATGTCTTGCAGTTGGGACTACAACGAGATAACTTGGTAAACTCTCTTTCGATGCAAGTGCAAATGTCGATGGATAATATCCAGAAATCTATAAAACAGATTGCTTCCAATAAGGAAGGTGTTCGACAAGCCGAGAAAGCATATTCCATCATGCAAAAAAGTTTCGAGATTGGTTCCGCTACTTTTGTAGAGCTTAACGATGCCGATTTGGCTTTGACGAACTCTCGTCTCTCGTATAATCAAGCCATATACGATTTCTTAGCGGCAAAGTCCGATTTACAATTGCTGTTGGGTAATACCGATTTGGAACAATATAAACAAGAGAAAAGCCAAGATAAGTAATACATTCATAGAATAATATAAGAAAATAAACATATGAAAAGAAATCATTTTTTCAACGTAATGGCTGTTTGTGCGGCCTTGTCGTTCGTCGCTTGTTCTGGACAGAAGGAGACTAGCGAACAAGTTGAGGAAGAAACTGTTCAACTTGTGAAAATTGCTAAGGTTATGGAGCAGGCTGTTCCGCAGGTCGTTTCATATACAGCTACGGTAGAACCCTATAAGCGTAATTCGATTAGTTCGTCTGTCCCCAATCGTATCAAAAAAATATATGTAGAAGTCGGTGATAAAGTCTATGCCGGACAAAAATTGGTAGATTTGGATCAAGCCAATTTAGCTCAGCAGAAGTTACAGTTGGACAATTTGGAGTTGGAGTATAACCGTGTAAAGGAGCTTTTTGCCGTAGGCGGTGCTTCTCAGCAGCAAGTAGATCAGTTGCGTACGCAATATGAGACGACCAAGACCGCTTATGGAAATTTAGATGAAAATACGGTTTTGGTTAGTCCTGTAAACGGAGTGGTGACTGCTCGTAATTTTGATAATGGCGATATGGCCAGTGGGGCTATTTTAACGGTGATGCAGATACAGCCTGTAAAAGTATTGGTCAATGTATCGGAGAGTGATTTCACGAAAGTCAAAATAGGTATGTCGGTCGATGTAAATGTCGAGGTATATGGCGATGAAGTTTTCAAAGGAAAAGTATCGTTGATACATCCTACGATAGATCCTGCTACCCGCACATTTGTGACCGAGATCAATATACCCAATACCGATAGTCGCATTCGTCCGGGAATGTTTGCCCGCGTAAATATTGATTTCGGGAATGTCAATCGTGTCGTAGTACCCGATCAGGCTGTTGTAAAACGTTCGGGTTCTGGGGACAGATTCGTTTACGTGTATAAAGATGGAAAGGTTTCCTTTAATCAAGTTCAGTTAGGGCGTCATATAGACAAAACTTATGAATTGATTTCTGGTGTAGAGAATGGAGCCGAAGTTGTGATCGCCGGTCAATCCAGATTGAAAGATGGAGCCTCTGTGAAAATTGCAGAGTGATTTTAAGATACCTAATTAAACTATTCACACATTAAAGAAAAATTATATGAGTCTATATGAAGGTTCGGTAAAGAAGCCAATTATGACGTCATTGTGCTTTGTCGCAGTGGCTATCTTGGGTATCTTTTCCCTTACAAAGCTGCCTATTGACCTCTATCCCGATATTGAGACCAATACGATTATGGTCATGACAGCGTATCCCGGAGCCAGTGCTGCCGATATAGAGAATAACCTTACTCGTCCGTTGGAGAATGCGCTGAATGCGGTGAGCGATTTGAAGCACATTACTTCGGAGTCGAAAGAAAATATATCGTTGATTACCCTTGAATTTGAGTTCGGTGAAGATATAGATGTACTGACGAACGATGTGCGTGATAAATTGGATATGGTAAAATCGGAGCTGCCCGATGAGGCGGAAAATCCCATTATTTTCAAATTTAGTTCCGATATGATTCCCATTGTGCTGCTTTCTGTTCAGGCGAATGAAAGTATGCCGGCACTGTATAAAATCCTCGATGATAACGTCGCCAGTCCTTTGGCGCGTATCAGTGGAGTCGGTTCTGTCTCTATCAGCGGTGCTCCCGAAAGAGAAATACAAGTCTATGTGGATCCGGTCAAACTCGAAGCCTATAATCTCAGTATCGAAGCTATTTCGTCGGTTATTGGCGCTGAAAACAGGAATATACCGGGAGGTACGTTTGATGTCGGTTCGGAAACTTATTCATTGCGTGTGCAAGGGGAGTTTAGCGACGCCACGCAAATGAACGATATCGTAGTCGGTAATTTCGGTGGAAAGACAATCTATTTAAGAGATGTCGCCGTCGTACACGATTCAGTCGAAGAGCGGGCGCAAGAAACCTATAACAATGGAGTACAAGGGGCGATGATTATCGTCCAGAAACAGTCGGGGGCGAACTCTGTGGAAATCTCCGATGCTGTTATGGAAGCACTGCCTAGATTACAGAAAAATTTGCCGAGCGATGTTAAATTGGGTGTGATTGTCGATACTTCGGATAATATTCGGAACACGATTGATACGTTGTTCGAAACCGTTATTTTGGCATTACTCTTTGTGTCGATTGTGGTATTCCTGTTTTTGGGTCGGTGGAGAGCTACTGTTATCATCGTCATTACCATACCTATATCTTTGGTCGCATCGTTCATTTATTTGGCGGCTACGGGAAATTCGTTGAATATCATCTCTCTTTCTTCTCTTTCGATCGCTATCGGTATGGTGGTCGATGATGCTATTGTGGTACTTGAAAATGTGACGAATCATATCGAGCGGGGAAGTGAGCCGATGCAGGCCGCCGTTCATGGAACGAATGAAGTGGGACTTTCTGTGGTGGCATCTACGTTGACGCTTATCGCCGTGTTCTTCCCGTTGACATTGGTGACAGGTATGACCGGAGTTCTTTTTCAACAATTAGGTTGGATGGTAACCATTATTATGGTTATTTCTATCGTGTGCGCTTTGGCCTTGACTCCCATGCTTTGTTCTCGTATGTTGAAGTTGCAACCGAAACAATCTAAGGCTTTCAAGATACTTTACGGTCCCATTGAGAGAGGATTGGACAGTTTCGACAATGCCTATGCACGTTTGTTGCATTGGGCTGTAGGACACCGCACGATAGTTATTGTTTCGTGTATGTCTTTCTTTGTTCTCAGTTTATTCTTGGTTCGGTTCGTGGGAACGGAGTTTATGCCTACTCAGGATAATGGGCGTATAGGGGTAATCGTGGAATTACCTATTGGAACGCGTACTGAAATTTCCAAAGAGATAGGTATGCGGTTGTATAATCAATGGATGGAACAATATCCCGAAATTGAAGTTTGTAACTTTACGGCAGGACAAGCCAGTACAGACAATACCTATGCTTCGATGACCGATAACGGTTCTCATATTTTGACCTTTAATATCAGTTTGAGTGATCCGGGAGAACGGAAGAGAACACTGTCGGAGATTTGTGATTTGATGCGTAAAGATTTGGCGGGATATCCCGAAATTAAGAAATCGCAAGTGAATTTAGGTGGTGGTATGTCGGCTATGGGTGGTGAGACCATGCTTGATTACGAAATCTATGGTTATTCGTTCGAAGAGACCGATAGTGTAGCGGCTCAGCTCTCTGCTTTACTCCGGGATATAAAGGGTGTTAGCGAGGTTCGTATTAGTCGTGCCGATTATCAACCTGAGTATCAAGTAGATTTCGACCGGGAGAAATTGGCTCTTAATGGTCTTAACTTGGCGACAGCTGCTACTTATTTAAGAAATCGTATTAATGGAGCTACGGCTTCCCAGTTCCGTGAGGAAGGGGAGGAATATGATATTAAAGTAATGTATGCTCCCGAATATCGTACATCGATAGAAGACATAGAAAATATTGTCGTTTATAATGCTCAGGGAAAAGGCGTTCGTGTGAAAGAATTAGGGACCGTTGTAGAGCGGTTTGCTCCGCCGACGATTGACCGTAAAGACCGTGAGCGTATCAATACGGTTTCGGCTATTCTTTCGGGAGCTGCGATGAGCGAAGTTGTTGCTGCGGCTCAGGAAAAAATAGACCAAATGTCGCTTCCTTCGGGTATCAGTATACAATTGTCCGGTACTTATGAGGATCAACAGGATTCTTTTGGCGACTTATTTACTTTGATGTATCTCATCGTGATTTTGGTGTTCATTGTAATGGCTGCCCAATTCGAGTCATTGACCTATCCGTTTATCATTATGTTCTCGTTGCCCTTTGCATTCTCTGGTGTATTCTTGGCCCTGTGGTTATCGGGCAATACGTTGAATGTGATGTCGTTGATCGGTGCGATAATGCTTATTGGTATTGTGGTGAAAAATGGTATCGTGCTTATCGACTATATATCGTTGAACCGGGAAAGAGGTATGGGAATACGTGAAGCCGTTGTAACAGGTGGACATTCTCGTTTGCGTCCTGTAATCATGACGACTTTAACTACGATTTTAGGTATGGTTCCTATGGCTATCGGTACGGGGCAAGGTTCTGAAATGTGGAGGCCGATGGGTACGGCTGTGATCGGTGGTTTGACAGTATCTACGATTTTGACATTGATTCTCATACCTGTACTTTATTGTGTATTTGCCTCTGTCGGTGTGAAGCGCAAACGCAAGAAACATCACGAACGACTGCTTCAAGATGTAAAGATAAATTCTAATAACTAAATCAAAATGTTCTGTTTTCCTTTTCCCAGAATCGGAAAAGGAAAACAGAACACTAAAAATATAATTCGATATGAAATCTGTTCTTATCACTTTTGATCAAGCTCACTATGTGCGAATTATCGAACTGTTGGATAAACTCTCTTGTCGGGGGTTCTCTTATTTCGAACAGATGAGAGGACGTGGTTCCAAGACAGGGGAACCCCACTATGGCAGTCATGCATGGCCTTCCATGTGTTCTGCCATTATAACCGTTGTCGAGGATAGTAAAGTAGAGCCGCTGTTGGAAAAACTGCATCAGATGGACGAGGCTACTCCTCAGCTTGGGCTACGGGCCTTTGTCTGGAATATAGAGCAAGCAATTTGACGGGTTTGTGTCCGAACATCACACACCCACCCAGAGGCTGCATCGAATATTTCGGTGCAGCCTCTGGGTGTATTAGGCCGTGAGGATATCTCAACGATTTGTCGAAAGGGGATAATTTGTAGTCCGATTGTCTTCATATTTCGGTAAAATCATTATTTTTGTATTGCATAAAATTGTGTACTATGAAACATTCAAGCATTTGGAGCTGCCTCATGATTTTTTCAGTAGTTGGTATCTCCTTATTGACATCGTGTGGGAGAAGTGGAAAAGTGGAAATCACTCCCTATATTCTCAACTTGCATTTGAAATATACGCACATTGATAATTTCGAGCACGGTATAGCTCGGGTGAGCATGGATACTAAGACTGAGTCGGGTCGCGAGACAGCTGTCTATGGTTGTATTGACGAGAGGGGCAAGGAGGTGATACCTTGTATTTATGAGCTGGTATTTGTCGAGCCTGGTGGTATCGTGGCTCTTTCGAAAGAGGGGGTGTACAAACTTTTTGTCTATCGCGACGGTGGGGTAGAGGAATTCTCCCTCCCGTCAGGTATTCAGCCGATAAGCGGTTTCTGTTGCGACCGTAGTGCGGTTTGTGACGAGTATTATAACTATGGTTATATCGATTCCGAGGGGAACCTTGTGGTGCCCTGCCGGTATGAACGTGTGAATGATTATAACGAAGGTTTGGCCGTAGTCGAACAGAATTGGAGAAAAGGATATGTCGATACCGACGGTTACGAGGTGTCTCCTGTCTCTTATCGGGGAGCAGAAATGTTTAGAAATGGCCGCGGCTGCGTGCAGAACGAGGCAGGACTCTATGGCTACGTCGACGAGACGGGCCGAGAGGTAATTCCCTGTCGGTTCGAAAAAGCCATCTCCTTTTATGGCGAGGTGACCCCGGCGTGTCTCAATGGTCTCTATGGTTTGATCGACAAAGACGGCGAGTTTATCTCGACCCCGCGTTATGAGGCGATGGGTATTTGTGACGTTGATGTGTTTTATTTCTATGAGAACGGTCTCTATGGCTTTGTCGATGCCGAGCAGAAAGAACTGACTTCGGCACGTTACGACCGGATAGGTGAATTATTCAGCGAGGGGCTGATTGATGTGGAACAGCAGGGTAAACATGGATTCATAAATAAGCAGGGCGAAGAGGTGATACCCTGCATATACAGTCGGGTGAGCCGGTTTGAAAATGGCTTTGCCCGGGTGGCTCGCAATGGGAGGGTAGGGTATATCGATACCGCGGGACGCGAAGTCTTTTTGCTCCCCTCTAACAGCTATGCGAGCACTTATCGCTCGGGCTACGGTGTGTTCTGTTTTAAAAGCGGTGGTGAGATATTCATCTTTGACGAGGAGGGTAACAGGCTCGACAGTAACGGTCGGGAGACTCCGGGTACCATCTCTGCTGGTAGTGAGACACCCGCCAGTGGTAACGTGGGTAGTGACGTGGTGTCTATTCCCGCAGTTTCGGCACCCGTTTCGTCGGGTAGCAACCGGAGCGATCCAGCCCGTCGGGTCGAGTGGGAAATCCGCCGCAGCCGGGCCATTGAAGAGCTGACCCGCTTACAGATGAAATTGATCGAGGACCCCAATTCGGCTGCTATCAAGCACAACATACAGTCGCAGCAGAACATCATCAATACTTGTAACGAGATGATCGCTATCTATCAGTAACAGGGTGGACATTTCCTGTTTCGTGAGGGGCTGTTGTTTCTTCGTGCGAATTGGACTATCTTTACCGAGTCTTAAATAGATCTGTTATGAAAATTCTTCTCGACGTACATACTCACACGGTTGCTAGCGGACATGCTTTCAGTACTTTACAGGAGATGGTTCGCACGGCAGCCGATAAAGGCCTGCAAATATTGGGTATTACGGAACACACGGGTGGCATTCCGGGAACTTGTTCACCCATATATTTTCGGAATTTACCGGTAGTGCCGCGGCTGATGTACGGGGTGGAACTCTTATTAGGCGCCGAGATAAATATAGTCGATTATGAAGGTTCTCTCGACTTGGAAGAAGAATATTTTAAATTTTTGGATATTCGCATAGCCGGACTTCATTCGCTGTGTTATCGGCCGGGAACGGTCGAGCAGAATACATTGGCTGTGGAAGGTGCTATACGTAATGGTCATATCGACATTATCAGTCACCCTGGTGACGGTACGGCCGATCTGTTTTTTGAACCGTTAGTGCTGGCTGCCAAAGAGAACGGGGTGTTGTTGGAAATAAACAACAGTTCTCTCAATCCATATCGCCATAAGGAGAAAGCGAGAGAAAATAATTTGGAAATCCTGCGTTTGTGCAAACACTATGAGCAACCTGTCATTTTGGGGAGTGATGCCCATATCTCTTTTTCCATCGCCGATTACAGATGGCTGTATCCTCTGTTGGTGGAGACTGAGTTTCCCGAAGAGCTTATTCTCAATGATAAGCCCGATGTGTTCAAAGCTCGATTGAGACGCAACCGGGAGGAAATGGTCGTTTAGAATTTCGTCATTCCGTATTTATCGAATGTTTTCTTACGGGAAATCCATAGGGTGAGCAAAACCGATATGAGCGAAGAGGCGAAGATGGTTATCATTAGCATGATTTGATATTTGATGGCTACGCTTGGGCTGCTGCCTCCTAAAATTTGTCCGGTCATAGTTCCCGGAAGGGCGATAAGTCCCATGACTGCCATTGATGCGATCGTGGGGTTGAACGATTTGATGAGGGCTTCACGCATGAAGGGGGTCAGGGCTTCGCTGGGAGATGCGCCGTTCCCCAACAGATAAAGGTATAATTGTCGTTCTCTGTTTAGAGAGCCGTAAAACGAATTGAGAGCGATAACGTTGGCCGATAGCATATTGCCTAAAATCATACCACTGATGGGAATAAAATATCGGGCGGTAAAGATTTTTTCCGGGCGAACGACTAAGCCTAAGAAATAAAAGTCTATGACGAGTAGTGAGACGAGAAATGCAACGGAAACAGCCATGAATAAAGTTCGTACGGGTAAGTGGGTTCGTTTTAGTGCGGTCGATGAAGCTATGATTATCATGAGCAATATCCATAACAGATTTATCCACAGTTTATCCCATAAAAACAGGTATTCGAGATAAAATCCGATGAGGAAGAGTTGTACGGTCATACGTAGCGCGGCGATGAGCGTGTCTTTTACCAAACCGGTACGGTAACGGTAGAGAAAATAGGTAGGGATTATCAATAACAGAAATCCCAAAGCCATGTGTCCGTATCCGATATTTATTGTTTCCATAATCAATCTCCGATGTATATTTTTCGGTCGAACGCCTCTATGAAGCGAGTGTCGTGCGACACCATCACTACGGTTGTTTCCCGCATGGCGTGAATGTAATCGATGATAAGAGAAATAGAGTCGGGATCGAGAGCCGAGGTAGGTTCGTCCAAGAGAACGATTTTTTTGTTTAACAAAGCCGTTATCATCAGCATAATACGCTGGCGCTGTCCTCCCGATATTTCAATAGAGCGTTTTTCATACAGTTCGGGTTCCAGTCCGAGTCTTGCGAAATGATTCAGGATAGTTTCTTTCGTAGGTCTCGACGGTTGGTTTATTTTTAGCCTGAAAGGGGCTGCGATCAGTTCTTCGACTGTTTCAAACGGGAGAGTGAACTCTTGGGGCAACCATGCGGTTATCCGTCGTATTTGTTGTATGGCAACGCTGTCGAGGATTTTACCGTTTATACGGATAGAGCCTTCGTCTGGTAAAACAAAGCCGGCTACCGAAGCAAGAAGGGTGCTTTTACCGTGTCCCGAAGGTCCGTAAAGCACCACTTTCTCGCCGGAGCTGATGCAACACGAGAAGTGTTGCATCAGAGGCTTGTTGTCATAAATGAAAGTTATGTTGTTGAATTCGATCATTTTTGTTGGTCGGTAGTTGTAGCTTGCGGCTTCAACCAACGGTCGAGCCAACGGAAGAAAATTCTTTGCCACAGTACACCGTTCTGAGGCTTCAAAATCCAGTGGTTTTCGTCGGGGAAGATGAGCATTTCTGCCGGAACTCCTCGGAGTTTGGCTGCGTTGAACGCCGACATACCTTGTGAGGCAAGAATGCGGAAATCATATTCTCCGTGAGTGATAAGTATGGGGGTATCCCATTGGTCTACGAATTTATGCGGCGATGTAGCGAATGTACGTTGTGCCGTAGCATTCTTTTTATCCCACGGAGCTCCGCCCATATCCCAGTTGGCAAACCACATTTCTTCGGTTTCTACATATTGTTGTTCGAGGTTATAGATACCTGCGTGGGCGATAAATGCTTTGAATCGTTTTTGGTGATGTCCGGCCAGCCAATAGACCGAGAATCCTCCGTAGCTGGCGCCAACTGCGCCCATGTGGTCGCCGTCGATGAACGGTTCTTTTTTCATTTCATCGGTCGCACTGAAATAGTCTTTCATGTTTTGGCCACCGTAATCTCCGCTGATTTGTTCGAGCCATTCTTGACCGAATCCGTAGAGACCCCGACGGTTGGGTGCGATAACGATGTATCCGTTGGCCGCCATTAATTGCAGATTCCAACGGTAAGACCAGAATTGGCTCACCGGTTGTTGAGGTCCGCCTTGACAATAGAGGATAGCGGGGTATTTTTTAGAAGGATCGAAATGGGGAGGATAAACGATCCACGTAAGCATCTTTTTGTTATCTGTCGTCTTTATCCAGCGTTCTTCGACTTTACCCATAGTGATTTGATCCAGAATATCTTTATTCTCGAAAGAGATTTCCTTTACTTCTTTGCTTTGCGGGTCGATACTATAAATTTCATCGGGCTGAGACAAAGAGTGGCGCATGGCGATCAAACAGTTGTCGTTTACGGGAGCCAATGAGGCATAATCGTAATATCCGGTCGTGATTTGTTCGATTTTTTTATCGAGCCCTACTTTGAAAATGTGTATTTCTCCCTGATAGGCCGAACGGATATATAGAGATTTTCCGTCGGGACTCCAAGCCAATTCATCGGTGCTGTAATCGAAGTCGGAGGTCAGGTCTTGTTTTTCTCCTGTTTCCATGTTCATGATGAAGAGTCGATTTTTGTCCGATTCGTAACCCTCGCGTTCCATGCTGCCCCATGCCAGATATTTCCCGTCGGGCGAGAACGCCGGTGTAGTATCGTATCCCATCATGCCCTCGGTAAGGTTTTTGGTTTCTTGGGTGGAGAGGTCATACAGATAAATATCTGAATTTGTCGATAAAGAATATTCCATACCGGTTTTCTTTCGGCTGGTATAAGCGACGGCTTTACTGTCGGGAGTCCATGCGAAAGATTCGATACCACCGAATGGCTTCATGGGAGATTCGTATGGCTCTCCTTCCATAATGTCGGTAATATCGGTTAACTGTTTACCGTCGAATGAAGCGATATAAGGGTGGGGTATCTCTTCCACCCACTCGTCCCAATGCTTGTACATTAAATCGTCGATCACACGTCCTGTCGCTTTATCGAGGTCGGGGTAGAGGTCCGAGGCTTTCTCGCTGTATTTCACGTTGCCGATGAAAAGTATATGTTTCTCGTCGGGCGAGAATAAAAAACCGTGGACACCTTTCTCATGGTGGCTTATTTGTCGGGCATTGCTACCGTCGGCATTCATAATCCATAATTGTGAATCTCCGCTCTTTCCCGACAGGTATGCTATTTGTTTGCCTCCGTCGATCCATACGGCATTGCCTTCCGATTCGGGAGTACAAGTGATTTGCTTTTTGTTTTGTCCGTCGATGTCCATGACGAAGAGCTCACGGTTGCTTTTGTTTTGTTCCAGATTTTCGTAAGAGACACCATACAAAATTTTACTCTTGTCGGGAGAAACTACGGGACCGCTTACTCTGCCGAATGCCATGAGCACTTCTGTGGTCATGATTCCATTCTCGACTTTTACGGGTTGTTTGCCGATTACGTCTCCGGTTTTTCCGGTCGGCTGACAGGCCGTTACCAATAAAGTTCCTGCCATCATCATACAATTTAGTTTGTTCATAAATAACGGTTTATAGTTTATTTATTGTTCGGTTTTTTCTTTTTTTGCCTACTCTTTGTCTCACTTACGATTCTTGCTGGTTTTCTCCACGGGGTGTTCCCATATAGTTTTTCCGCCAAATCGTTTCTGTGCATGCGTTTGAGTGAATTTTGTATGTCGTTTCTCTTTTCGGGGAGATACCAGAAGAAATATTTGCGTTGGTTTAACTTCTCTTCCGGTTTTCGGGCTGTGAAAACTTTCTCGCCGGTGTAGGGGTGTATTCCTGTATAATAAATTTCGGTGGACAGAGTCATAGGAGTAGGCGTAAAATCCTGTACTTGTTCCAATTTGAAATTCATTTGTTTTGTCAAAGCCGCCAATTCTGCCATATCTTCCTCTGTACAGCCCGGGTGGCTCGATATGAAATAAGGGATAATTTGCTGGTTCAGACCTTTTTCCTTGTTTATTCGTTCGAAAATTCGTTTGAATTCTTCGAAGAGAGAGAACGAGGGTTTGCGCATGATGTTGAGAACTCGGTCCGAAGTGTGCTCCGGGGCTACTTTCAGTCGACCGGAGACGTGACGGGATATGAGTTCCTCTGTATAAAACCGAGTACAATGGTTTAACTCATTATCTTTGTGGCGGTGGAGCAAAAGGTCGTACCGTACTCCGCTGCTGATAAACGATTTTTTTATGCCGGGTAGGGCATCGACGGCTTGGTATATATCCAATAAAGACGAATGGTCGGCATTGAGATTCGGGCAGATTTGAGGAGCCAAGCAGGAAGGCCGTTTACACTTTCGGCAAAGTTCTTCATTCACCCCGTGCATTCGGTACATGTTTGCCGAGGGGCCTCCCAGATCACTCAGATATCCTTTGAAATCGGGCATATTGATGATTTGTTTTACCTCTTTGAGAATGGACTCTTTGGAACGGGAGGCAATGAATTTGCCCTGATGTGCCGAAATGGTGCAGAATGCACATCCGCCGAAGCACCCTCTATGCAGATTGACCGAAAACTTTATCATTTCATATGCTGGAATTGTTTTCCCTTTGTATTTGGGGTGGGGCATACGGGTATAAGGAAGGTCGAACGAGGCATCTATTTCCGTTTCGGTCATGGGCGGGTAAGGAGGATTGACCATGATTGCCCGCTCTCCCACGCTTTGCCAAAGTCGCTTAGCGTGGTATTTATTGGATTCTTCCTCGATGTGCTTGAAATTTTCCGATTGCTTCCGTTTGTGGAGTAGGCATTCTTCGTGTGATGCGAGGACGATATTCCCTTCGTCTTCCGTAACGCGAGGCATATTCGAAAGAGGTTGCATACTTGCTGTTTGAGGAATGTCGTCGAGCTGTTTTATGTTCTCACCTTGTTGTAACCGGCGGGCTATTTCGATAATGGGACGTTCCCCCATTCCGTAAATTAACAAATCGGCCGGGCAGTCAGCCAGAATGCCGGGCAATAGTTTGTCTTGCCAGTAGTCGTAGTGAGTCAGGCGTCGCATAGAGGCTTCGATTCCCCCAACGATAATCGGAGTGTCCGGGAATAACCGTTTTAAGATACGGCTATAAACGATTGTAGGATAGTCGGGTCTCATGCCATGCCGGCCATTGGGAGTATAAGCATCGTCGCTCCTCAATCTCTTGTTTGCGGTATAATGGTTCACCATCGAGTCCATAGCTCCCGCCGAAATACCGAAGAATAGCCGGGGGATACCCAATTTTTTGAAGTCCCGCAAATCGTCTTGCCAGTTAGGTTGGGGAACGATAGCCACTCTCAATCCTTCGGCTTCGAGCGTGCGTCCGATCACGGCAGCCCCGAAAGAGGGGTGGTCCACATAAGCGTCTCCCGAGAATAGGATTACATCGACGTAATCCCAGCCTCGTAAATCCATCTCCTTACGGGTGGTCGGTAACCAATCTTGTAATCGGTATTCTTTCATATTCTTGTTAATAGAGCCCTTCGATCTTTCCGTTTACTACTTTTATTTGATGTGCTTGCGGGTGCTTGGGGAGACCCGGCATGCGTAGCATCTCTCCGGCTATGGCTACGATAAAGCCAGCACCTGCATTTAATTCTATGTCATTGATGGTAAATTGAAAATCTTTAACCAACCCGTATCGTTTCGGATCGGCTGAAAATGAATATTGGGTTTTGGCGATACAAACCGGTAAATGATTTAGGTTCCAGTTCTTAATTTGTTTCAGCTTCTTCTCGGCTTTTTGACTGAATACGACCTCTCCCGCACCGTAGATAGTGTGTGCGATCTTTTCTATTTTTGCAGTCGGGGAATCGTTATCGTTATAGGTGAAACGTAACGGACGAGACGGATTGTTTTCTATCTCTTCGACAACGGCGTGTGCCAAATCGGCGGCCCCGATACCGCCGTCGGTGTAAGCGTTGTTCACAACGCATCTTATGCCTTTTTGTTCGCAATGGCGCATGATGAGTTCTATTTCTTCATCAGTATCGCTGGTGAAACGGTTGAGTGCCACCAATACAGTTTGTCCGAAAGATTGCAGGTTTTCGATGTGTTTGTCGAGGTTGGCGAATCCTTGAACGATACCCTCTCTGTTCGGTTTCGTTATGTCTGCTTCGGGAACGCCTCCGTGCATTTTCAGCGATAATGTGGTCGCCAAGAGGACTGTCAAATCGGGACGAAGTCCGCTTTGACGGCATTTGATATTGAAGAATTTTTCGGCCCCCAAGTCAGCTCCGAAGCCAGCTTCGGTTACGACATAGTCGCCGAAAGTGAGAGCCATGCGGGTGGCTATGGCCGAATTGCAGCCGTGAGCAATGTTGGCGAACGGCCCTCCGTGTACGAGTACAGGATTATATTCGGTCGTTTGCACCAAATTAGGCTCTATCGCATCGCGTAGCAGGGCGAGCACAGGGCCTGTGATACCCAAATCGTTTACCGTGAACGGCTCTCCATTATACCGATGTGCAACGACGATACGGCCGATGCGTTGTTCCATGTCCTCCATATCTTTCGAGAGACAAAGAATCGCCATGATTTCCGATGCAGGAGTAATGTCGAATCCTGCTTCCGTGGGAATCCCGTTGTTGAGTCCCCCCAATCCGGTCACAATCTGCCTTAGTGATCGGTCGTTCATGTCCATTACCCGCCTCCAAAGTATATTTTTCAGTCCACTGCCCTCGGCTCGGTTCTGGAAAATATAGTTGTCCAACTGTGCGGCGATTAAGTTGTGAGCCGACGTAATGGCATGGAAATCTCCGGTGAAGTGCAGATTGATTCTTTCGGGAGGTAGTACTTGTGCGTACCCGCCGCCGGTAGCTCCACCCTTAATCCCGAAACATGGACCCAGCGAAGGCTCTCGTAAAGCGATGATGGCTTTCTTACCGATATGGTTGAGTCCCATGCCCAATCCTATGCTCACGGTCGTTTTTCCCACACCGGCTTTGGTTGCGGTAATAGCGGTTACCAATATGAGGTGGCTCTTTTTCGCTTTATGGTCGTCGATAAGTTTGAGCGGTACTTTGGCTATATAAGGACCGTAGTGGAATAAGTTTTCGACAGGAATACCCGCTTTGCGGGCTATGGTATCTATTTCTTCCAAAACTGTGCTGTCGGCTATTTCAGTGTCACTTTTCATAAATTCAGGTAGTCGTGGTTGTTTTTTGATATAAATCTTCTAGTTTTATAAGCTCGTCCCGATATTGTGCCGCTTCGATGAAATCCATTTTTTTTGCCGCTTCGACCATCTGTTTGCGAGTACGTTCGATGGCCTTTTGCAACTGTTCTTTCGACATATATTTGACGATAGGATCGGCGGCGACATCTACATGTTCCCGATATTCGTCGCTGTACGCTTTTGTCGGTTTGGTCGCTTTGGACGGTTGCGCCTGTTGTTTTGTATCTGCATTCGATATGAGCACCGAGCTCTTCGACTTTTGTATCGCTTGGGGAGTGATATGGTTTTCTTCGTTGTAAGCTAACTGTTTCTCTCTCCTTCTATTGGTCTCGTCTATGGTTTTTTGCATGCTTTCGGTGATTCGGTCGGCATACATGATTACCCGCCCATTGAGGTTTCTTGCGGCCCGTCCTACGGTTTGTGTCAGCGAACGATGCGAGCGTAGGAAGCCTTCTTTATCGGCATCGAGTATGGCCACTAACGAGACTTCGGGTAAATCCAATCCTTCGCGTAAGAGGTTAACCCCGATAAGCACGTCGTAAACACCCGCTCGTAAATCGTCCAAAATTTTAATACGATCGAGAGTGTCGACATCGGAGTGTATATAATTACAGTTGATGTCGAGCTTGGCGAGATAAGCGTTCAGCTCCTCGGCCATACGTTTGGTTAGGGTCGTTACCAGAACTCGTTCGTCGTGTTCTATCCTTAGTTGTATCTCTTCCAATAAATCGTCGATTTGGTTCAGGCTGGGACGTACCTCTATGATAGGGTCGAGCAATCCCGTCGGACGGATAACTTGTTCGACGACGATACCTTCGCTCTTTTCCAGTTCATAATCGGCGGGAGTGGCGCTTACATAAATGATTTGCCGAGCCAATCCTTCGAATTCGTCGAATTTCAAAGGCCGGTTGTCTACGGCGGCAGGTAGTCGGAATCCGTATTCTACCAAATTCATTTTGCGGGATCGGTCGCCTCCGTACATCGCTCGGATTTGCGGTACGGTCACATGGCTCTCGTCGATAATCGTCAGGAAGTCTTTGGGAAAATAATCGAGCAGGCAGAAAGGTCTGGTTCCCGCTTCTCGGCCGTCGAAATATCGGGAATAGTTTTCTATCCCCGAGCAGTGGCCTATTTCCCGAATCATCTCCACATCGTAGGTCACCCGTTCGTAAAGCCGTTTGGCTTCTAAGTTTTTTCCGATAGATTTGAAAAATTCTACTTGTTTACCGAGGTCGATTTCTATCTCTCCGATAGCTTTGTCTATTCGCTCTTTGGTCGTGACGAATAGGTTAGCCGGAAAAATTTTGTAAGCATCGAATGTCCCCGTGCTGTTTCCCGTCGCAGGGTCTATGGTACGTATCGACTCGATTTCTTCGCCCCAGAACTCGATACGGACAATCACGTCGTCATAGGCGAGATAAATGTCTACCGTGTCGCCCTTCACTCTGAAATTACCCCGGCTCAGTTCTATCTCGTTACGGGAGTACAGCGAATCGACGAAGTGTCGCAATAGTCGGTTTCTTCCGATATTGTCGCCAACCTTTATGTCGATGACATTGCTGTGAAAGTCCTCGGGATTCCCTATACCGTATAGGCATGAAACCGAAGATACCACGATAACGTCCTTACGACCCGAAAGAAGGGCCGATGTGGTGGATAGACGCAACCGGTCTATCTCTTCGTTGATGGCCAAGTCCTTTTCGATATAAGTGTCGGTCGAGGGTATATAAGCCTCCGGTTGATAATAGTCGTAATATGAAACGAAATATTCTACTGCATTTTCGGGGAAAAAACTTTTGAACTCATTATATAATTGTGCGGCCAGAGTTTTGTTGTGGCTTAAAATGAGAGTCGGCTTCTGGACCCGCTCGATTACATTTGCCATGGTGAATGTCTTTCCTGACCCGGTTACACCCAATAGAGTCTGATAGGGAGTCCCGTCGAGTATTCCCCGACTTAACTCGTCGATAGCCTCCGGTTGATCCCCAGTCGGACGATAAGGTGAAATGAGTTTGAAGTCCATTGAAATCGATTCTTTAATAAGATTCCGGGATTACAAAACAAAGGACTAAATAAACCAGCAGGGCGAGGCCTATTGTCCCGATAGATAACAGTACACAGATGATACGGACCACGGTAGGGTCTATACCTAAATATTCCCCTATACCTGCGCATACGCCGCCTAACATGCGGCCGTTGCGGGGACGGGTAAGTTTCTTTATCGTATTCATTTTATGTTTGATAATTTTTCAGATACAAAGATAGTGAAAGGTGAGAGCAGAGACAAACGGAAATGAAATTTCCGATTGGGCTATGCCGAACCGCATCCTATTTTCGCTACTGTGCAAAGATAGTGAAAGGTGAGCGTAGAGGCAAACGGAAATCATATTTTCGACTTGGCTATGCCGAGCCTCCTCCTATTTTGTATTTCCGAAGATAATAAGACAAAACGAGAGAACCGGACAAAACGCACCAGTCTGTTTTTCATAAAGGCCAGTGTGAAAATATGAAAGATAATATATTTGCTGATGCTGACAAAAAAAGTTGGTCGATATAAACTTTATTATTACCGATAAATAAGGAGTCTTTATCCCGGTCATCGTTAAATTTCTCTTATTTCCTTTCTATATTCGTGTGAAATCTCTAACTTTGCAAACTGATAAATAAATTAATAATGAGAAAAGTAATCTGTTCGATAGTTTGTGCTTTGCTCCTTGTGTCGTGCGGCGAATATAATAAGATACTGAAAAGTACTGATTATGAGCTGAAATACGACTATGCTAAGAAGGCGTTTGAACGGAAAAAATATATGCAGGCTGCGACCTTGCTCGAAGAGTTGGTTGCAATCTTCAAAGGAACGGATAGAGCAGAAGAGTCGTTGTATTTATTGGCTCGGAGCTATTATTTGAATAAGGATTATATTACGTCTGGCGAATATTTTCAGGCGTATTATAAAAATTATCCCAAAGGGGAATATACCGAATTGGCCCGTTTTTATTGCGGATATGGTTATTATTTGGACTCTCCCGAGGCTAAATTGGATCAAACAGGCACTTATAGAGCAATCGATGAAATGCAGCGTTTCCTCGATTATTTCCCGAATAGCGAACGGGCTAAACAGGCACAGGATATTATTTTTGAGTTACAAGACAAACTTGTGTATAAAGAGCTATTGAATGCCCAGTTATATTATAATTTGGGTAATTATATGGGGAATAATTATCAATCGGCTATCATTACGGCGCAAAACGCTTTGAAAGAATATCCCTATACGCGATATAAGGAAACTTTGTCCATGTTGATTTTGAAGTCGAAATATCAAGAAGCGGTACAGAGTATCGAAGAAAAGAAACCTGAGCGTTTTCGCGATGTCATCGACGAATACTATTCGTTTATCAACGATTATCCTTCGGGAGAATATTCGAAAGAAGCCGAGAATATTTTTAAAGTGGCGAATAAATACGTAAAAGATTAATCTTTAAAATAATGGATTACAAGAAAACAAATGCACCGACAAACACCGTAACACGCGATATGGTGGCGTTGTCTTCCGACACGGGAAACATTTATGAAACGGTTTGTATTATTGCCAAGAGAGCCAATCAAATTGCAGTTGAGATGAAGACCGATCTTGAAAAGAAACTTCAAGAATTCGCTTCTTGCAACGACAATTTGGAGGAGGTTTTTGAAAATCGGGAACAAATTGAGATCTCTCGTTATTATGAGAAATTGCCGAAACCGGTTCTCATTGCTACGCAAGAATATATAGAGGGTAAAGTATATTATAAAAATCCCGAGAAAGAAAAATCGGCTATTGAATAATAGTCTGTAAAGTATACCTGCAAGCCGCACTATTCTGTATGATGATGGTGCGGCTTGCAGATTTCTTTGTCTGTCGGTAAAATCGTTTTATTAGTTTGTTACCGAGAAAAGTAAAAAGCTCAATTAGTTCATTAAAACTATGATTAATAGAATATTAATCCGTTCCAAAGTCGTTCAAATAGCCTATTCGTATTTCCTGACGAAAGACAAGACTGTTATGGAAGCTGAGAAAGAATTGTTTTTCAGTTTCGAAAAATCTTACGAGTTATATCATTTATTATTGACTTTGATGGTCGAATTGACCGATACGCAAGCTGCAAGGGTGGAAGCTGCTCGTATGAAATTCTTGGCGACTCCCGAGGAGAAGAATCCCAATATGCGCTTCGTTAATAACCGGTTTATCGAGCAGTTGAGGAATTGCGACGATTATAAAGATTACCACGAGAAGAAACCTGTGACTTGGACCAATGAACCGAAGTTCCTGAGAGACTTTTCGGAGCGTATCGTAAAGAGTGAATTGTATAAAGAGTATATGGATTCTTCGGACGATTCTTATGAAAACGATTGTGAGTTCTGGAAAAAAGCCCTTAGGGCTTTGATCTGTACCGACGAGGAGTTGACGGAATTGTTAGAGCAAAAGTCTTTATATTGGAATGACGATTTGGAGATTATAACGACATTCGTTTTAAAAACGATCAAACAATTTAGTGAAGAAAACGGAGGCCCGCAATCGTTATTACCGATGTTTAAAGATGACGACGATGCTGAATTTGCCAAAGAGTTGTTCAGGAATACATTGATTCATGGGGGAGAATATCGCAATTATATAGAAAATTTCATCAAAAATTGGGAGATCGAGCGTGTCGCTTTCATGGATATTGTGATTATGATGGTGGCTTTGAGCGAGTTTCATAGATTCCCTTCGATACCGACAAGAGTGACTTTGAACGAATATATCGAGTTGGCAAAGGCTTATAGTACATCGAAGAGCGGGCAGTTCGTAAACGGAGTATTGAATGCGATAGCCGATAACCTTAAAAAAGAAGGTGTTCTAACAAAAGAATAATGAAATTTGTTATATATTTGTGCACGGGTTTTAGGATCCAAGTATAAATTTTTTATTAAAAGCTAAATTATGACAGTGTTATCAATTTTTTTACAAGCTGCAACGGGGAGTGGAATGTCGAGCATTCTGATGATGGTTGCATTGATCGCTATTTTTTATTTTTTCATGATTCGTCCTCAGACGAAGCGTCAGAAAGAAATTCGCAAGTTCCGTGAGTCTCTCACCACTGGTGACAAAATTGTTACGGCAGGAGGTCTATTCGGAAAAATAAAAGAGGTTAAATCCGATTCTTTTATTATCGAAATAGCCGAGAATACTCGTGTTCGTATTGCCAAAGATTCTGTTTATCCTTCTGTTGCCGAAGCTAAGGATAGCGGAGCCGATCAAGCTAAGTAATCTATTTTTTCAAAGGACCCCTTTGCAGGAGAATAAGAAGATAAGGTTTTTATCAAGGAACATCGGTTCTGTCGATAAAAAACCTTATCTTTGTTGTATGTAGTCGTTGCATGATATATGGAAGAGAATATTTCAGACCGCATAGTAGCAAAGTTTAAGTCGATTATCCAGAGGATTGGTACTGCATTCCGTCAGGAACGCACGCGGGAATTGTTTACATTTTTGGGGTTTGTTCTCCTTTCGTTGATATTCTGGTTTATGCAAGGGCTGAATGAGGAGGTTGAAAATTCTTTCAAAATACCGATAGAACTACAAAACCTTCCCGAGAAAACGACTCTTATTAATGATCTCCCATCTCATATCGAGGTGAGAGTACGAGATAAAGGTCCTGTTATGTTGGGGTATGCGATAGAAGGATTGTCCTCGTTACGGATTAATTTTCAGGAGTATGATAAGGGGAGAAATTCTTTTTTGTTGCTGTCGTCTCAGCTTGAAACTATATTGCGAAAGTCCCTCCGTTCGTCAACGAGTATTGTTTCGATTATTCCCGATACGTTGAAAGTGATGTACACACACAATGCCGGTAAACGGGTGAAGCTGGTTGTGAAAGGTGTCGCATCGACTACACCTCAGTGTGTACTGAGTGGTGATATGACCGCCGATGTCGATTCGGTGATGGTTTATGGAGAGTCTTCCTTATTAAAACGAGTTAAAGAGGTTTATACGACCGATTTTGAAGCAAAAAAGTTGAACGATACCCTTCGCACGGTTGTCAAGATAGCGAAGATTCCGAATCTTCGAATTGTTCCTGAACAGGTAACCGTCACCATACCTGTGGAAGAAATGACCTCTAAAATTCTCGATATCCCTGTAATCCCGCAAAATGTACCTTCGAATTGGTCTCTTATCACATTTCCTTCGTCGGTGCAACTTTCTTGCATGATGCCGTTTAGTAAGTTTGCGGCGGTCGATGAAGATAGTTTTTTATTGGGAGTCGATTTTCTGGATTTGTCGCGGCGGCGTCTCTCTGATAAATTAGGGGTGAAGATATTGAATGCACCGGAATATGTCCGAAATATAGTGTTGTCGCAAGACAGTGTCGATTATATTTTGGAGCAGAAAAGACCTGCATTTGTAGTTCCTGTCGATTCTGCCAATCGAGTAACACCCGATTCGATATGAGACGTATAGGTATTACCGGTGGCATAGGTAGTGGCAAGTCGGTTGTCTCTCGGTTGCTGCGTATAATGGGATATTCTGTATATGATACAGACTCGGAAGCGAAGAGGCTGATGGAATCTTCGTTGGAAGTCGTGCAGAAACTATCGGAGTGCTTTGGGAGAGATATATATCATAACGGTCGATTGAACCGGGGTTTGTTGTCCTCTCGGGTATTTGGAAAGTCGGATAAGATAGTATTGCTTAATTCCATAGTACATCCGGTGGTACGCTTCGATTTCTATCGATGGTCCGAATCTCTAAACGAGGAGATATGCTTTGTGGAATCGGCTATTTTGTATGAATCCCGGTTTGACGAACTGGTAGATGAAGTCTGGACGGTGACAGCACCGGAAGAGTTAAGAATAAGTCGGGTTCGCCAGCGTAGCGGTTTGACCGAGGAAGAGATAAAAAAGCGTATGGCTGCTCAATTGTCCGAGGAAGAAAAACAGAGAAGAGCTGCTCATATTATTTGGAATGACGGTAATGTATCTGTTATCCATAGGGTTTTATCTTTATTGAAGTCATTGGAATGAGAATTTTTCGTTTTGAAGACGGTTAAACCGGACAAGAATATTATTTTTGTGGTTCGAATGATTTAAGTAATTAAATATAAAACGAAAATTTTATGTTAAAAACGATTTTATCTATTTCCGGTAAACCCGGTTTGTTCAAATTGATATCTCAGGCAAAAAATATGCTGATCGTGGAATCTCTGCAAACGGGGAAACGGCAACCTGCTTATGCCCATGAAAAAATCATATCGTTAGGAGATATCGCTATTTTCACCGATGAAGAAGACGTTCCTTTGAGTGAAGTATTGAATGCGATAAAAGAAAAAGAAAATGGAGCGAAAGTAACATTGGATATCAAGAAAGCCGATAATGAAACATTGCGTGCATATTTGGCGGAAGTGCTGCCTAATTTCGACCGTGAACGTGTCTATCCGACCGATATAAAAAAATTGATAAGTTGGTATAACTTGTTGGTCGAAACCGGTAACACCGATTTTGTGGAAGAAGAAAAACCTCAAAAAGATGCCGATGTCGAGAACACGGCAGCAACGGACGATTCTGTAAATGAGAAAGAGGAAAAGTCCAAGACCAAAAAGGCAACAAAGAAAAAAGCAGAATAAGAAGCCATTCTAATGAACGGTAAATATAAGCCTGTGCGGTTTCCCGTACAGGCTTTTTTATGGATCGAGGGTGTGTATCCAAGCTCCTTGTGTGCGAATATCGTGGCAGGGAATACTATTTTCGAAACAATCGTTTTGTAATTTAGTGGCTCGTCTGGGGTGAACATCGGGACCGATGATAAATTGCCGAACGGAAAATAGTTTGAGTATGTCTTCTATTCTGCCGTTGAACATCTTGCCGATAATAACATAGTCTATCGTTAGTTTTTTCCCTATTGATAGTTTATCCCATTCTTGTTTACCGAGGAGGACGAGCCGTTTCCCATAAAATTGGGCGAAGGGATAGTCTATAAAGCCGGTGTTGTCTTTGGTTCCGGTGGAGCCGTGTTGGAATATTTCGTATTGTGTCTTTCCGTTTTTCATACGGTATTCTTCACCCACTACCCTTTGACCGGAGGTGAGGGTGTCGGATAAGAGAATATAACAACGATCCTTGTCGCTGAGTTGAACGACTGTTGATTTTTTACTGTCATATACGATAATTTCTGGCTGGGGCGATTTATAAGTGCACAAGTCAAAAATGAGAAAACCGATACAAAAGCCCAGAGTCAGCCAAAGAGTTTTTTTCGAACGATTCTTGACGGTTATATAAGATAATATGCCACAAATGAAATAAAGCCATAGATAGCGAGTTTCCAACCATACGCTTTCGATGTGGCTCCACGGTAGTTTGTATATATGCAGGCTTATCTGTTGTATATATTGCAGTAAAAAATCGACGGTATTTCCTAACCAATCATAGGGAATATGTAGGGCCGAGAATAACAATAGTAAAAAAGAGAGTCCGAAAACAACGGGTAAAAGAGGTAGTACGAAAATATTACCGATTAGAAATAATAGAGGAATAGTGTGAAAATAATAGACGGCAATGGGTAGGGCTCCGATTTGGGCGGCGATGGATACTGCGACGCAAGAACTAAGCCAACGAACGATAAAGTAGGGTGAATTACCTCCGATATTTAGTTTGGTGTAGAATAGCAAGATAGCGGTTACTGCCGAGAAACTCATTTGAAATCCCACATCGAAAATGAGGTTCGTATCGTACGATAGCATAAAAAATGCTGCGGCGAAAAGTGCATTGAGAGAACTGTTGCGTCGGTCGAGAAATTCGGCTGTTAAAAGAAAGGATGCCATGATACAAGCTCGTACGGCCGATGGTGACAAGCCTGTTATATAAGCATAAATCCATAAAACGAATAAAGTGAATAGAGGCCTTAGTTTTCTGCAAGATTTGAAAAGAGAGAGGAGAAAGAACAAAAAGTAAATCAAAGATGCTACGACTCCCATGTGAAGTCCGCTTACGGCTAACACATGTGAAAGTCCGGCTGCTGAAAAGTACGATCTTAGGTCTTGTGGAAATTCCTGTCGTTCGCCTAACAACAAAGCCCTCAATAAAAGAGTACTGTTTTTAGACAAATTACAGGATTGAAGTTGGTCGGAAAGATGTTTTTGTAGATCCGAAGTAGCCTTTCGAAGATTCGATTTTGGTTTTTCTCCGATATATTTCCATTGTTTCCCGGTCAAATATTGACTTCTCGATATACCTTTGTGCTTCATGAACGAGGCGAAATCGAAAGCATAAGGATTGGTGTTGGGCGGTATTGCTTTCGGTCGAAATTCAAACCCGATGATGTCACCGTATTCGAGTCGTCGGGCTTGAATACCTTTTTCAAAATAGAGTGCTATTTTTTCTTTATATTTCACGATCGACCCGTTTGTATCCGATAGGGCTGTTATCGTAACGGGACAGTAGTAAGAGTTCGTTTTTTCTACGGCTTTGTCGTTTACGTGAGCTATCGCGATAGGATAAAAACCGGAAGGCTGTTGGGATATACGGTTTTGAGTGCCATGTAGTATCGCTCCGATAGAAAAGACAATCAGGAATAATCCGACTCCGAAAATACTTCGTTTGTGGTATTGTTCTTCAATACTGTCTCGTTTTATGAATGAACTCCATAAAACTAAGCCGCATAAAGCGGGAATGAGGTTTCCCCATATCGGTAGACATAGGAACTCTTGGTACAGGATACCTGCCAATAGAGGTACTAACAACCGTATGAATGGAGTGCGGGCTGCCGATAGGGAGGAGCTATTCATAAGTCGATTGTTTGAATGGGGCTTATGTTCAAAATTTTCGGGTCATATAGCGCATGAAATCCGATTCGACACCACCGGTTTGACCGGTATTTTGAACGAAGCAGAATTCCCGCTCGCAATCGAAGTCGCTGATTTCGATAACTTTCAATTTTCCGTCAGCTATTTCCGATGATACGGCTTGTATGGAAACAATCCCCACGCTGTCGGTATTGTATAAAAACCGTTTGATACCTTCGGTGGTTCCCAATTGCATGATAATATTGAGTTGGGATAATTTCAACTGGCGTGTACCCAATGCTTTTTCAAAGACCTCTAAACTGCCCGACCCCTGTTCTCGAATAACCAACGGAATTCTTTTCAGTTCCTCTATCGTTATTTCTTCAAGTTTGGCCAATCGGCTGCGCGTACTGGTTATACAAACCAGTTCGTCTCGCATAAAAGGGGTGTAATGTAGATGTATTTGTCGGCTGCAACCCTCGATGAGTCCCAAGTCGATACGATGTTCTTCGACTGCTTTTTCTATATCGCTGGAATTACCATTGATTAACGAGAGTTTTATTTGTTTGAATTTCTGTTGAAATGTAGCCAGATAGGGCGGAAGCACATACTGAGCGATCGTTGTGCTTGCTCCCAAACGGAGCTCTCCGATGTGACGCTGGGTCAATAAGTTCATCTCGAAATCGAGCTGTTTGTATTGTTTGAGAATTTTTTCGGCGTGGCTTAACAGCAGTTCTCCGTCGGGGGTCAGCGTTATGTGAGTACCCATTCTCTCGAACAGTCGGGTGCTGTATTCTGTTTCAAGTTCTTGTATGTGCTTGCTGATTGCCGGTTGACTTACATATAGCTCTTTCGAGGCTTTGGTGAAGCTGAGGTTGTGAGCCACACTGCAAAAAACTTTTAATCTGAAATCTATCATGATAAGAGTCAATTTATTCGTTCCAAATCTTCCATGCCGCCAGTGCTTGCAAATGAAGCATTTCTATTCCGTTTTTTATTTTGCAACCCAGTCGGGCTGCTTTTTGGAGAAATAAAGTCGTTTCGGGATTGTAAATAACGTCGTAACAAAGATGTTCGGGGCTTAGTGCCGTGTAGGGTATGTTCGGAGATTGGTCTATGTGAGGAAACATGCCTAACGGAGTGGTATTGACAATGATTTTGTGATTATCGATTAGGTCGGGAGATAAGTCTTCGTAACTGAGTATATCTCCTCTTTTTTGTCGGGAAACGAATGTCGGTGTGATATGCAAGGCTTTTAGCCCGGCATGAATAGCTTTTGATGCACCACCGGTTCCGAGAATAAGCGCTTTTGTCATGTGGTCGTCCAATAACGGAGCGATAGAATTGGTGAACCCTATGATATCGCTATTGAATCCTTTGAGAAATATCTTGTCTCCTTGCCTCGTAATTTTGATGACATTGACCGCTCCGATTTCGCGAGCCAAAGGGTGCAATTCGTCGAGTAGGGGGATAACTGTGGTTTTATGAGGAATCGTCACATTCAATCCGCACAATTCATGGTTGTCCGAGATAAGCTGTCTCAAACAGGAAATATCCTGTATCTCAAAGTTTTCATAGGTGGCGTTTATATGCTCGTCTTCAAATTTTTGTTGGAAAAAAGAGCGGGAAAACGAGTGCCCCAAAGGATAGCCCACTAATCCGTATTTTCTTTTCATAAAGCCGATAAATTAACCGTTATATTTAGATGCCGATAATATTTCCCCTCCATTGTCGGTCGTCTCGATAATTTCGATCGCTTCTTTTTTCTTTTCGTTAGCATAAGCCTTGATGATTTGAAGTCCTATCCAGCGGCCCAATCGTCCCGGTGCATCTTGATGAAGTACCGATACGAAAGGGGCCGGCTCGATATACTTGTTGATAAGCATCGATTCGGTATTGAACAAGTGCTTTTTACCGATAAGTTGTTTCCATATTTCAGCTTCGTTCTCTTTGCACCATTGAGCTTGTTTGTCGGAATATCCCAATAGGACATATTCGTTTGTTCGAGGAAATATCTGAGACAAGCAATAAAGAATTTTCCCTTCGTATATCATTCGGTCTAATAGTGCGTTTCGCTGTGATTGGTAGGGATATAAAGTGCGTAGCCAAACTTCGACGACATCGATGGGAATGCGGTTGCTTTCATGTAAATTCCGTTCGTAATTATAATAGCGTTGTTCATAAAGGGGATAGTTTTCTCCCAAATAACAGTCTAAGGAAACCGATAGCAAAGTGGTATCGATTGTGACGATCGATTGGTTCAGTCCCGAAATGTGGGTAAGAATGCGGGGACGTTTCTGAGGAGCGAACAACTCGTTGTATCTTAGGAATGCGTTCTGTAATTCGGTAATCCATACGGTATCGTTGGAAAATTTTGTTTCTGTATCCGCATACAACTGGGATATAGCCTCGTTGGATAAAAACATTTTTAATCCTTTTTGGAACGATGGAGCATCTCCCAAACCGAGTATGTGTCGACAATAAACCGGAAAAAATGGTGTGTATTTATCTATAAAAAGAAATATTTGGGCCGAGTCTGTTTCTTGGACGTAAGAAGGTAGTCCTTTATCGAATCGTTCTATGGTTACGATCGGATTACTTGAATGGTTCGATATCTCCGATGCTTTTCCGTTGCAAGCGATAAAACAAAGGGTAAGTAAACTTACGACGACGGCATATTTGCTTGTTTTCTCGGGTTGTATCATAATACTCTCTTTTTATGTCTCTTCTGCAAATTTACTTTTTTCTTTTGAGAAACCCATAAAGAACATTTTTGTTTTGTTATACGGTGTATAGGACAATAAATATCTATTAATTCGAGGCTTTTTCGGTCTTTATTCGTACCTTTGCGATATATGTGAGGAACAGGACGTGCTTGGGCATAAGCGATAAAGCTTGTTTCTGTTCTTGGTTTACACTATCTTTGCATATAATGAGTAATAGTTTTTTTACTTATCGGGATTAAATGACGGATTATAATTTATGAAGCATTCATATTTCAGCCGGAGGTTATTGTCGGTTTTTATGGCTTTCGCTTTGGGACTTTCCGTCTTGCTGGCCAAAGATTTTGTCGTGGTGATCGATGCCGGTCATGGCGGGCACGATCCCGGCTCTCTCGGCAGCAAGGCGAAAGAGAAAAACATCAATTTGGGAGTTGCCTTGAAATTGGGACGTCTGATTGAAAATAATATGCAAGGTGTGAAGGTGGTCTATACCCGTAAAAAAGATGTTTATTTGACCTTGCAAGAGCGAGCTAATATAGCTAATAAGGTTCAAGGCGATTTGTTTATTTCTATTCATACCAATTCTTTGGATAAAAAGTCCCCTAATCGTAGGAAAGTCGCCGGTGCTTCTACTTGGACATTGGGGTTACACAGAAGCAAGGAGAATTTGGAAGTCGCAAAACGGGAAAATTCCGTTATATATTTGGAGAATGACTTTTCGACTCGTTATGAAGGATTCGATCCGAATTCGACCGAGTCGTATATTATTTTTGAATTCATGCAGTATAAACACATGGAGCAGAGTATAAACTTTGCTTCGGATATACAACGTGAATTTGTTTCGACTGCCGGCCGAGTGGATAGAGGTGTAAGACAGGCTGGATTTTGGGTACTCGCTAAAACGAGTATGCCTGCGGTTTTAGTGGAGCTCGATTTTATTTGCAATCCGACGCAGGAGAGATTTTTGAATTCCGAATCCGGTCAGGAGAAAATGGCAAAGTCTATATACAATGCTTTTGTCAAATATAAATCAGACTATGACCGCAAGCAAAATGCCGGCAAAAGGGTAGAGGAGTCACCGTCTTCTTCCGCCGTTGTATCGCCTGATAAAAAGACTCAAACGGGTGATTCGAATGTGGAAGTCTCTGAACAAGCCGAGAAATCCGGGGTTACTTATTATAAAGTACAGTTCATGGCTTTGCCTCGGAAATTGCCGGCTAATTCCAAAGAATTTAAAGGGCTTTCTCCTGTCGAATATTATAAAGACGGAGGAATGTATAAATACACCTATGGAAAATCTACCGACCGAGACGAAATACAGAAACAATATAAAAAAGTAAAATCTTTGTTTCGCGATGCCTTTATCATAAAGTTCCGTGATGGAAAACGGGTCTATTGAAAGGTATTGTGATGCTGAATAAAAAATAGAATATGAAAAAGTGGTTTGGAAAAGAAGTTAAGATAGCACTATCGGTTCTTGCGAGTATTTTGATTTTGTATGTGGGAATTAACTATTTGAAGGGAATCAACGTAATGAAACCTTCTAATTATTATTATGTACAATTCCCGAATGTTGCAGGTTTGGCCCAGTCTGCACCGGTATTTATCGATGGATACAAAGTGGGACTCGTGCAGGAAATCGTTTATGATTATGATGCGAATGGCGCGATTAAGGTGCTGTTGAATCTCGATAAAAAATTAAAAATCCCGGTCGATAGTAAAGTCTATCTCGAAACCGATATGCTTGGAACGGCATCGATTGTTATCGATCTGAACCCTCATGTGAGCGAATACTATGATCATGGAGCCGTTATTGAAGGGGAAGTGAAGTCTGGACTAATGCAAAACATACAAGGAGAGTTGTTACCCCAGTTTGCTTTGCTGTTACCGAAACTCGACAGTATTCTTTCGGGATTGCAGACGCTAGTCAATGATCCTGCTTTATCTGCTTCGGTAAAACGTATCGATCATATTACCGCTAATTTGGAGCGTTCGTCCGTGCAACTATCACAGATGATGAAAGACGATGTGCCGGCTATTCTCGACAATGTACAAGGAATAACGGCGCAGGTAAATCAGTTCTCGGGAACTTTGAATTCGTTACCTCTCCAATCTACTATGATTTCGGTTCAGAAAACTTCCGATAATTTGCAGCAAATAACCAATCGTTTGACTTCTCCCGACAATAGTCTGGGACTATTGTTGAACGACCGGCTGCTGTACGATAAAGCGAATGGCGTTTTGGGGAGCGTAGATTCTTTGATGATTGATTTAAGACTCAATCCGAAACGTTATGTTCATTTTTCTCTATTTTGATTTCGTGAATATTTTTATTATTTAGAATCATTATAAATAAAAAGAACTGTGTAATTTTTTTGTAATCTTCCCAGAGCTACGCTTATATGTGTTTATTTCCAAATTTCGTATAAAGGGAACGATTTTTGTCGTAGAACATGTGGAAGATTGTAAGATATTGTAAATAAGTGTGATAATAATTTTCTATGTCAGATAATTTGCTTTGTAGGGTCGGTGCTTATAAACGCCTTGTAATCAATTGTTTGTGCTAGAACTGTAAAAAGCAAATATTTTTGAATTTGTTTTTGATGAAAAATAATTTGAATTTTGTACTCACAAAAGTTTTTTGATAGAAGATTTACATAAAAATGGGTTCAGAACAGCATGTTCAGTTGTGGGACCGATGTTTAACAATTATCAAAGACAATATAAACGAAGAGGCTTTCGATAGTTTATTCAAGCCGATAGTCTCTTTGGGGTTTGATGATAATGTGTTGACTTTGCTTGTCCCTTCACATTTCGTTATTGAGCAGATTGAGGAGCATTATCTCAATTTGCTGAAAAAGGTTCTGCCTCGCATATACGGGGCAAGCGTAAAATTGTTGTATCGTGTACAAATCGTTCGTCAGCCGGAAGCTACCGTCGATTTGACCGCTACTACTAAATCGACTGCCGTAAAGAAGATGCAGCAGTCGATGCCCAATCTTTTAGACCCTTTCAAACAACGCGTTTACGATGAGCTCGATCCCCGCCTGAACCCTATCTATACTTTTGAAAGCTATTATCAAGGGGCGAGTAACATGCTGGCACGTACGGCAGCAGAATCTATTGCTGCAAACCCGGGGAGAAACACCTTTAATCCGTTGTTTTTATTCGGTGAGTCGGGGGTTGGAAAAACCCACCTGATTCAAGCGATAGGATTGCGTATTAAAGAGAATAATCCGGCTTCTCGTGTGTTATATTTATCGGCTCATGATTTTTTAGTGCAATATACCGATGCTGTTCGTAATAATCGGGTGAACGATTTTATCAGCTTTTACCAGAGTATAGATGTTCTGTTGATGGACGATATTCAGGAATTTGCCGGGAAGACCCAGACGCAGAATACATTCTTCCATATATTCAATCATTTGCATCAGAGCAATAAGCAATTAGTGCTCACTTGCGACAGACCTCCGGTTGAGTTGGTGGGTATGGTATCGCGCCTGCTGACTCGTTTCAAATGGGGGTTGACGGCCGAGGTCGAACGCCCTGACTATGAATTACGATACGATATCTTGATGAGTAAGGTTCGTCGTGATGGATTGTCTATTTCCGAAGAGGTTATTGACTATATAGCTCGTAATGTCACCGATAATGTGAGAGATTTGGAAGGAGTCATTGTATCGCTTATGGTACGTTCGAGTGTCTTGAAGAAAGAGATTTCGATAGACATGGCCGATCAAGTGTTGGCTGCCAGTGTAAAGATGACTCAAAAACAGATCACCATAGATTCGATAAAAGAGGCTGTTTGCGGATATTATGGACTGGAAACGTCGAGATTGTTGGAGCGTACTCGCAAGAGAGAAGTGGTCGTTGCTCGCCAAATGTCGATGTATTTGGCAAAGAAATATACTGCTCTTTCGTTGGCGGGAATCGGTGATGTGTTAGGGAAAAAAGACCATGCTACGGTTTTGCATGCTTGCAAGACTATATCGGAGCAGGTAGGTGTCGATAAAAAATTGCGCAGCGATTTGGAAGAGATAGAGCAGCGTATTCAAGGATAGTAATATAAATTACTCGAAGAAAAATAAAAGAGCTCCTTACTCAGGAGCTCTTTTATTTTTCTTCTTCAATCAGGTAAACGGAATCCCTGCTTGACGATGAAGTCAAGGAATGTTTTTGAAAATAGTTCATTGTCTTTTCGGGGAGAACGTACGTCTGTGAAGACTTGGGCTAAATTCTCTTTATGATTCTCTTCGATATATTTCTTGTTTTCTGCCAAATTCTCTTTTTCGAAGTAGAGCCGATGTATTGCTTCGGGGGTATAGTCTTGATATGCTTCGTGGTGAAGAATCGCTCCGATGGGAAGTCGTTCTATTTGCGCAGGTATATCTGCGGGATAACCTACCGTAAGAGTGGTAATAGGAATGACAAACTTGGGCAGATGCAATATTTCCGCTATCTGAGGAGCGTTATATGTGGTAGTTCCCAGATAACAGCAACCCAATCCTGAAATTTCGGCTACTGTACAAAACTGTTGAGCTACAAGCAATGCGTCGATAGCTGCCGTGACGAAGGATTGGAAATTGTCATATCCCGGTTCTGCATGGTTTTGCTCGCACCATTTAATAAATCGGTTGAAATCGGCACAAAAAGTTAATACGACAGGGGCGCTGGTTACAGTGGGTTGATTGAAATGAGCCGGAGCTAACTTTTCTTTGTTCTCCTGTTCTCGGGTTATGACGACACTGTAAACTTGCATATTTTGCGTCGTGGGGGCTCGAAATGCTGTTTCGAGTAACTCATTGAGTAATTGCTCGTCGATATCCTTATTGAGATATTTCCGTATGGTTCTTCTTTCTTTTAAAGACGATATCATATAAAGGTAGTTAAAGGTTAGATGTTCGATTGCAAAATTAAAAATTTATTTGATAAGTTATTTATTTCGGTTACTAATTATTAGTAACTCTTTTTATTTCTTCTCATTGTAAAAAAAGAAAATTTATAAACTGTTTTTATCGAGGTGTTTCTTTTTATATTACTCTCGTTTTTACAGTTGATTTTTAAAGTTGGAAACTTTTTAAGCTTCTTGAAAATATAATGTTTTGATAACTAGAATATTATTTGTTTGATTTGGGAAACTTTTTGAAAATTGAAAATTTAAAAATGATATTGTTTGCGTATGTAGAATGTTTTTTATAAACTTGCACCGTAAATCTTTTTCATCAAGAAACCTTTGTCTAAATTAAGTAAATTAACGAAAACTGAAAAACATTTTATCTCGTGGAACCAATTGTTTATACTTACGACGAAGCATATCAGGCCTCGTTGGAGTATTTTAAAGGTGATGAGCTGGCGGCCCGTGTGTGGGTTAACAAGTATGCTCTAAAAGATTCGTATGGGAATATTTATGAAAAGACTCCCGACGATATGCATTGGCGTATCGCTAATGAAATTGCTCGTATAGAGCAAAAATATCCTAATCCTCTTTCGGCACAGGAACTGTTCGATTTAATGAAAGGTTTCCGTTATATCGTACCGCAGGGAAGTCCTATGAGCGGTATTGGAAACAATTATCAGGTAGGGTCGTTGTCCAACTGTTTTGTAATCGGTCTCGACGGAGCACCGGATTCCTATGGAGGGATTATAAAAATCGACGAAGAGCAAGTTCAATTAATGAAACGTCGGGGAGGAGTCGGTCACGATTTGTCTCATATTCGGCCCAAAGGGTCTCCGGTAAAAAACTCGGCTTTGACTTCTACGGGTTTGGTTCCGTTTATGGAACGCTATTCCAATTCCACGCGTGAAGTTGCTCAGGACGGTCGTAGAGGAGCTTTAATGTTATCGGTTTCTATTAAGCATCCCGATTCGGAATCGTTTATTGATGCCAAAATGGTCGAAGGACGGGTGACAGGAGCTAATGTGTCGGTGAAAATTCACGATGATTTTATGGAGGCTGCCATTGCCGGAAAAGCTTATCGGCAACAATATCCCATCGATTCCGACGATCCGAAAGTAACGAAAGAGGTCGATGCGCAGGCTATTTGGAAAAAGATAGTACATAATGCTTGGAAGTCGGCCGAACCCGGAGTTCTATTTTGGGATACCATTATCAGAGAGTCTGTTCCCGACTGTTATGCCGACTTAGGTTTCAAAACAGTGTCGACCAATCCTTGTGGAGAAATACCCTTGTGTCCTTATGATAGTTGCCGTCTGTTAGCGATAAACTTGTACTCCTATGTGGTCAATCCTTTTACGAAAGAAGCTTATTTCGATTTCGATTTGTTCCGTAAACACGTAGGATTGGCTCAGCGAATGATGGACGATATCATCGATCTCGAAATGGAGAAAATCGATAAGATCATAGAGAAAATCAAATCCGATCCCGAGACCGACGAGGTAAAATGTACAGAGCTTAACTTGTGGTACAAGATTCAAAAACGCACTTTGCAAGGGCGTCGTACCGGCGTGGGCACAACTGCCGAGGGCGATATGATTGCCGCGTTAGGACTTCGTTATGGAACCGAAGAGGCTACCGATTTTTCTGAGAAAGTACATCGTTCGTTGGCACTTGCGGCTTATCGTTCGTCGGTTTCGATGGCAAAAGAGCGTGGGGCTTTCTCGATTTTCGATGCCGGTAGGGAAGTCGATAACCCGTTTATCAATCGGTTGAAAAAGGAAGACGAGGAACTATATCGGGATATGTGCAAGTACGGGCGTCGGAATATTGCCTGTCTGACTATCGCACCCACGGGAACAACGAGCTTGATGACACAAACTACATCGGGAATCGAACCGGTATTTATGCCTGTTTATCGCCGTCGCCGTAAAGTGAACCCCAATGATCCTGAGGTTCGTATCGACTATGTCGATGAGACGGGAGATGCTTTTGAAGAGTACGTGGTTTATCATCACAAATTCATCACTTGGATGCAGGTGAATGGTATCGAAGTGAAAGAGAACTATACACAGGAAGAAGTCGATGCGTTGGTGGCTCGTTCGCCTTATTATAAAGCTACGGCTAACGATATCGACTGGTTGCAGAAAGTTCGTATGCAAGGCCGCATTCAAAGGTGGGTGGACCACTCGATTAGCGTGACGATCAATTTACCTTCCGATGTCAGTGAAGAGATGGTGGGTCAGCTATATGTAGAGGCATGGCGTTCTGGCTGTAAGGGGTGTACCGTTTATCGCGATGGTTCCCGGTCGGGAGTTCTCATCTCTGCCAAGAAGGAGGAGAAGAAACCCGTTGCGGCTATCAATGAACCGGCCGAGACATTGGTCCGTCCTATCGAGTTGGAGGCAGACGTGGTTCGTTTCCAGAATAATAAAGAAAAATGGATTGCCTTTGTCGGTTTGAAAGACGGAAAACCGTACGAGATCTTTACCGGTTTGGCCGATGACGATGACGGTATTTTTTGTCCGAAGAATGTGGTCAAGGGAAAAATTGTGAAAGCTGTGAATGAAGATGGTACGAAGCGGTACGACTTCCAGTTCTCCAATAAGCGTGGTTACAAGACTACTATCGAGGGGTTGTCCGATAAATTCAATCCGGAATATTGGAATTATGCCAAGCTGATATCGGGGGTTCTCCGGTACGGAATGCCTATTCCGCAGGTATTGAAATTGGTTTCGAGCCTTGAATTGGATAGTCAGTCTATCAACAGTTGGAAAAACGGGGTCGAGCGAGCTTTGAAGAAATATCTGCCCAATGGGACTAAGGCTAACGGGCAGACTTGTCCTCATTGCGGAAATGAGACGCTCATTTATCAAGAAGGCTGTCTCATTTGTACGTCGTGCGGAACTTCCAAATGTGGATAATATTCGAGCGACAAATATAGACCAAAAGGCAAAAGCGAACTATCATAGGTTCGCTTTTGTTTTTTAGAAAAAAGGTATGAAGAAGAGCATTTGTTTTGTCGGAAAGTTCTTACCTTTATGATTAAAATATAGGATATAGCGATGAAAATAACATTCGAGATATATTATCATACTCGATGGGGCGAAAGTTTATTTCTCTCCGGGGACATAGATGAGCTTGGTGCAAATGAAGATAATCGGGCTGTTATGATGGATTATCAAGGTGATGGGCTATGGAAATATACAATGGAACTTCCGGCCTCTGCAAAGAAATTCCATTATGAATATCTGGTAAAGTCCGGGGAGGGAATCCGTCGGGAGTGGGGGAGTCCTCATAGTTTCTCTCCGGGGAAGAATGCCGCGGAATATCGTTTGGTCGATCGATGGCGCGATGTCCCTGCCGATTTGCCTTTTTATTCATCGGCATTCATTCAAGGTATATTCTTTCGACAACACGCCGATTCTGTCGTAGAAACGATAGAACCGGGGACGCTCACCGTTAAGGTTGACGCGTCGCAACTAAGGCCCGATGAGAGGCTCGTTATGGTCGGCGACTGTCCAGAATTGGGCGATTGGGACGTTTTAAAAGCCCCGTTATTGAATGATTCTGCTTTTCCGGAGTGGCAGATAACCCTCGATGGGAAACAACTGAAATTCCCGTTTGAGTATAAGTTCGTTATCGTGCGTACCCATCAACGGGAAGTTGTTGCTTGGGAGACGGGAGAGAACCGTATTTGCCGGGAGAAACCGCAAAATCCTTCTGAGGCCGTGGTGGTTTCGGGACTTCGCTTCAACGGTTCCGAATCGCAGTGGAGGGGAGCCGGGACGGCGATTCCGGTATTTTCTCTCCGTACGGATTATGGGTTCGGCATAGGGGAGTTTATCGATTTGAAATATTTGGTAGATTGGGCGTTAAGAACAGGACAGTCGTTTATACAGCTACTCCCGGTGAATGATACGACGATGTCGGGTACATGGCAAGACTCCTATCCCTATAATGCCAACTCTACTTTTGCTTTGCATCCGCAGTACCTTCGGTTATCCGAAGTCGGGTATTTGAACGACGAGGTGGAGCAAGTCCGCTTCGATGCGTTGCGAGAAGAATTGAACCGGTTGCCCGATGTCGATTACGAGCGGGTGAACCGTGCGAAGATGGAATATTTGAGACTTTTGTTCGAGGAGCAGGGCGAGGCTACGCTATCGAGCGACGGATTCAAAGCCTTTTTTCGGGATAATAGCTTTTGGTTACGTCCTTACGCAGCATTTTGCAGTTTGAGAGACCGATTTGGAACTGCCAATTTTAGCTGTTGGGAAGAACATTCGTTTTACGATGAATCGGCCATTGCCGACTATTGTGCCGTGTGGAGTCCGTGGTATAAATCGGTCGCATTGTATTATTATATTCAGTATCATTTGCATGTTCAATTATCCGAAGTCAAGGAGTATGCCCATCGGGCAGGAGTGGTTTTGAAAGGCGATATTCCCATAGGAATCAGTCGTACCAGTGTCGATGCGTGGGTCAATCCGCAACTCTTTCACATGGATAGTCAGGCAGGGGCGCCACCCGACGATTTCTCGATAGAAGGCCAGAACTGGGGATTTCCCACGTATAATTGGGAGGTCATGGCTCGTGATGGATATGCGTGGTGGAAAGCCCGGTTGCGCAAGATGTCGGAGTATTTCGATGCTTACCGGATTGATCATATTTTGGGCTTTTTCAGAATTTGGGAAATTCCGTTCAATGCCGTTCATGGTCTGCTGGGACACTTTAATCCGGCGTTACCGTTCTCTCCAGAAGAGTTGCAGGGATACGGATTCCGTTTTGATGCTTCGTGGCAAACGGTTCCTTATATTCGGGAAGATTTTTTGGACGAGATTTTCGGTGCATATACCGGAGAAGTGAAAGAGCGGTTCTTGGTACATAAGGGAGATGGACGATGGGATTTGAATGTCTTGGTTGATACTCAGCGTAAGATAGTCGGATATTTCTCCGGGGCGAGTGACGATATGAGTATTTTGATAAGAGACGGGTTGATGCGGCTTATCGACGATGTCCTTTTCCTCGAAGATCCCGATCGTCCGGGGTATTATCACCCACGTATCTCGGCTCAGCATACACATGTTTATCATAGCCTCGATGAAGATCAGAAGTCTTGTTTCAATCGTTTGTATGACGATTTTTATTACCATCGTCACGATGTTTTTTGGAAAGACGAGGCGTTGCGGAAGTTACCTGCTCTCATCTCGTCGACCGACATGCTGGTCTGTGGCGAAGATTTGGGAATGATCCCGCACTGCGTTCCCGAAGTGATGGAGCGTTTACAGATACTCTCGTTGGAAATCCAACGAATGCCTAAGGAGTCTTGGCGTGAATTTGGGGATACATGGGCTTATCCCTATCGATCGGTATGTACGACCTCGACTCACGATATGTCGGGAATAAGGGCATGGTGGGAAGAGGATAGAGCTCGAACACAACGATTTTTCAATGAAATTCTCGGCGAACAGGGCGAGGCTCCTTATTTCTGTGAACCGTGGATTTGCGAGAGGATAGTCGAGTTGAATCTCTTTTCTCCTTCGATGCTTGCTATTTTACCGTTACAGGATTGGCTGTCGATAGACGGGCGGTTACGTCGGGAAAATCCGCAGGAGGAGCGGATAAATATACCGGCTCATTCCCGTCACTATTGGCGATACCGCATGCACTTGTCGATAGAACAGCTTTTGGAAGAAGGGGTATTTAATACCCGCCTTCGGGAATTGATTGAACGTAGCGGGAGATAGGGGCTTTTACAAGGCATATCCCTCGAAATCGTATAGCACTGTCGACAGATAACGTTCTCCCGTATCGGGTAAAAGTACGACGATTGTTTTGCCTTTGTTTTCGGGTAATTGAGCCAATCGGGTAGCTGCGAAAACAGCTGCTCCGGAGGAGATACCTACTAATAGACCCTCTGCCGCTGTCAGTTCTCTACTGGTGCGAATGGCATCGTCGTTGCTTACGGGGATTATTTGATCGACTACGGAAGCATCGAATGTCTTGGGAACGAACCCGGCGCCGATGCCCTGTATTTTATGGGATCCGGCTTTACCTCCCGATAGAACCGGCGAGTCTTTCGGTTCTACGGCTACGATTTTTATAGCAGGGTTGTGTTTTTTTAGTCCGGTTCCTACGCCGCTGATGGTTCCTCCTGTACCTACTCCGGCGACGAATATATCGATTTTGCCTTCGGTGTCTCTCCATATTTCTTCGGACGTTGTTTTCGCATGAATGGCGGGATTGGCAGGGTTTTCGAATTGTTGCAGAATGATGCTTCCCTCTATCTCTTCATTCAGTTCTTTCGCCTTTTGAATGGCTCCTGCCATACCTTCACTACCGGGAGTAAGGATTAACTGTGCTCCCAATGCTTTGAGCAGATTGCGCCTTTCCATGCTCATCGTATCGGGCATGGTCAGTATGAGCCGATAGCCTCTTGCTGCCGAAACGAATGCGAGACCTACACCTGTATTTCCGCTTGTGGGTTCTATAATTGTGGCATGAGATTTCAACAGCCCTTTTTGTTCGGCCTCTTCTATCATAGATAAAGCGATACGGTCTTTTACACTCCCGGCCGGATTGAAGTATTCCAGTTTAGCGACCAGTATTCCGTTCAACTCGTGTTTTTTATTGTAATTCGAGAGTTCCAATAGAGGGGTATTCCCTATCAAGTCGGTTAGACTTTTGGCTATTTTCTTCATGTTTATATATTTATGGTGATACAAAGATAGTGCAAACGAGGGCAGGAGCAAATTAATTTGATGATATCAAGTGGAGCTTATATTTGTTTTAGTATTGAAAGTCTGTTAATCTCCCTTTTCGATACGTTCTGTCTCACTTTCATGTACGAATGTTTCTTTGATTGCAAATACGCACAAAGCTCCCGCGAATAACAGAATACCCGAAATCCCCAACATGACGGGCTGGCTACCGCCTAACCATCGTAGCAGAGAACCACCTACTAAGGCCGCGAGAATTTGGGGAACACAGATCGTGCCGTTGAACAGTCCTAAATAGGCTCCCATGTTTTTCCCCGAGATGGAATTGGTGAGGATCGTGAAGGGTAGAGCCAATATGGCTGCCCAAGCACAACCAATGAGGAAGAAAGGCAGGAACATCAGATAGGCATTGTGAATGAAAGGAACCAGTGTGAAACCGGCTCCGCCGATAAGTAGGCTGAGGCTATATGCCGCTTTTCTGTTTTTTATCAAGGGGAGAAGCGGGGCCCAACATACCGAGCCTATGGCTTGTATGGCGAATAATACGCCCGTCCAGTTCCCGGCTGATTGGTAGCCGGGAGAAGCCGGATCGGTCGAGTGCCAGACGTTGTCGGCGATGGCTCCTGTGGAATAGGTCCACATATACATGAAAGCCGACCAACAGAAAAACTGAACGAGACCGACCGTCCAGAAAACTTTCGGAGCGTGGCGCAGTAGGGATATGAAATTATTCTTCTCTGTCAGTTCTTTGTCCGAAATTTGGTGAAATTTTTGGAATTCCGCAGGTGGCATTTCTTTCACCCGTATCGAAGAATAGAGGGTACACAGTATCAATATGGCTGCCCCTCCGTAGAAAGAGAAAATTACCGAATCGGGGATAACTCCGGGGGCTGCGATATTGCTGATACCGATATAGGTGAACAGGATAGGGAACAAGTAGCCGACTAAACTTCCGGCATTGGAAAGGAAACTTTGTATGGAGTAAGCGAGTCCTTTTTGCCGTTCGTTGACCATATCGCCTACCAACATTTTGAAAGGTTGCATGGCCATATTGATAGATGTGTCCAACATCATGAGGGCTATTAACCCGAACCACATTGCATGGATATATCCCTTGAATGAAGCGGCATTAGGCAATAGGCACATGACTGCTACGGCAATGGCCGAGCCGGCGATAAGGTATGGAATACGTCGTCCGAAACGATTCCAAGTGCGGTCGCTCAATGCGCCTACGATAGGTTGTACGATAATTCCCGCTAACGGAGGAAGTATCCAGAAATAACTTAAATTATGCGGATCGGCCCCTAAGGTGGCGAATATCCGGCTAATGTTGGCGCTTTGAAGAGCATAGGCTATCTGAACGCCGAAGAATCCGAAACTAATATCCCATAGCCTTCGGAAACTTAAATCGGGTTTTACTCTCATTCCATCGAAAAGAGAGGAGCATTGGGTTTATTGTAAATCCGTTGTTCTGTTTATTCCGGGAAGGTCATGCCATACAGTTTCTCTATTTCCTGAGGCCAAAGGTTCTCATTCGGAGTTTCGAGAATCAACGGTATGTTATCAAAACGCTTATCTTGCATTAATCGTTCAAAGAACCCCATACCCAATACGCCTGCGCCTAAACTGTCGTGACGGTCTACACGGGAGTCGAGTCCTTTTTTAGCATCGTTCAGGTGCATTCCTCGCAAGTATTCGAATCCGATAATCCGGTCGAATTCCCGCCAAGTCGCATCATATCCTTCGGCTGTCGCCAAATCGTAACCTCCGGCAAAAGCATGGCAGGAATCTATGCAGACTCCTACACGACTTTTGTCCTCTATCCAGTCGATGATAACCGCTAAATGCTCGAACTTGAATCCTACGTTACTGCCTTGCCCGGCCGTGTTTTCTATAACGGCGGTAACCCCATCGGTCTTTTCGAGAGCCAAATTGATCGATTGGGCGATACGGGCTAGACACTCGTCGGTCGAAATCTCTTTCAAGTGACTGCCGGGGTGGAAATTCAATAGTTTCAATCCCAGCTGTTCGCAACGTCGCATTTCGTCCAGAAAAGCCACCCGAGATTTGGTCAGCCCTTCTTCCTGAGGATGTCCGAGGTTGATTAGGTAGCTGTCATGCGGTAGTATATATTGGGGTGAGAATCCGTATTTTTCGCAATTCTCCTTGAACAGTTCTATGCTTTTGTCCGATAACGGAGGCGATTGCCATTGCCTTTGATTTTTTGTGAACAAGGCGAAGGCTTTGGCCCCTATGGCATGTGCGTTTACCGGAGCGTTTTCTACACCGCCCGCAGCACTTACGTGGGCTCCTATAAATTTCATGATTCCGGTCGTTTTTGTTCTTTAAGCAAAACTACAAAAAAAGCCGATTGCTGCCGAGATGAATGAGTTAAGATTTGAGATGGTTCCTGAAAACTTCTTTATCTTTGTGAGTACGAAGATAGGATGCGGTTCGGTATAGCCAAATCGGAAATGGGGTTTCCGTTTGTCTCTGCTCTCACCTTTCGCTATCTTTGTAGTTACAAAGTATAGAGTATGAATAAGGTATATCATTGGATATTTTTTCTGCTATTGCTCGCCGGTTGTCAGGATAGAACGGATTCGTCATACGTGATTACAGGAAAAGTGGTTAACTCGCTGACTGACGGGAATGTCGTTTATTTGTCTCATAGTAACGGAGATGAATTGGTGAATTTGGACAGTGCGATAGTCGATGGCGGAGTTTTTTCTTTTCACGGAGTACAGGAGGAACCGATTATGGCTTATCTGCGGTTTAACCGTTATCTCGATTCTTTGGCTGTGCCCGTGTTATTTGTGTTGGAAAATGGAGCGATGGAGGCGGTGATGGATACTTCGTATTCGAGTGTCGCAGGGACGGAGCAGAATAACATATTCGAGGAATATAAACGGGAGGCGTATCGCCTCGATTCTTTACGCCGTTGTTTGCATAGCCATTACGTCGAACAGGTGGAGAAGCGTATGATGGATGCCGGTTTGGAACAATCGATGTGCGATGAGGATTTTCGTTTGAGCAGCCAAGAGGAGAAGCTGGCCTACCGGTTTATTCGACGGAATCATTATTCACCGGCTGCGATATGGGTGCTGGAACAGATGCAAAGCCGTTTCGATGAAGATGAGTTGCGAAGCCTTTTGTCGGGATTCGGTGGGCGAAGCAAGAATGCGCAGATATTGTCCGATATTTCTTTGCGCTTGCGTAATGCCGATAAAGTCGAGCCGGGAAATCCGTATGTAGATGTTCCATTGATAGAGTATTCGGGACGGAAAGAGAATCTGTCGGGATATATAGGATATGCGAGATATACGGCTATTGGCTTTTGGCGTTCGGATAGCGAGCCTTCTTGCCGGGATATGACGAAATTCGGAGAACTGTATCGGGCGTATGGTTATCGGGGCGCGACCTTTTTGTCTGTTTCGTTGGATAAAAAACGGGATATATGGCGGGAAAAAGTGAGAACTTTGGGACTGCCTTCACATCACTGTGCGGCTGCGGAACCCGATGTAATCGAAACCCGATATGCTCTGGTGTCGGTTCCCAATTTTATGCTTATCGCCCCCGATGGGTCCATCGATTCCCGCAACCTGACGGTGACACAGTTGGAACAGAGGCTGCAAGAACTGTTACCCTATCGGGCGAGAAGAGATACTGCTGTGTCGTCTGTGCCGGATACCACTGGATTTGTGAAACGATCGTCAATATAGTTCGTCTCCACAATACTCGGCAATGTCGTAGTAATGAGATTTTTTCATATTGCAAGTATGTAATTTGTCTAAAAATGGGAATCAAGGCAAAATAGAACTTCTGCCTTGACTCTACATAGAGATCCCCTCTGCCTTTAATCTTTGAGATTGGCGAATGGTCTGTGTCCCCCGCGCTGTTCTTTGAATCGGGCGATGAGTGCGGTTTCGACCGTTTCGGGATCTTCGTCGGGAGTAGGTTTCCAGCACAACAGCAAATTGCCGGAATTTTTTATTTGCCAAATGTATCGGCCGCCCCAGTGCCCTATATTTTGTCTATTCCCGAATTTCAGATATTGATTTAATCGTTTTCGGAGGGTTGTTCCGGCTTTTCCGATGTAGACCACACAAGTATTTTTTACCCAGTTGGTTTCCAACTCGGTTATCGACACATTGGGGTCTTTCCCTTTAAAGAATCCTCCTGTACCGCAGGGGAGAAACTCGGGTATATTTTCCCCTGTATAGACAACCATATACACTCCTGCTGTTCGGGGTATTGCCGTACTGTCGGTTTGCAGTTGAGCCACTGGAATGAATCCCTCGAAACCGGAGGCTTTCAAATCATCGATAGTGTTGAATTTCATAGATATATCATTTAATTTGTTTCATGATATTTGTAGTTAAGTTTGTTTTAATAATTCATATATCCTATTAGATTCTCGTTTTCATCGAGATAAAATATTTGATTTTCGTTGTTCATTCCTCCAAATCCATTTCTTGCTTGGTATTTTGGACATATTAAGCATGGCTCCGAACGAAACTGTTCCGGAATTATACCAGTATATCCACAAAACGGGCAACAAAGAGTTGGTTGGTCTGAGATTTGTGTTTGGATTGTATGTTGGTTTTCCTTCGCTCTTTGTTTATTCTGTCTATCCAATTTTTCTTTTTCCGCCTTCCCTTTTTCTGATAAAGGGATTTTCCATTGTTTTGGAGATTTTTGCGTTTGATAGGCGTGAGGAATCAGTCCTGATTCTACTATTTTTTTCAAGGCTTTGTTATCAGCGATTAAACGGGTAAAGGTAAGTAAACGATTAGCTTCCGCTAAAAGCATATAAGGCTTGTTTTTTTGTATAAGCTGAATATCTATTGCCTGTATGATTTTTTCGATATTTCCCATAACGATAATTTTAGTGTAGAATGTCTGGGTGATTTGTAATAACAAGTCTTGGGGTATTGTATTTTATTCGGTATTTTATTCGTATCGTTAATGATTTTCAGTACTTAGTTGCACTCTGTTTCAATAGGTTTGTTTCGTTCGGCGGCTTGTCGCAGCGTATCGTATAGGCGAGTGCGCAAGGTGTGTGGCGCGATTACCTCGACCGATCGGCTGCGGGAAAGCAGTTCCATGACGAAGTCGTTGGTAATGCGCAATCGCAGTTTGACGGTGATACCTGTTTCGTCTTCGGAGAGTAGTTGTTGCGAGTGATGCAGGGGTAGTGTTTTCACGAAAGCTCCATCGACCGAGTCGTATTTGAGTATGATATCCTCGACCGGGTCTTCGGGATTGTTCCATATCCCGTAACTTTCCCGAAAGAGGGAGGGGATATCTATGTGTTCGTCACGGAGAAATTGTGTATCTTCGAGAATATTTATCGCCGAGATACGGTCCACTCCGAACGATTTCAGTTTGCTGTCGGTGTCGTAGCCGATGAGATACCATCGGTATTGCGATTCTTTCAAGAAATGGGGCATGAGCCGTTTGTGAACGATTTTTCCGTTATGGCGTACTAAGGTGTAGTCAAATTCAATGGGATTCCTTTTTCGTATCGCTTTTAGGAGGGGAGCGATGAGTTCGTGCCGTATGGCGTTCTGGCGATGCTCGGCGAGGACGTATTTTTGCAAAACACTGTCGGTATTGATAGAACTGAGCAGTTCGAAGTTGAGCAGTAGTTCTTTGTAGTTGTCGGTCATCTTGTCGAGTTCGGCAATGTAGTATCCTCGTGATTTGTCGTTACGAATGACTATGCCGAACATTTCGTCGATAAGTCCGAAATCGCGCTGCATGGTTCGTTGCGAATAGTTCGAATCTTTGTTGTCGTATAGGGCGAGGGTATTCTCTACGTGTGCGACGAGTGCGTCTGTCGGGACGTATCGAACTGCCGATAGTTTGTTGATGAGTATCGCCAAGCGTCGTATTTGACTGAGTTTTGCCATATCTGTTTGTTTTTGCTTCTTGTGCAAATATAATGATGCAGAACGACAAAACGTGTCGTGTTGATAAATAAGTGGGAATTTAAAAAGAAGAACGCCCGACAAAATCGGGCGTTCTTACTATAAGAAGTTTCGATGATTATTCGGCAACGACTTCGAAGGGGATTTCTACGCTGACTTCTTTGTGAAGTTTCACGATAGCTTTGTAGTTACCCACTTCTTTAACCGTATCTTTAATAACGATTTGTTTGCGGTCTACGATATGTCCCAATTTTTCGAGTGCTTCGGCAATCTGAATGTTGTTTACAGAACCGAAGATCGTACCGGTCGAGCTAGTTTTAGCACCGATGGTAAGAGACACGCCTTCGAGAGCGGCAGCCAAAGCCAAAGCATCGGCTTTGATCTTTTCGAGCTTGTGAGCGCGTTGTTTCAAATCTTCTTCGCGAACTTTCAATGCAGAAGGAGAAGCGATCACTGCTTTTCCTTGCGGGATAAGGTAGTTGCGACCATATCCGCTTTTCACTGTAACGACATCGTCTTTGTAACCGAGGTTAGCGACATCTTCTTTCAATATTACTTGCATGCTAAATTCCTCCTTCGTTTAATTATTTCATCATATCAGTTACATAAGGGAGCAGCGCCAAGTGACGGGCTCTTTTCACAGCTTGTGCAATACGACGTTGAAATTTCAACGAAGTTCCTGTGATACGACGGGGCAGGATCTTACCTTGTTCGTTCAAGAATTTTTTTAGGAATTCGGGATCTTTGTAATCGATATATTTGATACCGTTTTTCTTGAAACGGCAGTATTTTTTCTTTTTGATGTCGACCGAGGGAGGGGTCAAATATCTGATTTCAGATTGTGCTTGTGCCATTTTTTAGTTCTCCTTTACTTCTTTGTTAGACGATTTAACACTTCTTCTCTTTGCTGCGTATTCGGCTGCAAATTTATCCATTCTGAATGTCAAGAAACGGATTACACGTTCGTCACGACGGAATTGGATTTCCAATTTAGCGATGACAGAAGGTTCGGCGTCGAATTCCAACAGGGTGTAGAACCCGGTGGTCTTTTTTTGGATAGGATAGGCGAGTTTGCGCAATCCCCAGTTTTCTTCATTCACGATTACTGCGCCTTGTTCGGTGAGAATCGTTTTGAATTTTTCTACCGCTTCCTTCATCTGTACATCAGACAAAACGGGAGTTAAGATGAAAACGGTTTCGTAATGATTCATACTCGTTTAGTTTAACGTAATTAGTATAATGTTTTTTATTTGCGGGGGCAAAGGTAGGTATTATTTTGTAATTATGCAATGATTTATACTCGTTTTTTGAGGGAACATTCACTCTTAGAAGCTGTTTTAAATTTATTGAGAAATAATATTATCATTGCAGGCAGGTATGTTCCGGCCATATTGCGCCCCTGTCTCGCATCTTGAATTCCTTGATTTTTGTCAATAGCCCGCTATTGACTGCCTATCTCGGACTCCGATCTGCTTCAACATAGGTCTCAATCTGTCTCGGAATAAATTTAAAACAGCTTCTACTGTATTTTGCATATTCTGTGGTTTTAGTATCACATCTTCTTCGGCTCGTATTTTTTGTAAAACAGCGTGAGGAGGATAAACCCGACGAAGGCGAGGGGCGCTCCTATCAGGGCGGGATATTGATATCCCAGTCCGGCTTGCAGGGGTAGACCTCCGATATATGCGCCGATGGCATTGCCGAGATTGAAAGCCACTTGTATACAGGCTGCTCCCAGTAACTCGCCTCCTTTGGCAAAGTGAATGATAGAGATTTGTTGAGGACTCGACACAGCGAATAGCCCGGCTGTACAAAGGCACATGAGCAGGGCTGTGAGCCAGTTGATATGGGCTACGAAGAAAATGCCTAATAATGCCATAAAGAGTATGAATTGGGTAGAGGCGGCTACACGTCCGGGAGTATATTTGTCGGACAACTTCCCGCCCAAGAGATTCCCGACTACCATACCGAATCCGGCCAATACCATCAATAGGGTAATGCTTTCTGTGGAAAATCCGGAAACTTTCGTAAGGAGGGGATTTATGTAGCTATACCAACAAAATACGCCTCCGTTTCCCAACATGGTAGCTCCCAAAATAAGCCACGGGGCTCCGGTTTTCAAGAAACGGAATTGCCCTTTGAACCCTGTATCGGGTAGTCCTTCGACTTGGGGAACCCATTTCCAGATGTAATAAAGTATGATGATACCCCATACTCCTACCAGCATGAATGTGAGTCTCCACGATAATAACGTGCTGAGCGATGTTCCTAACGGGACTCCGAACAGGTTGGCGATGGTCATGCCGGCAATCATGATAGAGACTGCCTCGGAGCCTTTTCCCTTGTCGGCAAGTTTCTCCGCGACAACCGATGCAACGCCGAAATAGGCTCCATGTGGTAACCCCGATATGAATCGGGCGACAAGCATAGTCCAGTAGTTGGGCGACAGTGAGGCGAAGATGTTTCCTACCATCATGATCGCCACCAATCCTAACAAAATATTTTTTAACGGGAGTTTACGGGCGAGGGTAAGCATGGGCGCTCCTGCGCAAACACCGAGAGCATAGGCCGAAATCAAGTGTCCGGCGGTCGGGATACTGATGTGCAGATCGGCTGCTACATAAGGCAGTATAGCCATCATGACAAATTCGGCTATACCTAATCCTAATGTGCCGAATGCCAGTGCGATAAGACTCTTTTTCATTTCTATTTAATTACCTATTGAGCAGTGAGGCCGCGTGATTTTCGCGGACCTTCTGAAAAAATCGGGTGCAAAGGACGTGAATAAGACTGTTTTGTCCAAAATAATCGACTTATTTTTTTCGTGAGAGACTAAATTTTTTGGCATCTTTTTTTAAATGCGAACAGATAGTATCTGTCGTGTAGTATTTAGAAGCTGTTTTAAATTTATAGAGAAATAATATTATCATTGCAAGTAGGTATGTTCCGGCCATATTGAGCCCCTATCTGGCATCTTGAATCCCTTGATTTTTGTCAATAGCCCGCTATTGACTGCCTATCTCGAACTCCGATCTGCTTCAACATAGGTCTCAATCTGTCTCGGAATAAATTTAAAACAGCTTCTTATTGAAATGAAGATATTGCAAAAAAAACTGCAAATCCTTCTTCAACAAGGATTTGCAGTTTCAATGAGCCAGATTTACATTATTTGACCTCGATTGTTTTTACGACTCCGTCATTACTTTGAACGGGTAATTTAGGAAGTTCGACAGACAGAACACCGTGTTCGACGTGAGCCGCTATCTTGTTTTTGTCTACGTTATCGGGCAATATCATTGTCTGTTGGAATTTGGAATAAGAAAATTCACGACGCAGATAGTGCTCTTTTTTTCTTTCTTCCTTATTTTCGCTTTTCTTTTCCATCGTGATAACGAGATTGTCATTGTCATCGATGTGGATTTGAAAATCGTCTTTTGTCATACCCGGAGCCGCCACTTCAATGCAGTAGTCGTTTTCATGCTCTACCACATTGATTGCCGGAGCCGTTGCATTAGCTTTTTCCATCCAATCGTTATCGAAAAAATCATTGAAGATACTCGGTAACCAACCTTGATTTTTTCTTGTGGGTAACATAGTTTTAATCTCCTATTTTTAAGTTGTTTAATCTTTTCTTTGACTTCGGCTCTTTCGATAACCGACGTCATTCGGATATTTGCAAACGACGTGCCAATATATTTTTCGAGGTTTATTGTTCGGGTATGTATGACAGTAGTTATCCAAAGTGGACAAAATTATTCCATAGAGTAATTATTGTCACTTTTTTCGGGCAGGGGAAGACGCCGGGAATCGATAGGTAAGTCATAGTTTTTTCGATTATGCCATAAATCGGTTATGGTGTGATTATACTTTTGCTCAAAAAAGAGAAGAATATGGAAATACAAGAACAACAATTTGTCCGGGAACTGGCGGAGAGCCGTATGCAAATAGAATTATTGAGAAATCGAGTGTTGTTGCGTTATTACGCCCAATTGCTCGAACTCGATATCATAGAGCAAACCCAAGAAGTGAAAGCTCTCATGAGCAGTATCAACACGCTCGAACGCTATGCCCGTAAATATGAACCGAAAGAACCGGCCGTAGAGTCTGCTCCCGTAGAAAACGGGGGATCAGGAGAAGTTTTCCGGAACAAAGAGGGAGAGTCGGAGTGTGTCAATGTACTGTCGGGGAAAACTATGCCTTGTGTTTCTGCTCGTTCGGGGGCAGAGAATATGATGGCTGTACCTTCCCGGTCGGCGGTAGTGCGAAATCTACCTAACGGATTGAAAATAAAATCGGTTACGACTCGTGGAAAATCGCATCGAAAATAGATTGCAGATGAAAAGGCGCAAATTTCTATTCGGTAAGGTTGTTTTGAAAATTGTTTGAGCTATCTTTGCGCAGGATGCGAAAATAGGCTGCATTCGGCAAAGTCAAGCGAGCTTGCTTTTGCCCTCATTTGCACTATCTTTGCGTATATTGTGAAAGCAGGCCGGGCTCGGCGGGAAAATGGAATTCGGTTCTGTTCCCTTTGCTTGCATGGACTCTACAATTTTACGGAACGATGAAAACGATACGAGAGATATATCGCATAGGGTATGGCCCTTCGAGTAGTCATACAATGGGGCCGAGAAAGGCTTCCGAAATATTTTTGAACCGCCACCCTGAGGCTGTGGCGTTCGAGGTCATTCTGTACGGTAGTCTTGCCGCTACGGGAAAAGGGCACTTGACCGATGTAGCGATTCTCGATACCCTTCAACCTCATGCCACGGTCGAAATTGTGTGGAAACCGTCGGTATTTCTGCCGTTTCACCCGAACGGCATGACTTTTCGCTCGAAAAATAGTTCGGGTGAAGTGACCGACGAATGGACCGTGTTCAGCGTGGGAGGAGGGGCTTTGGCCGAAGAAGGGAAGCCTTTCGACGAGACACCGGAATTGTACGAAATGAATAGTATGACTCAGATTCTCTCTTGGTGTGAACGGACGGGGCGCAGTTATTGGGAATATGTGCAGGAATGCGAAGACCACGATATTTGGGACTATTTGGCCGAGGTGTGGTCGACTATGCGCGAGGCTATCGAACGAGGGCTCGACCAGGAGGGTGTATTGCCCGGTCCGTTGAATTTACGGCGGAAAGCCTCTTCTTATTATATAAAGGCGAAGGGTTATAAAGACAGTTTGAAAAGTCGGGGATTGGTATTTGCCTATGCGTTGGCCGTGAGTGAAGAGAATGCATCGGGCGGGCGTATTGTAACCGCACCCACTTGCGGATCCTGTGGAGTCGTGCCGGCGGTATTGTACCATTTGCAAAAGAGTAGGGAATTCAGCGATACCCGCATTTTAAGAGCGTTGGCGACCGCCGGTTTGGTGGGGAATATCGTGAAGCAAAATGCTTCTATATCGGGAGCCGAAGTGGGGTGTCAAGGCGAAGTGGGAGTGGCATGTGCTATGGCTTCGGCGGCAGCCAGCCAGTTATTTGGCGGTAGTCCCGCACAAATCGAGTATGCCGCCGAAATGGGGCTGGAACATCATTTGGGTATGACTTGCGATCCGGTGTGCGGATTGGTACAGATACCTTGTATCGAACGGAATGCCTATGCTGCGGCGAGGGCTTTGGATGCTAATATCTATTCGGCTTTTACCGATGGGAATCATCGTGTATCGTTCGACAAGGTGGTGGCTGTAATGAAACAAACTGGGCACGATTTGCCATCTTTGTACAAGGAGACCGGGGAGGGTGGCCTTGCCAAAGATTACGAACAGATGTAAAAAACAGATTTGTAAATCACTCTGGAAATTTCGATCGGGACAAGCCTCGATCAGTCGATTCCCGGTCGCCTGCTTGTGCCTATGTTCTTGTCTCCCCCTTAGCTGTTTTTGGCTCAGTAGGAAATCAGTAGGGATTGCCCTTTTATATTTCCAACCCCTCTCCTTAGAAATTACCATTTCTTCGGTTTCACTACTATATTGCTATGCAACACAAGAGAGAAGGGGTAAGGTACACTAAGAGACAGATGGGTTAAAACAACAAAAGAGCGATGTTGCTGGAAAATTTTTACACTCCTCCCCTGTGTTTTGCAACGTAAAATATAGGGGAAGTGGCCGCAGGCCGGAGGGGTTAAAGAAATGTTTCTTTGGTTTTACCACTATATTGCTCTACAATAAAGGGGTGAAAGGGTTACACACACACCAAGTGACGGAAGGATTAATAGATATGTCAGGAGGTTAAATACATTCCCTTTTCTCGGAGAGTGAGCAAAAAGGGAGGTGAATTTGTTTTTATGGTGAAGTTACTTTATATTTGTAGTTGTTTAAGCAATGATTAATATATGAACTTTTCTGAACTGAATATAGAAATGGTGTTCGCTTTGATGAGCGGTAAATTGTCAGCTGCGATTAATCGGAAATTATATCGTAGTTTTCGAAAATTGTCTATCGATATAACTCCCGAACAATGGACTGTATTGTATTATTTATGGTCGCGGGACGGAGTGACTCAGCAGGAATTGTGTAATGTTACATTTAAAGACAAACCGAGCATGACCCGGCTAATAGATAATTTGGAAAAGCAACAGCTTGTCGTCCGTTCTCCGGGCGTGAAAGACCGGCGTATCAATTTGATTCATCTTACAGATAAAGGTCGGGAGTTGGAGGTGGCTACGAAGCCTTTGGTGACGGCTATTATGAGAACGGCGTTGGACGGCTTTTCGGATAGAGAAGTCGAGATGGCCGGGAGAATGTTGACCAAAGTTTTCGGTAATTTGAAAAATTCGTTGGAGGATTAAGAAAATCTGTCATGATTAAATATATGAGGCATATATTCATTTTTATAGTTGTATGGCTTTCGGCAGGGACGATTTGTTCTTTCGCGCAATACAAGCCCGATCGTTTGGGAGAAGGTTTCGAAGCGAAAACTATTGCCATGCCGGACGATTACAGCGGAAAGGTAGTGACAACTCTTGTTCGGAGTTTGTCGTCGTGCGACACGCATAAAGCGGTGCTTTACGTGCACGGATATAACGATTATTTCTTTCAGGAAACGCTGGCTCGGACGTTTAACGATTCCTGCTTTAATTTCTATGCAGTAGATTTGAGAAAATACGGACGCTCGTTATTGCCGGAACAAACGCCGTTCGAGGTTCGAGATTTACAAGAATATTTTGCCGATATAGATACGGCTCTGACTCTTATTCGAGAGGAGGGAAATACCGACATTGTGTTGATGGCTCATTCGACGGGAGGATTGATAACATCGCTTTATTGTGAGGCTCATCGTAACGACTTGCCGGTACAGGGACTCATTTTGAACAGTCCGTTTCTCGACATGAATATGAATTGGTTCTATGAGAAGATTCTGGTTCCTATCGTGTCGGCTTGGGGGCGTTGGTTTAAAGGAACAAAGATAAGTCAGGGAAACTCTACCGCTTATGCCGAGAGTTTACTAAAAGATCATCATGGGGAATGGAATTATGATACCGACTTGAAATTTAAGGTATCTCCGCCTGTTTCTTCGGCATGGATACGGGCGATACATCGCGGTCACAATCAAATTCATAAAGGGTTGCATATTCCCTGTCCCGTTTTGTTGATGTATTCGAGTCAATCGGTGGACGGAAATAAATGGACGCCTCAACATCAATCGGGAGATGCCGTACTCGATGTAAAGGATATTGCCCGCTATGGTCGCATGTTGGGACCAAAAGTCACAGAGTTTGAGGTTCAGGAAGGAATGCACGATCTCGTACTTTCGAAACCTTCGGCTCGTCAAGCTGCTTATTCCGAGATGTTTCGTTGGCTTCGGAGCAATGGATTGAACGAATGATCCCCCAAAGTTCGTTTATTCTCCGAGAGTCATCGAAAATACGATGTGGGGCATATCGATGCCTCGGTAGTGTTTTACGATGGTATCGCCGGGCGTCATACCGATTCGTTTTGCGACTCCTTGCGAAGGAAGGTTATTGTCGCGGATAATGGAGTAAATGCGTTTTATACCCAAAATGTGGGAGGCATAGTCGGCACATGATCGTGCGGCTTCGGTAGCATACCCTTTGTGCCAGAAATTTTTGCGAAGGAGATAGCCTATTTCGGGAACGGTTTGTTCTCTGTATGATTGCATAGTGATGCCACATTGTCCGATGAGTTCTCCGTTTTCTTTAAGAACGGCCCCCCATAAACCGACTTTGTCTTCGGCATATCTCTTTATTTGTCGGTCTAACCATTCCCGGACTTCTGTGTCGTTGAATGCGCCTTCGTAGGCGTACATCACCTCGTTGTCTTGTAAGAGTTTACAAACTTCATGAAAGTCGTTCGGGCATAACTCTCTAAGAATTAATCTCCGGGTTTCTAATATCATTCTCATTTCACCGGTCTCCGGTTAAAGACGTTGTTATTCGGCATTCTGTTCGGATTGCTGTTTTTCCAACTGTAAGACTTGTTTGTCTGCGAGTTCGAGTGTGCGTACGTTCAGTTGATATTCTCGTTTGAGGTCATCGACATTTTTCATGAGGTTGGCGAGCTCACGGGTCGCTTTAACGGCTTCGCGAGTGACGGGGTCGAGCGATAGAGTATATCGGTTTCCACCCAAGTAAGTGAGGGTTATTTTTTTACTCGTATTATTCGCTATGAGTGCTGCGACGGCAGAACATTGACCGTCTTTGTATGTCACGATTTCGGTATATTTGTCGTCGTTGGTGAACCGGTAATTATTGGCTCCGTCGTACCCGATAACGAGAGTTTCGGCTTTACTTTTGTCCGGGAGCGTCGCCCGTATGGAACTGTGTTTTATCGGTGTGCTTCCGTAATATACGCTTGCCAACTGCATTTGTCCGTTTTCTGTGACCAAAACTTTCAATTGGCTACGATTTATCGCGGCTTGTTTGGGAAGTTTCTTATATATATAATTCCCTTCCGTTTGGTATTTGGCGTCTTTTTCGAACCGGAAGTTTTTCTTGGCTACTTCGAGTTCGGTTTGTCTCACTTTGAGTACACTGTCTATATAAAGCAGGTTTTGCTCGCTTTCTTTTTGTTTTACGCGGCACATGAGCAACATACCCGCTTTTATCTGTTTGAAGGCTTTGGGGTATAATAATTCGATACTGTCGATAGCATTTTTAGCATTGGCGTATTGACCGTTTTCGAATAACTTCCGAGCTTTTTCATATTGAGCGTTAGCTTCATTACTATTATCTCCGCAGGAGAATAATACTATCGCACAGGAGCATATCCAAAAGTAAAGATATTTAGCCATAATTGATCGGTGTATTGTATTTGATGTTTAATTCTATCTAATAGACCCTCTCTGTACATCTTTGACCCCCTTAACGGTTTTGAGCTTTTTCATCAGACTGTTGAGGGAGGAGATGTCATCGACCGTGACGGTGATATGCCCTTGAAAAAGGCCGTCGTTCGAGTCGATCGAGATGCCTCTCATATATATGTTTTTCTCTTTTGAAATAATCGATGTAATGTTCGTTACGATACCGATATCGTCGTTTCCGATAACTCGCAGGACGGTGACGTATTTGGACCCCATTTTGCCCGACCAGCGGGCATTGACTACTCTGTAACGGTAACGACTGTATATGTGCCGTGCGTTCGGACAATCTTTACGGTGTATCTTGATAGTTCCTTCCGTGGAGACAAATCCAAAGATTTCGTCGCCGTAAATGGGGTTGCAGCATTTGGCCAATTTATAGTCGATACCTTTGACATCGCCGCCTATGACGAGCTCGTCTTCTTTCGATTCGTCGGGTTCTTTTTGTAAAGTAAATTCTTCTGCCGTACGAGTTTCGTATTGCTCTTCGTTTTCTTTTTTATCGATTTCGAGATAAAGGTCGATTACGCGATTGACGTCGATATGTTCATCGGCCAATTCGTTGTAAAAATCGGTGACGGTCTTATAGCCCATTTTTTTTATAAGGCGCATCATTACACCGTCTTCCATCTCTATTTTGCGGTTTTTGAATCGTCTTTGCAAAAGCTCTTTCCCATATTCCGCCGCTTTATTCTGCTGTTCGTTCAGGGCTTGCTTTATCTTTACCCGCCCTTTCGATGTTGCGGCTATGTTGAGCCAGTCTTGTTTCGGGGTCTGGTTGGGAGAGGTAAGTACTTCGATCGTATCGCCGCTTTTCAGTTTATATTTTATGGTTTCGATCTTTCCGTTTACCTTGCCGCCGACACATTTGCAGCCTAACCCGGTGTGAATGAGGAATGCGAAGTCCAGTAACGTGGCTCCCAAAGGCAATTTGTATAGGTCTCCTTTCGGAGTGAATACGAATACCTCTTTGTCGTAGAGATCCATTTTGAAATCGCGCATGAGTTCCAAAGCTCCACCGTTTCCGGCCGCTTCGAGTACTTCGCGCACATTGTTCATCCAATCGTCCAGCCCGTTCTCGCTTTTAATTCCTTTGTATTTCCAGTGGGCGGCAAGTCCTCGTTCGGCTATTTCGTCCATTCGCCGGGTACGTATTTGTACCTCTACCCAGCGTTGTTTCGGTCCCAGCACAGTGATGTGTAACGATTCGTATCCGTTCGATTTGGGAATGGAAAGCCAGTCCTTCATTCGCTTGGGGTTGGGCTGGTACATATCGGTAACGATCGAATATACCTTCCAACAGTCTGCCTTTTCCTGTTCGAGGGGAGTTTCCAGTATGACACGAATGGCAAACAGGTCGTAAATGTCTTCCAAATCGGCTTTTTGTTTCTTCATCTTATTCCAGATGGAAAAGATGGATTTCGTGCGGCCCTTGATTTCGAAATGTAGACCTTCGGCTTCGAGTTTTTGTTTTACCGGTTGGATAAATTCCATGATGTATTTATCCCTGTTCCTCTTGGTTTCGTTGAGCTTGTGGGCTATCTGGTCGTAGATTTCCCGATTGGTGTATTTCAGGGAGAGGTCTTCCAGTTCCGATTTTATGGAGTATAGTCCCAATCGGTGCGCCAGTGGAGCATAAAGATAGGAGGCTTCACAGGCGATGTCATAACGGTATTTTTCGTTGGGGTGGTGGTTTATCATTTTCATGACGCAAAGCCGGTCGGCGATCATGATGATGATAACTCGTATATCTTCGGCGAACGATAGTAACAGTTTGCGGAAATTCTCGCTTTCGACGGCAGCCTGTTTGGCATACAAGCTGTTCGATTTAATGAGACCCCGAATGAGCTGGGCTATGTCGTCCCCGAATTCTTTTTTTACGGTTTCGATAGTGAGGAATTCGCTGACGACCAAGTTGAAAAGTAGAACCGAAATAAGCATACTGCGTTCTAATCCTACCCTGTCGCATAAGATGAGCGCAGTATTCAGATTACGGACAACCGGATTTATTCCTTGTTTGTTTCGCTGATAGTGCCCTGTTTCGACGGCTTCGGAAATGAGGCGACGCATGCGGTTGAAGTCTTCGACTCTTAGAACCGGGCGACTATTGCGTAACAGTTGCCGATAGACCGATAGGACATTTTCTTTTTCGTCGAGTGTAAAATAGCTTTTTTCGGGCATAAGGTGCGACTGTTTTCAAAAATTCTGTCTCAAATATATATTTTTGTGGGTAAAAATGCGCTTTTTTTTAGAGCTTTTTGTAGTTTTGGGAACGGAATTAAAATTCATTATTCATTACAAGCTATGTTTACACCGGAAGATTTAGATTTGTTTGCCGAAAAAGGTATTGACGTACATACGGTTGAGGAGCAGTTGGTCTCGTTTAAAAGCGGATTTCCTTTTTTAAGGATATTATCTTCTGCTTCTGTCGGGAACGGTATCTTATCGCTTGACGAACAGCAAACGCAATATTATCTCGATTTGTGGGAAGGTTACTTGAAAGATAATCATAAGGTCGTGAAGTTTGTTCCGGCATCGGGTGCTGCGAGTCGTATGTTCAAAGATTTGTTCGCATTCCTTTCTGCCGATTACAGTGAACCACAAACTGATTTCGAAAAGAAATTTTTCAATTCGATCGAACATTTTGCTTTTTACTCCGATCTTGACGAAGCCTGTTTGAAGAATGAAGGAAGGAGCATAACCGATTTGATAGAATCGGGCAATTACAAAGCGGTGGTGTCCAATCTGCTCGAAGCGAAGGGCTTGAATTATGGTTCTTTGCCGAAAGGGTTATTGAAATTCCATCGTTATGCGACGAATAACCGTACGGCTATGGAGGAACATTTGACGGAGGGAGCTCTTTATGCCGCCAGTTCCGACGGGGAGGTCAATATTCATTTTACGGTATCTCATGAGCACCTTGCCGATTTTAAAGCATTAGTAGCCAAGAAGAAAGTGGATTATGAGCGACGTTATGGTGTACGTTATCATATTAGTTTTTCCGAGCAAAAGCCTTCTACCGATACTATTGCGGTCGATGCGAATAACGAGCCGTTCCGAGAGAATGGTAGGCCGTTGTTCCGTCCGGGGGGACATGGGGCTTTAATCGAGAATCTGAACGACATAGATGCCGAAATCATATTCGTAAAAAATATAGATAATGTAGTGCCCGACAGACTGAAAGAGCCGACCGTGCGGTTTAAGAAAATCATCGGAGGGGTGCTGGTATCGTTACAAACGGAGATAAACCGTTATATTACCATGTTGAAAAGCGGGAAATACACGATCGACGATTTACGGGAAATGATACAGTTTTTGCATAAAAAGCTTTTCGTCAGAAATGAGGAAACCAAACATTTGGAGGATGCGGAGCTAGCTTTGTATTTGTTGCGGAAGTTGAATCGTCCGATTCGTGTATGCGGAATGGTTCGCAATTCCGGAGAACCCGGCGGGGGGCCCTTTATTGCTTATAATCAGGACGGAACCACATCTTTGCAGATTTTGGAGAGTTCCCAAATAGATATGTCGAATCCAGATGCTAAGGAACAGTTCGAGTCGGGTACTCATTTTAATCCGGTAGATTTGGTTTGTGCCGTGAGGGATAATAAGGGAGAGAAATATGATTTGCCGAAATACGTAGATAAAAATACCGGTTTTATTTCGCTTAAATCGAAGAATGGCAGAGAGCTGAAAGCTCTTGAATTACCGGGACTTTGGAACGGGGCCATGAGCGATTGGAGTACTGTTTTTGTGGAGGTTCCCGCAGAGACGTTCAATCCGGTCAAGACCGTTAACGATTTACTCCGTCCGCAGCATCAGTAGGGTGTGGGATTCGGCATGGAATAGAGGGCGATATGCAGTGGTATATCGCCTTTTTTTGTAACTTTGCACTTGCGAGGATAAGCATCGCCGTGGTATGGACCCAATAGAATTTTGTTTATACCTCTGGCCTGTATTGCCATTGCATATGATTGATGAGAATAGTGGGGTATGAAATCTAACCGATTTTTATTCTTCGGCTATTCGTTAAGTAAAAAAGAAAAACAAGAATAGAAAATATGACGTTTGAAGAGTTCGGATTGTCCGAAGATGTTATGCGAGGGCTGGATGCCATGAATTTTAAGGAGGCGACTCCTGTTCAGGAACAAACCATTCCTGTGATATTGCAAAAAAGAGATTTAATAGCTTGTGCTCAAACCGGTACGGGAAAGACGGCCGCCTATATACTGCCATTACTGAATCTGCTTACAGAAAAGCAGGGCGACGGAGATAGAGTGCGTGCTGTGATTGTCGCTCCTACGAGGGAGTTGGCGCAACAGATCGACATGCAGTTCGAGGGATTTTCCTATTTTCTTCCTATTTCTACTGTTGTGGTTTCGGGTGGGGGAGACGGCGCTTCATGGGACCAGCAAAAGCGGGGGTTAACGATGGGTGCGGACATTATTATCGCCACACCGGGACGACTTATCTCTCATTTGAATATCTCGAATATCGATTTTTCGGGAGTGGAGTGTTTTATTCTCGATGAGGCCGACCGGATGCTCGACATGGGTTTTTATGACGATATTATGAAAATAGGTAAAAAATTGCCCGAGAATCGTCAAACGGTCATGTTTTCGGCGACTATGCCTCCCAAGATTAGGCAGTTAGCCAAGAATATCATGAACGAACCGGTAGAGGTCAATGTGGCTATCTCGAAACCGAACGAGGCCATAGACCAGTCGGCTTATGTCTGTTATGAGAGTCAGAAGATGGGAATCGTCGATTGGCTTTTCAAGGAACCGACCGGAACGAAAACGATCGTTTTCTCTTCTTCGAAACAGAAAGTAAAAGAGTTGGCATTTTCCTTGAAACGAAAAAAATATAAGGTAGAGGCGATGCACTCAGACTTGGAGCAATCGGAGCGCGAATCGGTCATGCTTGATTTTAAAAATAATAAAATCGATATTTTGGTGGCAACCGATGTTATTTCCAGAGGTATCGATATCGATCAAATAGGATTGGTCATTAATTATGACGTACCGCATGACCCGGAGGATTACATTCATCGTATCGGTCGCACGGCCCGAGCCAATGCCGACGGTACAGCCATTACGTTCGTGTCGGAAAAAGAACAAGGCAAATTCCATCGAATCGAATTGTTTTTGGGGTATGATATTCCTAAACGGGAATTGCCCGAAGGGTTGGGCGATGCTCCGATTTATTCTCCCAAACAAGGTCGGGGAGGTCAACGAAATCGAGGCGGTAAGAGAGGCGGAACCGGTGCTAAAAATTACGGAAAGGGCGGTAAGAGGAAGCCTAAAAAGAACAATCGAGGTTCACAGAGTACCGAAATTTCAAGAAAACCCGAAAGGCATCATGGTCGTTCCAAGTCGTCTGGGAAACAATCGGGTGGTGTGGAACAATAGTTGTAAGGGGTTAATTATAAGTTTTTGACTATTATTAGAACGAGTGAGGTTCTTTTGTAGTATTTGACTTTTTCTTGTGGAAATATTGAATAACTAACTTCTAAATTCATATTTATGGAATGTAGTAAGGCTCAAAGTATAGATGAACAGAGCTTGCAAAAAGCGCAATTTCTATTTGAATCCGGAGATATCGACAAAATAGAGGTGGGAACAATAAAAGGTCTGTGTCAAATCCATAGGTCTCTTTTTGAAGGATTGTACGATTTTGCTGGTAAGATACGGAATTTGAATATTGCAAAAGGTGGGTTTCGTTTTGCGAATAGTCTGTACTTAGAAGTTATTCTCCCTGTAATAGAAAAGATGCCAGAAAGTACTTTTGAGGAAATTATAGCTAAATATGTAGAAATGAATATTGCCCATCCGTTCATGGAAGGTAACGGGCGTGCTACTCGCATCTGGCTGGATTTGATTCTAAAAAAGAATCTTGGTAAAGTCGTTGATTGGCAAACGATAGATAAAGACCTTTATCTCCAAGCTATGGAACGCAGCCCTATTAACGATTTAGAATTACGAGTATTGTTACAACCTGCTTTGACTGATAAGGTAGATGATCGAACCGTTATCTTCAAAGGAATTGAACAGTCTTATTATTATGAGGGATATAGCAGAAAATAATATTCAAATTTATCTACAAAGATGGAAACATTTTGACTTCTTCTGTTATAGTGACAATGATAATTTAAAATAGTAAATACGTTGTTGTTTGCTCCTTTCAATTCGGAAACTGTATGTCATATTTGATTGTTTCCTATTATTAAGATAGATTGGAATGGATACTTTGGAGAAAAAAACGAAAGTAAAAGAGTTGTGGCAACTTTGTTTCCATGATGACGAACGATTTGTGAATCTCCTGTTCGACAATTTATACCGGGACGAGAATACCATCTGTTTTGAAAAGGGGGGAAAGGTGACTACTGCGTTACAGATGTTACCTTATTGCATAAGTTTCGGCGAGACTTCACTCGATGTAAGTTATATTTCAGGAGCTGCCACGAGACCGGAGTATCGCAATAGGGGATTGATGGGACGTTTATTGAAAGAGTCGTTCGAGATTATGAGGTCTCGTAATATCCCGCTTTCGGCATTAATTCCGGCTGAATCGTGGCTTTATGATTATTATGCTTCGAAGGGTTATGCTTCTGTATTTTTCCGTCAGGAACTCAATTTTTCATCGGCGCATCGATTTTATGGAGACGGATATCATCGGGTAGCTATGTCGATGGACGAGCTTTATCGGTTTTTCGATGAGCAAATGAGGCGACGTTCGTGTTGCATACAACATGGACGGGAGGATTTCAATGTGATTTGCGACAATATTTATTTGGACGGCGGAGATGTGGTCGCATTAGCCGATTCGCAGAATCGGCTTTCGGCATTGGCATTTGTCGTTCCCGGAGATGATGCGGTTTTTGTGAAGGAGTTGTTGGCGATAAATACCGAGGCAAAAGAGGCTATGCTGCATGAGGTTCAGTCGGCGTTTCCCGGATATTCTCTTCGAGTCTTTACGGAGCCGACGTCGGAGAATGGGTCGGCGGTTCTTATGGGAATGATTCGCATTGTGGACGTTCGGAGGGTACTCGAAGCGGTCGCAAAGAATAATCGTTCATTGAGACGAGTATTTAGAGTGCACGATTCTTTATTGCCGGTTAATAACGGTGTTTTTCTTGTGGAGGAAGGTGAGTGTTACGAGGGCGTGACAAATCCGTGTGATTTTGATATCGATATAATGGAGTTGGCAGAAATTGTATTCGGCGGTTCGAAACTATCGTCATTGTTGGATTTTCCTTCGGTACGTCCATATATGAGTTTGATGCTCGATTGATAAAAAGAGTTATTTTTTTCTTCTCTTGATTTTTTGTGCTTATTTTTGCTTGTTGAAAAAGGTATGAAAAGTTTCGGTTATGCAATAGTATCGATATTTCTTGCAGTGGTGGTTCTCCTCACCAGTGGAGGAATTTCTATTGTCCGCTGTTGCCAGACACATTGTTTTTGTTTGCAAAATTCCGGTACGCAAGAAGTAAATCTCCTTTCCGATCGTTATTCTTCGGAGAGTCGTAATGATTGTTGTAAAACCGGCGGTATAGCAGACAAGCACGCTACGAAAGGACATTCTCCTTTTTGTAAACATGTGAAAGTAGAAAAACTGAATTTACCGATCGTAGACATTCCTACCGGGACAGATTGGGGGATACAGGGGACAATCGATTTGACCTATTCGTTTTGGTCGGTCATATTCGCTCCTGTCACTTCTGTTGTAAAGTATATAACTACTTCCTATATGCCGCCACCGCGGGATTATCTAAAACAAATCGCTATACTTTTGATTTAAAATCCGATATATGTAATTGGAGGGAAGGGAATGTGCCCTTTCGTGAAATTTTTGTCTTATGTGATATAGGACTGTTTTATTATATAATCGGATTAAAAAGATGATAAGATATTTAATATTTCCACTTTTTTTATTAGGTAGTTTGTCTTCGGCTTTTTCCCAAGTACGAGGGATTGTAAAAGATATAGCCGGAGAACCGATTATCGGGGCGAATGTCTTCTGGTTGGGAACTACGACAGGAACTACGACAGGGGAGTCGGGTAAATTCAGCTTACCTGAAACGGGGACGAGCGATAAGCTGGTTGTCCGTTTTGTAGGATATCGCAGTGATACGATACATATCGACAGGGTCGATACCGTTTGGGAGATTGTTTTACAGGACGGTGCGGTGATGGACGAGGTTCAAGTTTCGGCTCGACGTATGGGCACTATGAAGATACGAGCTGGGATATTGAATCAGGACATGATTTCCACGGCCGAGCTTTCTCGGGCTGCTTGTTGTAATCTGGGAGAGAGTTTTACAACGAATCCTTCGGTCGATGTCAGTTATTCTGATGCGGCGACCGGTGCTAAGCAGATTAAGTTGTTGGGGCTTTCGGGGACTTATGTACAAATGCTTGCAGAGAATATTCCTAATTATAGGGGTGTTGCTTCTCCTTATGCATTGGGCTACATTCCCGGTCCGTGGATGCAGAGTATTCAAGTCTCGAAGGGTGCTTCGTCGGTTAAAAACGGCTATGAATCGATTACCGGACAAATCAATGTGGAATTTAAAAAGCCACAGACAACCGAGTCGGTTTCGGCCAATTTGTTTGCCAATTCGTTAGCTAAGATAGAGGCTAATTTCGATGGCAATATTCATTTGAATCAGAGGGTGAGCACGGCGTTATTGGCTCATTATGAAAACAATCTCATGGCGCACGATTCCAACGACGACGGTTTTATGGATTTCCCCCGGGTAGAACAATATAATTTTCAAAACAGATGGGCTTATATGGGAGACCGTTATGTGTTTCAAGCCGGGATAAAGGCTCTCATGGAAGATCGTACGGGAGGACAAATGCGTTCTTATCGAGCGACGGACGGAATGCCTCGGTACGATATAGATATTCGAACGGAACGATATGAGGCTTTTACCAAAAATGCCTATATTTTCGATAAGGAGAAAAATACCAATGTCGCTTTGATTTTATCGGGTTCTTTACATCGTCAAGATGCCGGTTACGGGTATAAATTATATGATGTGGACCAATGGAACGGGTATGCGTCGCTGATGTTCGAAACAGAGTTCGATAAACGGAATAGTCTTTCAACCGGTTTAAGTCTTAATTATGACGATTATGACCAGAGTTATAAATTGTCACATACGTTTGATACTTTGGGTGCAAGGGATAAAGAGATCGTACCGGGGGCGTATGTGCAATATACATATAACTGGAATGACAAACTCATGATTATGGCCGGATTACGTGCAGATTACAGCAGTGTATACGGAACTTTCGTAACACCACGTGCTCATGTCAAATGGGCTCCTAACGAGATTTTCAATCTTAGGGCTTCTGCCGGGAAAGGATACCGGGCCACTCATGCCTTAGCCGAGAATAATTATTTGCTGGCCAGTAGCAGACGAGTCGTGATAGATCCCGATTTGGATATGGAAGAGGCTTGGAATTATGGTGTCAGCGCGGCTCTTTACATTCCGCTGTTCCATAAGACTCTAAACTTGAATTTGGAATATTATTATACCGATTTCCTTCGTCAAATGGTCGTGGATATGGATAGTAACCCTCATGAGGTACATTTTACCCAATTAAAGGGGAAGTCTTATTCACATACGTTTCAGGCGGAAGCGAGTTATCCGTTTTTCAAAGGTTTTACTTTGACGGCTGCTTATCGTTTGACCGATGTCAAGACTACTTATGGAGGTGTGTTGAGGGAACGTCCGTTCGTCGGTCGATATAAAGGACTACTGACAGCTTCGTATCAAACTCCTTTGGGTATTTGGCAATTCGATGTAACTTTGCAGTTGAACGGGGGAGGCAGACTACCGCAATCCTACATGTTGGAACAGGGGATTCCTGCGTGGAATAGCCGGTATAAGGCGTATGAACAGTTGAATGTTCAAGTGACTCGTTATTTCAGGCATTGGTCGATATATGTCGGCGGTGAAAATCTTACCGGGTTCAAACAAAAAAATCCGATTATAGATGCTTCTAATCCGTGGGGAAGTAATTTTGATTCCACACTTACTTGGGGACCTATGCATGGGGCTGTTTATTATGTAGGGGTTCGGTTTAACTGGGAGAGATTATAGATTTAAGTATATGAATTATAAAAATGTATGTGAAAAATGAAACAGGTAAAAATTTTATGGTTAGTAGCCGCGTTGTTTTGTGCGACGACGGCTTTCGGGAAAGATATTAAAACAGTAGTTTTCAAGACAACTCCCGAAATGCATTGCAATAATTGCGAGACGAAGATCAAGAACAATCTCCGCTTTGAGAAAGGGGTGAAGGAGATTGTGACCGACCTCGGCGATAAAACGGTTACCGTGAAATACGATGCCGATAAGACGACTGTCGAAGCTCTTATTAAAGGGTTTGCCAAAATCAAGTATTCGGCAGTCCTTGTGACAGAGAAAAAAGAGGGCGGAAAAAGTACTTGTCCAGAAAAGACTACTTGCCCAGAGGAAACGGAAGAGTGCTGTACTCCTTCCAAGTAAGGTTCCGGAAATTATTCGATCGATGATAAGGGTGTTTGTCCTGTGTGGCGAACACCTTTTGTCTACTTAAAGGTAGACGCGATAACCGACAGCGAGGCTTATATTACGCCCTTGAAAACCTTTAACGACTTCTCTGATGGTTTTGGTAAGACCCAGTGTATAACGGGCGTCTACGAATACTCCGAAGTTAAATTCGTAACCTAATCCGAAAGCAAGGCTGAAATCGACAGCCGAATCCCGGTATATGGAGTAGTCGTCGTTATTTATTCCTTTCCATTTGTCCGAGAGGGAAAGTCCTATACCTAATTGAGGGCCGAATTGCACGTTTAGTCCGTTACAGGGAAAGAACTTTACCAATACGGGAATATCTAGATAGTGGGTTCTGCATGTGTAGGTATTGCTGATGACAGCTCCGCTTTCATCGGTAAGGTAAAATTCATCGTCCGTATATCCTCTGGCAGAGTAGAATAGTTCGGCTTGCATATCGAAGTAGTTGTTGAATTGGTAAGTTGCGATAATTCCACCTTGAAAACCGGATAAATAGTCTGCGTGGTCTCCCAATTTACTCCATGGATAATTGATTGTCGACCAGTTGATTCCGGCTTTTCCACCCAAACTCCATTGGGCTTGAATAGAAACGGGTATGAATGCAATACATATTATCAGGAAATATTTTTTCATAGTTTTTCCTTATTTATATTGTTCGATACGGGAATCGTCGATAGCTGTTTCTTTTCTTCCCATTTTTGAGAGTTGCAAGATACTAGAAAAAGTAATGAGATACAGACAATAAAATATATGAGTTTCATGTTTACATGTTTAGATATCTACAAATATACATGATATATTTTATATTCGCTTTTGTTATATTTGCATAAATGTAAAAAGATGTATTTGATTGAACGGCGGGTATGTCTGTTTTATCTCTTGCTCATGGCTGTATAAAGTTATAACAGGCGGAAGTCTTTTGTGTGTTTTAGATAATTGAGTATGGAAGGGAATGAGGTGGAAGAAAAGATTGTTGGAGATTTGGACTGGGACGGTTTGCATCGTCCTCGTATTTATTATGCCGTAGCCACTACTTTTTGTGGATTGTTTCTTTCGGTACTCGACGGTTCGATATGTAATGTGGCGTTGCCTAGTATTGCCCGGGAGCTTGGTGTTTCATCGTCGGATTCTATTTGGATAGTCAATGCGTTCCAGTTGGTTATTATGATGACTATTCTTCCTTTTGCGTCGATGGGTGAGCGCTGGGGGTATAAGCAAGTTTATCTGAGGGGTGTTATCGTGTTTACAATCGGTTCGTTGTTTTGTGCGCTATCCCATAATTTGTCATTGCTCGTGATTTCTCGTGTATTTCAAGGCTTTGGAGCGGCTATGATTATGAGTGTGAACACTTCATTAATTAAGCTGATCTATCCCAAGCGGAGGTTGGGTGAAGGGGTTGGGCTCAATGCGACCGTAGTGGCCATAGCATCGGTAGCGGGACCTACTTTGGCCGCCGGTATATTGTCTGTCGCTTCTTGGCCCTGGTTGTTCGCCATCAATGTCCCTGTTGGTGTAGTTACCTTTTTTATGGGGCGTAGATATTTGCCCGATAATGCAGTTAGAGTTTTGGGGCATCGGTTTAATTGGAAGGAGGCTTTGTTGAATGCTGCGACGTTCGGGTTGTTCATCGGGTGTGTAGAGGCCTATTCCCATGATGTTCCTGTTACTTGGGTTTTGGGAGGTATTGTTTCGTTTGTCATTATAGGTACATTTTATGTGCGTATGCAACTTAGGGAGAGGTATCCAATGTTACCGTTCGATTTGCTTAAAATTCCTATTTTTTCGATGTCGGTTGTGACGAGTATTCTTTCATTTACGGCTCAAATGTTGAGTCTGGTAGCCATGCCTTTTTTATTGGCAACCACTTTCCATTATGATGCTGTTGGCACGGGGTTGTTAATGACCTCGTGGCCGTTGGTAATTGTGTTTGTCGCACCGCTTGCGGGATTGATGATCGGGAAGGTTCACCCCGGTATTTTGGGTGGGGTTGGGTTAACTATTATGAGTGTCGGTTGTTTTTGTCTTTCATTTATTCCTACCGAAACAGGGCACTTCGGGCTTGTGTGGCGGTTGATGTTGTGTGGAATGGGTTTCGGATTGTTCCAGTCTCCGAACAATCATATGTTGCTTAGTTCTGCTCCACCTCAACGTACAGGTAGTGCTAGCGGAATGTTGGCGACAGCTCGGTTGATAGGTCAAACCGTAGGAGCAGCTTTGGTTGCGTTGCTATTTCATTTGTATGGTGATTCCGCTCCTCATGATGCCATGTTGTTGGCCGGAATCTTGACTTTGTGCGGTGCGTTTTCTTCTTGTTGTCGATTGAAGGTGAGTATGCCGAAGTAATAAAAATAGAATCTAAATGTATCGAGTTTGTGATCGGTTTGAAAAGCCGGTGTATTATTGTATCGTTTAAAGGCTCTGTCATTGTGGAAGACTTTGTCCTATCTTTGTTTTCTACTTGATAAAAGAGGGTAATTTTTAATCTTTTTGTGAGGACGATAGTGTAATCGGGAAATGTGCCAGTTTCATCAGATAATGATTATAGACATTATCTCACAAAGAAACCGGATATGAAAGCCTCACAAGAACTACTTGCAATCTCCAAAATGATTACACATTGGGTTATGGCAATAAAAAAAACGATAGTTGACTATCGTTTTTTTTATTGAGTGTGACATTATGAGCTTATTGTGAGCGTATTATCGTTTTAGTATCTTTTTGGTGACCGTGTATCCTTCTTCTGATTTTACTTTTACCAAGTAGATACCGGCGGGTAATTGCGGTATGTTTGTCGTTTGTAGGTTCTCGCCTTGATTTCTTTGAATGAGGCAACCATTGGACGAGAAGATTTCTATTTCGTTGATAGGTTCGGCTGAGAATACAGATAGTTCGCAGTCGCTTAGTTGGAGTCTTATTTCCAAGTTATTTTTTGTTGTTTGCTGTATCGCACTCATGCCGGGAATTTTGATGTCGACATATACGGGGTAGTGGTCCGAGATATCTTTAAGGTCTACTGTTTGCCCATCGATGGTGATTGTTCTGACAATGTGTGATTCTATATTTTGAATGCCCGAATTTTTGTAATCGTGGAAAAGAATGTAATCTATGCAAGCTGTATTTTCTTCCCGTCCCGGTATCGTGTTGCCTTCGGTGTCGCTGAAAATCTGGAAGTCTTCCAAGAAAACGCTGAATGCTAGGTTTTTCCATCTGTGGGAATCGTTCATGTCTCCGGCCAAGAATACCGGTTTGCGTATGTAGTCCAATTCGGTGCAGATGGCTGCTGCTTCGTTCATGCGATGTTTGTCGTCTAAGTCCAAATGGGTGCTCATGAACGAGAAATCCTCGAAGTCGGTTCTTATCAATATACGTCCTACATCGCTACTCAATTTCATCTTTTTTATTTTTTTGATAGGCAACCAGCGTTTCACCAGTGTTCCGTTGCCCACACTGCCTCCATCGTAATCGGCAGCTATGCCGTATACTTGTACATAGTCGAGCTCGCTCCATTTGGCGATGTCGTCTAAGAGCACCCTTTTCCAACGACCGTTGGCTGCGCTGTCCAATTCTTGCAGGGCGACGACATCGGCATCGAGCGCTTTAAGTATGTTTGCGAACCGTTTGGTATTCAAATTATTGAGGCTTCCCGGATCTGTGCCGCCTTTGCAGTAGTGGGTGTTGTAGGTGAGTAATCGGATTACTCCGTCTTGCTTGGGATAGGTTTGAGAGAAAGAGTTTGACGCACAAAGTAATCCGGCTAATAATAATGTGATGCTTTTCTTTGTAATTTTCATAATTTATAAATAAAAAGTAATTATATAAAGATGTTATTTACTTGTGGGATTTAAGAATCTAGATAACGATAATTGGACGTATTTATGGAAATGTAACATAAATGTTGTCCAACTATCGTTATTGCCTGTCATTGGTCTTTTTTCCTACTAAGGGTCGGAAATGTCATTGCCGGTTTGTTAGAAATCGAGGCCATCGTCCCAGTTTGGATTTTGAGAGAGCGTCCCGTTGCTAAGTAGCCGTTCTTGGGTGGGGATAGGATATAGATAGTCCCTATCTTCTCTCCATTGGCGGGGTTCTTTCTCGATGTCGTGGCAGATGATGTTGCCTTTGTCTCCATCGGTCAAGACGAACTCGTCTCCCAGTTTGTAGAATTTGCGAATGTTCTTTACAGAGGGCTTTTTGCCGGTGTATATGCAGATGTCCACTTTTTCTTTGTCACCCACGGTTCCATCGTTCATGTCGAACACGTCGTAGCGGTTTTCGCCCGATCCTTTTGTCAACCCGGGGAAATACATTCCTTTGTACGGTTGTTCGAATATTTTTCCTTCTTTCCATCGGATAATGTCGTAGTAACGGAATCCTTCGAGAAGCAGTTCGATGGTGCGTTCGCGACGTATTTCGAGGATTACTCCTTTGTTAGGGCCTGTAACGTTTTGATACCCGCTTTCCAGAGCGCACAGATAGGGGTCGGGATTTGCGTTGGCAGCGTCCATATCGATGTTGGGCATGCCCACGCGGTCGCGGATTTTCTTGATGGAGATTTTGAGGTCGTCCTGTGTCAAGGTTCCTAACTCGGCTTTCGCTTCGGCGTAGTTCAAGTAGACTTCGGCGGCGCGGAACAGAATGTAGTCGTTGGAAGATCCTAAGTATCCGTCGCCCGATGCATCGGTTACCCATTTGGTGATTTGGTATCCGGTGGTCGAAGCTCCGAAGTTGGGAGATGATACGGTGGTACTGTTGATACGCATGTAGCCCGGGCCTACGACGGTTTGTGTGAGGCGGGGGTCGCGGTTCTGCATTTCGTCGTAGTATTGCATGGTCTCATAGCCGGGTTGGTCGGTGAAGCGGTCACCGTTGGTCATGAGGTAGCTGTTTACGATTTTCTTGTTCATGCCGGGACGTCCGTAGGTGGGTGACAACGTGTTTGCGTTTGCCTCGTGCATGACATTTTGAGCCCGGTCGTAGTCACGAGCCAATATAACTTCTTCTTCGATGGCGTTCATCGAGGAGAAAAGGTCTCGATAGGGTTGTGCTCCTGTTTTGTAGATGGCGTAGGGGGCATTGTCGATAAACAGTTTGGAAGCCGTGGCGCACTCGTCCAAGAACTTTTCATAGCCGGGAATCCCATGATATTTACGGTATGTGCCTTCGAACAGACATATTCTCGATTTGAGGGCTAGGGCGGTCCAATGGGTTACGTTGTATAGGTCTTTTTTGTCGGAGATGTTATTGATGGCATAAGTGAGGTCGTCAAGGATTTTATCCATGATGAAGTCGCGGCTGTCTCGTGGCCTGAACAACTCGGGATCGGTGGAGGAAAGTTCTCTGTCGAACCAAGGCACTTCGCCGAAACGTTTCACTTTTTCGAAATAGAAATATGCTCTGAAAAAGCGGGCTATACCATCGAAATGCTCTCTTGCATCGACATCGTCGCAGCGCACCGAGTGGCTTAGATAGAAATTGACAGCTCTGAGGTATTCCCAGTTCCAGCCTCCGCCAGATGTGGGTACGGTGCGTATGCCTTGTACTTCGGCCGGTAGATTGAATGTGCAAACGACATCGGCCGATTCGGTATATCCCGAAGCTGCACCGGGAAACATTCCGTAGAATTGGTTGGTCGCACTGCGTAATTCATCGGCGTTGTTGTAGTAGGTTTCCGGGGATATGGCATCGAGAGGGTATTCATCTAACATATCGGAACAACCGGCAGTGCCCGATAAAAGGGCAATGAAACTATATAATATAATGTTCTTTTTCATGATGATAGTGGTTAAAAAGTTATATCAAGTCCGAATGAAAATACTTTGGAAAAAGGATAAGTTCGGGCGTCGCTGTTTACTGTGATTTGCTCGGGGTCGATATAGTCTGATTTCAGTTTTGTCCAAGTGAATAGGTTGTCTCCACTGAAATATACTCTTAACCGGTCGAGTTTAATTTTCGAGGTCCATTCTGTGGGTAGGGTATAGCCTACGGTCAGATTTTTTAATCGGCAATAGGCTATGTTTTGGAGATATCGGTCGTTTTTGTGAGCCAACGAACGGTTGCCTTGTGCGGCGTATCCTCTGATTTTGGGGAGATAGGCATCCGGATTTTCTTCGGACCAGACGTTGTCCAAGAAATTGGCGGGTACGAAAGAGGAATAGGGTCGTGCAAAACCTCCCCAGAACATCATGTTGTTTCCATCGGGGTAGCGGTGTTGCCGACCGACTCCTTGAAAGAAGGCCGAGATGTCTATTCCGTTCCAGCTGAGTCCGATGTTGGCGTTGTAGAGATATCGGGGTTCTTTGTTACCGATGATGACCATGTCACCACGATTGTCGGCCGTTTTTTCACCGTCGTCGATGCGGCCGCTTCCGTCGATGTCTACATATCTGGGGTCACCGGCTTGTAGTCCTTTGTAGTCGCCTACTGCCGTAACGAATATGTTTTCGCAGACGTAACTATTGTCTACGGCTTTGGCATAGGCGGCTGCTTCTTCGTCAGTCTGGAAAAGTCCATCGATTTTGTAACCCCAGATTTCGCCGATGGTCATACCTTCGTAGTAGCTCGATTTTGCGAATTCTTTCATGGGATTGTCGAATTTTGTAATCACCGATTTGCTGTCGGATAGCCCGAAAGATAGGTTGTAGCTGAACGGTTTATTTCCAAGATTGAATTGATCGTACCAGCTTACTGCCAACTCAAATCCTTTTGTGCGCAGGTCGGCGGCGTTTTCTTTCGGAGGAGTCGCACCGTATACGCCGGGGAGCATTTTCCCGGGAACCAACATGTCTTTGGTATCGCGGATAAACAGGTCGGCACTGAGGTTGAGCCTATTGTCGAAGAATCCGAGGTCAAGTCCCAAATTGTGGTGGATAACGGTTTCCCAAGTGAGTTTCCCCGAGGGAGGGGCCGAGACGGCAGCATAGGTGACGGGTTCGCCGTTCATGAGATATCCGCCCAAGCCTTGCATATTCAGCTTTTGTATGTATGGATAACAGTCGGATATGGCTTGATTGCCCAGAGATCCGGTGCTGAGTCGTATCTTAAAGTTAGAGAATACTTTGCGTATGGGGTCGAAGAAAGATTCTTCGCTCATTCGGTAGCCTACGGCAAAAGAGGGGAAGAGTCCGGCGCGGTGGTCTTTGGGAAACCGAGAAGAGGCATCCCATCGTATGTTGAACTCGGCCAGATATTTTCCGGCATAGTCGTATCCGATTCTTCCGAAGTAACCCAATAAGGCCCATTTGCTTTGTCCTCCCTGTACTGTCACGTCTTTTCCTTTTTCACCGAGGTTGAAGTCGTTCAGTTCGTCGGACTGGATATTCAGTTTTGTGGCATAATGGTGTTTGTAGTGGTTTTGCTCATAGTTGAATCCGGCCACAGCGTATACGTGATGCGAGTTGAACGTGTTGTCGTAGTTTAGATAGGCATCTACACTGTGATAGAAACTTTTTTTCATACTCTTGGATCAGTTTGTTTGAGAACCAAGAGGCTTGTGCCACTTCTTCGACACCGGGGTATTGGGAGTATTTTGCCTGAGTGGAGCGCTCCATGTAATCGGTGGTACTGTGTTTGAAGTTATAGTTTGCAGTGAAAGTCAGCCCTTTCATGATTTTGAATATGGTGCTCCAAGAGTAGGTCATGTATCGGTTTTCCTCTATCGACTTGGTGGTTCCGTCTCCAATCAGAATATGTATACCATCGCTGGGACCGGATGCTTGAATGGGATTTTGGTAAACCCAAGTTCCGTCGGGGTTATAAGGCATCAGATAGGGCATCGCATGGAACGTGAGGCTAGGAATGTTGTATCCGTGCCCTACACCGGGAGCCGTATATTTGGAGTCGTATAGGCGAGCCATAAATTTGACGGTTAACCATTTGTAGGCATCCGCACTGACTTTTGCCATTAAATTGGCTGTTCGGAGTTTGTCGGTGTTTTGCCGATAGATACCGTCTTGTGTCCCGTAATTCCCGCTTAACAGGTAGTTTATTTTTTGATTCCCGCCGGAGATGCTGAGGTTGTGGTCCCAAGTGGGGCGTGACTGGTCGAACAAATAGTTGTACCAGTCGAAATTGGCATAGTACATATAAGATTCTACACCACCTCTGTTTTGTACGACGGTCCAGGGTCTTTCGGGATTCTCTGTTTTGTCAAATCTTCTTGCCTCCAATTCTTTGTAGTCGTCGGAAGTGAAACGGGTGTAGGTGACACCGTTGTATGATCGCATGAATTCGTCAACGAGCATGGCGGCATCGTATCCTGTGGTTAAGAAGTCGGTTCTTGTAGTGGGTTTTGAAAAGCTGAATCTTCCGTTGTAGTTCACTTGGGTTTTACCCGACTCACCTTTCTTTGTCGTGATCAGTACCACTCCAAAGGGAGCCCGGGCTCCATAGATGGCAGCCGAAGAAGCGTCTTTAAGAACCGAAATAGACTCGACGTCACGAGGGTTGATTTTATCGATGTTTCCTTCCATACCATCGATTAGGATCAGAGGTTTGGATTCTTGGTTGATGGATGCGAATCCCCGGACGTTCATGCGGGTTTTTTCTCCGGGTTTTCCAGAGCCGAATGAGATATTCAAGTTGGGTATCGCACCTTGCAGGGCTTGTCCTAAATTATTGACAGGGCGTTTTTCTAACTGTTTGTGGTCGGTGTATCCGACAGCTCCGATCAAATTGGCTTTCTTTTGCGTACCGTATCCCACGACTACAACTTCGTCCATAATATTGGTTTTCTCGGACAGCTCGATGTTCATTGTGATGCCCGGTGTGACGGCAATTTCTTGTGTGTTGTGTCCCACGTATGAAACGACCAATCGGGATTTCGGGGTGGCTTTGATGTGAAACCGTCCGTCGATGTCGGTCGATACGGCATTGTTTGTCCCTTTAACCAATACGGATGCGCCGATGAGCGGTTCGCCATTCGGATTTTTTACGAATCCCACGATACTTTCGGACTTTTGTCTGTTTTTTTCGTTGGTTATAATTACATGTTTCCCTTGTATTGCGTATTTGTATTTTAAGGGGCTTAGAATCATCGATAATGCATCGGTGAGTTTTTTGTTTTTGATGTTCACCGATATTTTTTGATGAATATTGATTTGCGTTTCGTCAAAATCAACGGAGATGTCGGCTTGTTTTTCTATCGATTTGAATATTTCGGATAGAGGCTTATCTGTCATATTCAAATCGATTGTTTGATTTTGGGCAAAAACGAATTGAACGGAGATAAGAAAATATAATAAAAAAGCAATTTTAAGCGAATTCTTTTTAGATGATTCGCTGGTTTTAATTTTTAAATTCATATTTTTGTGCATTAGATTTTAGATAAATACTGTAATTGAAGTCACAATGTAAGGTGTTTTTCTGATTTCAAACCGGAGAAAATGTTTTGGGTGGTTTTCTCCGGTTCTTTTTTTCATTGGTGTCGATTTTTAGTTGATGAATATTATATCGTTATTTTTTTTGTATTTCATGTTTTGCAGTATCCCTTCCAAAATGGACAATACTTCGTCTATCGTTTCGTCGTGGTCGAATTTTACAGTGAGCTTGTTGTTTTTGTATTTTTCTTGGTCGTAAAGAATCGTTACGTTGTATTTTCTTTCGATCGTTTTTACCAGTTTCCCGAAGGGTGCATTTTTGAAATATAGTTGTCCTTCTTTCCAATTTGAGAGGCTTTGGGCATCGACTATGTTTATTTCGCGTGAATGTGTGTCGCGGTCGTATATGAATTGTTCGTTGGGAGACAGTATGGTTTCATGCGGTATGGAGTCTTTGGTCGAGACTTTTATTTTTCCTTCTTCGAGTGTCGCTATCGTTTGTGGAGAGTTGCTATATGACTCTACATTGAATGTAGTACCCAATGCTTCGATGTCGAGAGTCGCAGTTTTTACGATGAAGGGCTTTTTTTTGTCGCGGGATACTTTGAAGTTGGCTTCGCCATTGAGAAACAGGGTTCTGGTGTCGCCCTTGAATGTGTTGGGGTAAATCAGTATGGATTCGGCGTTAACCCACACCTCGCTTCCGTCTGGAAGGAATATTTGCTTTGCTTTTTCTCCTTTGGGGACGAAGCATTCGATGAGTTGTTCGGTATCTTGGGGTGTGTCGAGTATCAACCAAGTGAAAAGGGCTCCCAAAATGGGAAGCAGTATGGTGGCAACGGCTTTATAGATAGTGCTGCGGAAGTTGGCCCTTTTTCCCGGCAAAAAGTTGTTTCGATGGAATGTTTCTAGTTCGGATAATGTAAATGCATCGGGTGTCTCGTTTTGGCAAGAGTCCCATATCTCTGAAATCGCTTGATCTTTTTCTTCTCGGTTTTTGGGGGAGAGCAGCCACTTTTTGAAAAGTATATCGTCGGTTGAGGGTTGGCTGTTGTTAAAAAATTTATGTATTATGTTTTGTATAATGTTATTCATGGTTCCGTCTTTTATCAGGAGACGGATATCTATTGAAATACTTCCTGCTCGTTAACTTTATTTAAGGAATGAGAAAAAGCAAGGCGGCTAACATGTTTTTTTTGAGTTGTGTTAATACGGAACTGATGGTCTTTTCGACTGTGTTCTTTTTAAGGTTCAGTCGAAGGGCTATTTCATCGTTGGATAGGCCTTCTTTTCGGCTCATGTTGAATATGGTTCTCTTTTGCGGCGGCAGACTTGCGATGGTCGCGTCCATGAGGCTAAGCAGCTCTTTGGCGTATATTTCGTGTTCGACCGAGGTAGACTGTGGGGCTGTTTCTTCCAAATGGGATAGATAGTTTTGTTCGGTTATTTGTCTGTCGAATGAGTCGTATACAGCGTTACGGCACATTTTGAAAAGATAGGATTTCAGTGATTGTATATGCCCGAGCCGGTCGTGCGATATCCATAGTTTACAGAAAATATCTTGGGCGATATCTTGTGCTTGTTCTTTGTCTTTGATGAAGCCAACAAGGAATCGGAGCACAATAGGGTGGTAGTGTATAAAAATAGCATCGAATGATGTGGTATCTCCCTCGATAAGTCTTTTTAGATGGTATGTCTCTAATTCAAGATTCATGGTATAGCAGGAAGGCTCCGTGTTGTTTTTTGACAAAAGTATATTTTATTTTGGATAAAGAAAAAGAATGTAATGAATTTTATTTGCGAATACCCGAATGTTATGAGGAGTGTTTTTAAGGTTCAGCAGAAAATCCGTGGGGATAGACTTTAATGTTAATGAATGAGGGTGGTTGGAAAGATTTCATAAGTTTTTTGCAGTAAAAAGGTTACCCCTTGCTATGAGTATACTTTCCATCTATTTTCTTGCATCTTAACCACCAAATAAAGGCGATGTATTTGGGGGGAGTTTTTGTTTGTATTAATCCCCTCGCCCTGCGGGCACTCCCCCTATATTTTGCTGCGCAAAACACAGGGGGAGAGTGTGAGATGTATATCCCTTTCGCCTCTGCTCCGATGTTATTCAAAATGCCCCGCCATGTTACGGGGTACGGTAGGAGGGAGAGGGTTAAAAAGCACTAATATTTTAAACTTCTCCATTGCTGTGCCCCGTAGCATTACGGGGTGTGGCGTTAGCAATAGGGGAGGTGTCACGAAGTGACGGAGGGATTGAAAACGCCATCGTATCAGTCTGTTTATACCGGATATATTCCTTTCTCCCCTGACGTGTCCCGTAGCGTTACGGCGAACTGTGTTAGCAATAGGGGAATATACACGAACAATCCCCGTTAATTATCGACTGAGCCACAATCCTTACTGATTATCTACTGAACTCAAATATTGTGTATATTTAAAATGCTAAAAGCGTAATGCTTTATTATAAAAGTACTACGCTTTTTGCTTGCGGAAAGAGAGGGATTCGAACCCTCGGTACCCGTAAGGGTACAACGGTTTTCGAGACCGTCCCGATCGACCACTCCGGCATCTTTCCAATGGTCTATTATTTTCGAGGGGCAAAGGTAGAGAAAAGAATCGAGTAGAGATTATTTTAATTGTAAAAAAAACTAAAACAAATTGACTATTCTTTTTCTTTCCATGTTTTATAGGGGTGTTTTGCCAGATTGGAATTGTAATAGCGGGGGTCGCCTGTAACTTCTGTTTCTATGAAAGGAGGTAAATCGAATTGTTCCGACTCTGATTTTAGCTCGATTTCGGCAATAACCAGTCCGTCATTATTGCCCATGAATTCGTCTATTTCCCATTTGTGTCCGGCATAGGGATAAATGTACCTTTTCTTTTCGATGATTGAAGGAAGACAGAGTGATCCGAGCATTTCGGCAGCATCGGCTACCGGAATGGGGTATTCGAATTCTTTACGGGTACAACCTGTGGTAACGCCTTTGAGAGTAATGAATGCATTATTCCCGGAAATTCGTATGCGCACGGTTCTTTCTTTATCGATTGAGATGTATCCTTGTTTATAATATTTGCATTCGATTGATTCTTGTCGGTATGACTGGTCTTTTACTGTGTATTTGCGTTCTATTTCGGCACTCATGATTTAACATATATAAATAGAATGCCGAATATAGTACATTTATTTGGTTTAAGAAGCAGAATAGAAATCCCGACATTATTAAACATTGTTAAACCCATAAAGTGAAGATAATAAAACTCCGAGAGCCGACAGTTTTTTTGTACTTTTGCATTTTGAAAATTCGAGAGAATCGAATATCGGGACCAATTATAATATACAGTTTGTGAGACTTTTATGACAAAAAAGATATATGTGGTATTAACCCTTTGCCTATTATTTATAGGACTTCCTATTTCGGCTACGGCACAAAAGGCGACAGTGATAAAGGGGATAGTACGAGATTCCATAACCCATGAGCCTATATCTTATGCTTCTGTTTTTTTTGTGGGGAGCGATAAGGGACTTATGACGGACGATGACGGTAAGTTTGCCGTTTCGGTACGTGATAATTTTCTCAATGTTCGATTTTCTACGTTGGGTTATCGAGAGAAGACGGTTTTTGTAAAGAAAGGAGCCGAGAATGATTTGGTTATCGATTTGGTTCCATCGGATTATGTCTTGAAAGAGGTGGTCGTGAAACCGAAAAAGGAGAAATACAGTAAGAAAAATAATCCGGCAGTGGAGTTTGTAAAAAAATTGATAGAGCGTCGCCACGTAGGAGATCCGAAAAATCACGATTTTTATAATTATGAAAAGTATGAAAAGATGACTTTTGCCCTGAATGAATTTTCGGAGGAACAAAAGAAAAAGTGGCTTTTCAAAAAATTCCAATTTATTTTTGACTATGTCGATACTTCGGAGGTTTCGGGCAAACCTATTCTGACTGTTTCGATAAAGGAGAAGATCGCCGAGAATTATTATCGTCGCAGCCCGGAAACTGAGAAATCTGTGGTGACCGGTATTAAGCGGGCAGGAATCGACGAAATATTCAGCCAAGAAAGCGTGCAAATGTTGTGTGAGGATTTATTCCGGGAAATCGATATTTTCAGGAATGATATTACTCTGTTGAATAATAGATTCGTGAGCCCTTTGTCCAACATAGGTACTTCGTTTTATAAGTATTATTTATTAGATACGATTCTGGTAGACGGCGTGAAATGCGTGGATTTAGGCTTTGTTCCGTTTAATTCGGAGTCGTTCGGCTTTACAGGTCATATTTATGTGCCCGAAGGAGATTCGACCTATTTTATCAAGAAGGTGAAGTTGAACGTGCCTCGGGATATCAATCTTAATTATGTCGAGAATATGTATCTCGAACAGGATTATGAACGTTTGGAAGACGGGACGCGTATTAAAACGAAAGACGATGCCATTATAGAGTTCCGGATTATGCCTGCCACGCAAGGATTGTATGCAAGGCGTATGACCACCTATGATAAATTTACCTTTACTCCTCCCGACGATTTGTCGGTTTATGATTTTGAGGGTCGGGAGAAAGTAGAAGTGGATGCTCAGGCAAAACCGGAAGAGTTCTGGGTAGACAATCGTCATGTGCCGGTAAAGAAAAAGGAGAATGCCGTAGATAAACTTTTAGCTCGACTACGAGAGGTTCCGGTATTCTATTATACAGAGAAAGTTTTGGGAATACTAATCAGCGGTTATATAGAAACAGGGAAAGACAGTAAGTTCGATTTCGGGCCGATGAATACGACTATTAGTGCAAATGAAATAGAGGGCGCTCGTTTCAGAATAGGTGGACTAACTACCGCCCAACTAAATCCACATTGGTTTGCTCGCGGTTATGTGGCTTATGGAACCAAAGATGAAAAGGTTAAATATTCGGGCGAAGTAGAATATTCGTTCAATAAGAAGAAATTTCATTCCCGGGAGTTCCCCATCAATTCTATCAAGCTGAGCCATTCGTACGACATAGACCAATTGGGACAGCATTATCTGTACACGAATAAAGACAATGTTTTCCTTTCTTTGAAACGTAAGGGCGATAATAAAGCTACTTATTTAAGAAAGACCGAGTTGTCTTATTTGCAAGAACGAAAGGGCGGTTTTTCATTCGGTTTGGGTATTCGTAACGAGATACAGCAAATGGCGACCGACCGTATCGCTTTTATCGATGGATACGGTAAAAAGATAAAGGATTATATGCAAACCAATTTTGAGGTGAAATTGCGCTTCGCTCCCAATGAAAAATTTTACCAAACGAAAAGCCAACGTTTCCCAATCAATTTGGATGCTCCCGTGTTGACACTCTCTCATAATTTTGCTTTCAAAAATTTCTTGGGCAGCAAGTATTCATATAATCATACCGAATTTGGGATTCAGAAACGTTTTTGGTTCTCGGCATTCGGTTATTTCGATGCTATTGTGAAGGCCGGAAAGGTATGGGACAAAGTTCCTTTTCCTATGTTGATACTTCCTAATGCGAATCTTTCTTATACGATTCAACCGGAATCATATGCTTTGATGAATGCTCTCGAATTTATCAACGACCAGTATGTGTCGTGGGATTTTACTTATTATGCAAACGGAGCTTTGTTCAATCGTATCCCTCTGTTGAAATATATGAAATTGAGAGAGGTGTTTGCGTTCAGAGGTTTGTACGGTAGTTTGAGCAAGAAGAATAATCCACTGTATAATAAAGATTTATTCGTATTCCCGAAGGGTAGTACCGAAATGGATAAAATGCCCTATATGGAATGTAGTGTAGGTCTTGATAATATATTTACCATTTTGCGGGTAGATTATGTATGGCGATTGACCTATCGGGAAAGCCCGAACGTGAGCAAAGGCGGGGTACGTATCGCCTTGCATTTTTCGTTTTGAGGGTGGCTTCTCTTGACTCTTTTTGTGATTTGTGATAGTGCATTGCCCGGTCGAAACGATGGCGTGGCTAGGGGAATCGTTTGCCGTCTTGTTTTCATTTTTGTAACCCCTCCGTCCTACGGACACTTCCCCTATATTTTGCTGAGCAAAACACCCCGCAATGCTGCGGGGCACGGCAGAGGAGGTTTAAAATATTTCTGATAATAAAAGCTGAAATACCCTGCAAGGCTACGGGGTACGGTAAAAGAAGGGGGGAATGCCCTTCTGTCACATTATTTTAGCGAGTGGGATAGATTGATTGTATTTGGCCTTCTCCCCAGTGTTGCGTTGGCACGATAGGGGAGAAACCGAGAAAACAGCAGTTTCTGAGGAGAGATTCATCTCTAAAATTCAAATCTACTTCCACGAATTTTCTACTGAATCGTTTTTCCTTTTAATTGCGTTTTGTGGTTATTTGTGTTACCTTTGTGATTTAACTTAAAAGATGTATTTATGAGAAAAGTATTTGTATTGATGTGGTCCGCTTTATTTTTAGGCGGGCTGATTTCGTGTGTCTCCTCGGGAGATTCGTCTAGATGGGAGTTGGTGTGGGAAGATGACTTCAATGGTACTTCTTTCGACACGGCAACATGGTCTAAAATTCCGAGGGCCAATCCTGAATGGGCTCGACATATGTCGGACAATGAGGCCTGTTATGAGATGCGAGATGGTAACTTGGTATTGAAAGGTATCGTGAATACCGATCTCGAAAATGATACTGCTCCGTATATTACCGGGGGTGTATATACCAAGAATAAACGAGGATTTCATGGCGGCCGTCTCGAAGTGAAAGCTAAATTGCAGGGTGCGCAAGGTGCTTGGCCGGCTATTTGGCTCAAACCTTGTGACGAGGCTCAATGGAAGTGGCCGTGGGCCGGAGAGATCGATGTCATGGAGCGTTTGAACCACGATTCGATTGCTTATCAAACGATACATACCGCTTATACGATCGAGAGAAAACAGACACGTAACCCGCGTCACGGTTCAAAAGGAACTATTAATCCCGATGATTATAATGTGTATGCCGTAGAAATGTATCCCGATAGCCTTGTTTTCTTTATCAATGAAAATCGCACCTTTACTTATCCGCGCATAGATACGGGAGAGGGTGACGAATTGCAATTCCCGTTTAAGAAACCTTACTATCTATTGATCGATATGCAGCTGGACGGTGGTTGGGTAGGTCCTGTGGATACGCTCGATTTGCCGGTCGAAATGGTCGTAGACTGGGTACGTTATTATAAAGAGAAAGAATAATGGGATAGATATCTGATGAAAAAAGGAGCTCTGTACAGAGCTCCTTTTTTTGTAAACGATCTATTTGTTGGCTTTACTTAATGATTCCGTCACGCCGCATTAATGCATCTATCGTGGGTTCGCTTCCTTTGAAGCGTTTGTATAGAATCATGGGATTTTCCGTACCGCCCCGCTTCAAGATATTGTCGCGGAATGATGTGGCTGTAACCGGGTCGAAAATGCCGTTAGCCTTAAATACGGAGAATGCATCGGCATCAAGAACTTCGGCCCATTTATAGCCGTAGTATCCTGCGGCATAACCACCCGAAAAGATGTGACTGAATTGAGGTGCAATGAGTGTACCTTCTACATCGGGTAATACTAATGTTTTATCGATAGCGGCTTTTTCAAAAGCGATAGCGTCGTCTACCGGGGCGGTGATTGTATGATATGCCATATCGAGGTTCCCGAAAGTCAATTGGCGTACGCAAGAATAGGCAGCAAGGTATTGACTGGATTTTTTAATTTTTTCCACCAATTCGACCGGAATTTTTTCACCGGTTTTGTAGTGGACTGCAAAGCTGTCGAGAAATTCTTTTTCGGAAAGATAGTTCTCATTGAATTGTGAAGGAAGTTCCACGAAATCGCGATATACGTTTGTCCCGGAAAGCGAAGCGTAAGTGACGTCGGAAAGTAATCCGTGCAGAGCGTGTCCAAATTCATGTAGGAATGTTTCTACTTCGTCGTAAGTTAATAGGGCAGGAGTATCCGACGTAGGGCGAGAGAAGTTCATGACAATCGTTACATGCGGACGGCTGTCTTTTCCGTTTTCTTCTTTCCATTGTCCTTTGAACTCTGTCATCCAAGCTCCGGCTCGTTTCCCGTCGCGGGGGAAAAAGTCGGTATATATAACTCCCACGTAATTCCCGTCATTGTCGGTTACTTCGAATGCTTCGACTTCGGGGTGATATACCGGGATTTTAGGATTTTTTGTAAAGTGTAATCCGTATAGGCGAGTGGCTAACCCGAATACTCCTTTTATCGTATTGTTTACTTCGAAGTAGGGGCGTAGCATTTCATCGTTGAGGTCGTATTTGATGTGTTTAAGTTGTTCGGAATAGTAACTGAAATCCCACGGCATTAGGGTTATGTCTTTCCCTTCTTTTCCGATGGCGAAACCTTCGACTTCTTTAACGTCTTGCAGGGCTGCCGGTTTGTAGGCATCGAGCAGTTGATTCAGCAAGTTGTAGACGTTGTCACTGTTACCGGCCATAGTGCGTTGGAGTTTATACTCTGCATAGTTGGGCTTGTCGAAAAGTTTTGCCATTTCGAGTCGCACTTCGGCGATACGTTTTAAGACGGGAATGTTGTTGTATTCGCCCGACAGATTACGTGAATTGTATGCGCGATACAGTTTTTCTCTTAAATCTCTGCGAGAAGAATATTTCATGAAAGCGCTGTAACTGGGATAGGAGAGATTGACCATAAATCCTTCTTTCCCTTTGCTCTTTGCTAGTGCCGCAGCGGCATCTCGCGCGCTTTGGGGGAGTCCTTCCAAATCGTTCTCGGAGAGCATCATGCTGAAAAGATTGGTTTCTTTCAAAACATTTTGTCCGAATGTGAGTGTGAGCTGGCTTAGTTCCGAGGATAATTTTCTGTATTGTTCCCGGTCTTCACCTTTCAATTCGGCTCCGCTTAGAGCGAAAGACTCGTAGGTCTCTTTGAGGAGTGTTTTTTGCTCGGGCGTGAGATCGAGCTGGTCACGACGGTCATAAACGAACTTGATGCGGTCGAAAAGTTTTTCGTTCAAGCTGATGTTGTTACTGTGTTCCGAAAGCATGGGTTGTACTCGTTGGGAGATTTCCATCATTTCGTCGTTGCTTTCGGCGCTCAGTAAAGCGAAAAATGCACTAGCGACCCGGTTTAGCATTTGACCGCTTCGATCGAGCGCTTCGATGGTGTTTTCGAATGTGGGCATCGAACGTTGATTGACAATCGCGTCGATTTCTTTCTGATTTTCTTCTATGGCTTTTTTAAAAGCCGGTTCGTAATGCGACAATTTTATTTTGTCGAACGGTACGGTTTGGTGGGGCGTTTTATAAGTCCCGAAAAAAGGATTAGCAGCTTGTGCCATGATTGTAAAAACAGTTAAGGCAGATAATAAAATTTTTTTCATTTCTACTGTATTATGTAATGTAATTTCTATTTGCAAACAAAGGTCACAATTTATAATTATTCTAACTAATCTTCGACACTTAATAAATATTAAACAAAGTAATTCGTACATGTATTTCGAGTTTGCCGTTCTTTTTTATATTACTTTTACACTCCGTAAAAATGACAGAAATATGAAGAAACGTATCCTCTTTCTGATAGCCGTGTATTTTTGGTTTTTCATTATGTTTGTTTTGCAGAAACCTCTATTCATGTTGTTTCATTGGGATATTTACGGTAAGATTCCGTTAATGGAGTGGTTTTCTGTGATGTGGAACGGGCGGCCATTGGATTTTTCTATGGCGGCTTATCTTACGGCCATACCTGCATTGTTTGTCGTGGCAACAGTGTATTTACAGAAAAAATGGTGGATTCCGGTGTATCGTGTTTATTTTGCTATTGTTTCGTTCGTGGTGGCTGCCATAACGTTGGGCGATGCCGTGCTGTATAGCTATTGGGGATTTAGGATAGATGCCACGCCTCTTTTTTATCTCACGTCCCCGGCCGATGCTGTCGCCAGTATTCCGGCATGGGAAACTGTACTGATTGTCTTTCTTATATTTGTTTATGCCGCTCTGTTGTTATGGCCCATGTGGAGATTATCAGGAAAAACGGGTTCTTGGCAAAGACCTAAGAAATCGATTTTGTCCTTTGCTTGTTTATTGTTGCTTGCCGCTTCTCTTTTTATTCCTATTCGAGGCGGGTTTACGGTGTCGACCATGAATGTGGGCAAGGTTTATTTCAGCGATCGTATGGCGCTTAATCACGCCGCTATCAATCCGGTATTCAGTTTGATGTCGTCATTGTCCAAATCGGAAGACTTTTCATCTCAGTATCGTTTTTTCGAACCGGAAAAGGCCGATGTTATTTTTGAACCTTTACGTGGCGGGGGGCCTTCGGTATATCCTGCCGACAGCTTGCAATGGGTGAAAGCTCGCCCGAATGTGTTGTTGATCGTTCTTGAAAGTTTTTCGGGGGTAGCCATGGAGAGTTTAGGTGGGATTCCCGGAGTGATGCCCAATCTTGAAAAAATAGCTTCGGAAGGAATTTTGTTTACTAATTTTTATGCCAATAGTTTCAGAACCGATCGAGGGTTAACTTCTATCCTTAGCGGCTACCCGGCACAACCCACCGCATCGATTATGAAGTATCCCGCCAAGTCGCAATCGCTTCCGGGTATATCGAAATCTTTACGTAAGGCCGGCTATGACACGCAGTTTCTTTATGGGGGTGATGCCGATTTCACGAATATGCGTTCCTATTTTATTTCTATGGGTATGGACAATATCGTGTGCGACCGTGATTTCCCTTTGTCTCAGAGATTGAGTAAGTGGGGTGTTCCAGACGATGTGACGTTTGAAAAGTTTTATTCATTGATAAAAGAGCAATCTCGGGAGCCTTTTATGAAAATGTTTTTAACGCTAAGCAGCCACGAACCGTTCGATGTTCCCATGAACCGGTTGGAGGATAAGTATTTGAACTCGATAGCTTATACCGATAGCTGTGTAGGAGACTTTGTAGAGAAATTGAAGAGGCTCCCTGTTTGGGACAATACGCTTATCGTCTTTGTCGCCGACCATGCCAAGCGTTATCCCCAAAATGTGGAGAACCACGATATTGTCCGTCATCATATACCTATGGTTTGGGCCGGAGGAGCCGTAAAGCGCCCTTTGGTTGTCGATGAATATTTGTCGCAAATGGATTTGGCAGCAACTTTATTAGCTCAGTTGCATATTCCTTATGATGATTTTACGTTCAGTAAAAATCTTACGGATTCGACCAAAGAGCATTTCGTTTTTTATGCTTTTCCCGATGGGTTCGGATTTGTCGATAAAGATGGAGCGGCAGTATATGATTGTGCGTCTCAATCGATTCTGATCGGGCAGAACGATAGTAATGCCATTCACTTGAACAAGGGAAAGGCATATCTTCAAAAATTATATGACGATTTAGCTCGTCGGTAAAAATATAGAGTGGGTTAATTGTATTTGTTTAGAAGATGGAAATAAGAAATACATTGCCTGAGGATATGGACCGTGTGATGTTTATATTCGAGCAGGCCAGACAGTTTATGCGGTTGAACGGAAACTTGCATCAATGGACGGGCGGATATCCTTCGAAAGAGGTTCTCGAAGCCGATATTTCGTCAAATAGCAGCTTTGTTTGTGTAGATGGCCAAAAAGAAGTGGTGGGCACTTTCTGCTTTCGTTACGGGTTTTCTCCCGAGCCGACGTATAACGTGATTTATGACGGAGGGTGGTTGAATGAGAAGCCTTATGGCGTGATACATCGGATTGCATCTTCGGGAAAAGTGGGAGGGGTCTTTTCCGCTTGCTTGGAATGGTGTTCTCGATACGTCGATAATATTCGTATCGATACTCATCGGGATAATAGGGTGATGCAAGAATTATTGCTTCGGCATGGGTTTCGCCGTTGTGGAATTATTTATTTGGCAAACGGGGACGAGAGGATTGCTTTTCAAAAAGAGGTTTAAATTAGAATTTATATTAAAGAAAGGGGCGGGAAATGACATTCCCGCCCCTTTCTTTTTGTGGAGGACAATTTTTACTTAACCGTTAGTTTTGTCGTCATATTGGTTTTATCGCCTGTGATATGAATAAAGTAAATTCCCACAGCGAGATCGCTCAAATCTAATTGATTTTGTTCTCCTGCATTTATATTGCCCATGTATCGCGAGTATATTTCTGTTCCATTGAGGGTATAAATCGAGACATTTACGTTTTTATCGTCGTTTTGTAGAAGGAAATAGCAAATGTCTGTGGCTGGATTGGGGTATACTATCGGCCGGGTTGGAGTTCCTACTTGTTCTATACCAGAGTGGTTTAGGCAGTATACCAAGCCATCGTATGCATTGATTTTCCCATATCCCCATCGGTTATTTCCTACACCGGTAATGTTACCGGTATAGCTGTCGGTTGTTGCGGTATTAGATAGAATTTCACGGACTTGTTCCGGTGTGAGCTTCGGATTGGCTTGCAACCATGTAGCCAGAACACCGGTAACTACGGGGGTGGCCATGGAGGTTCCTTCCATCGAACCGTAGTAATAGTTTACGGTATTTACATTTTCTTGTTTGACGACATAGTTATAATCTTCGCCGTTACGATTGCTACTTGTGGAACTATTGAACGAAGATATTAACATAGAGCCGGGGGCGGTAATATCGGGTTTCATACGACCGTCGGCGGTAGGCCCTAAACTTGAAAAGGAGACTAACTGATTAAGGGTTTGACCGGAGTTATTCCACATAGAGCTGTTTTTGTGATCTATGTAATTACAACTGGTGTAGGCTCCGACAGTAATGATTCGTTTTCCGGTTCCTCCGATTTCACCCATAGTAGAATTATTGTCTCCGTTCGTAAATTCACTATTGCCAAAGTTGGAGAGCCAAGACATGTAAGCATCGGTCCATGCATTGATTGTGGTTTCTTCGGGGCCAGAAATTTCGAATCCTATATAATAGTTTCTATTGTCGAATGAAGATAAATTCAAATCGATAGTTATATTCCCTTTTTTATTGTAGGGATTGGTTGCAGTGGATATGTAAATATTTCCGTCAGCTCCTGTCGGATTAGATATTTTTTTACTGGCACTTGCGGCTGTCGAAAAAGATTCAGATGAGTAAACTTCCTTTTTATTTAGAATGTCATATACAAATACTCTTGCCGATAGTTGTTTTTCTGCATCTCCCCAGATATCGACGGTACTTGTCATTGAACCGTAGAGATACCAATTGGAGACAAATTCGACTAACGATTTCATGTTGGTATCTCCTTTTTTCAAGGTTTTTGTTGCATGTATATTGTATTCAGCTTCATTTCCCGAAGCTCCGACCAAAAGTCGGCCTTCTCCTTGCAATTCGTCGCAAATACGGTCGAATGTGGAAGTGCCATCGTGCGGACCGATATGATATCCGAGGCTCATATTGATGACACAGGGTTTACCGACGGATTCGGCATAGTCGTAGATATATTTAATACCGTCTGTGATGCTTGTATTGCTACTACTATTGTCGGATATGTTATAGCTGACGAGAACCAAATCTGCATCAGGAGCGATTCCATAGTATTCGTTTCCTTTATATGCTCCGGCTGCAATTCCCGTGACGTGGGTAGCATGGCTAGCTGCATAATCCTGTTTTGCCGCGATGATTTCCTCGGCATTCGTATATTCTGTTCCATAATAATAGCCGGTGGGTGGCGTTCCCGACTGGTTTTGATTCCATACTCTTTTGATACGCAGATTTTTACCTTCTGTATCGTAGAAATTGATATGGTTATATTGGAATCCGCCGTCGATGATGCCGACTATAACATCTTTGCCGGTATAGGCTTGGGTGAACCCTGTCCCTTCGTGTATTTTGTTTACATTGCTAAATTGTTCGGAACGAACGTTGTTCATTCGTTGATGAACCGGACGTCCTATTTCGATGTACTTTACCGATGGTAGTTGCGACACGGAAATCAAATTATCTGCCGGGATATTGGTGGAAAGTATAGTCCCGTATTGGGCATTGATGATGACTTGATTTTCTTCGAGTCCATCGAGATTATTTTCATCTACCAGGTGGAGAAATGCCGAAACAGCCATTTCACCGTTGTTTTGGTTGATTGCGTATGTCGATTTGAGTTTTGCCCGTTGGCTGATAGTAGAGGTAGATTCGTAACTTCTCAAAAAATTTTGTGTCGATGGAGACATTTTTTCTTCTGCGTTTAACAGAAATGAGCCGAGTGTCGCCATTAAGCAAAGTGATAGTAATAATTTTTTCATCGATTTAATTATTAAATGGTCTTTGATAACTAACGGTTGCGTACGGGAGAGGAACATTCGATATATGTAATTCCCGGTAAAGTAATGAATTGTGGTAATATTTTTAATGGTATAGCAAAACTATATATCGAGTCGCTATATTTTATACAATGTCCCCCGATATGGAGGAGATTCTCTTCCTTGAAATCGGCAGCCGTGTGTAAGTAGCCTGTCAACAGATAATTCCCATTTTGATTGTGCAATGAAAATCTTTTTATCAACAATTCGGACGGGATATATTTTTCTAAATTATTGCCGGATTGTCGGAGATCGGCGTTCCACGCATCCCAAAACATGCGAAAAGAAGCGGAGACGGACAAATGTTCCGGCAAGGTATAGTTAGCCGTGCTGGCTGGCTTGTCGGATTTTTCCAGAGTTTTATTTGTATGACATGCTGTAAAGGCTATCATTAAAAAGGCTGCGTATATATATTTCCACATCATAATAGAAAAAGAATATTTAAAGAAACAAATATAATTATTTATTTCTTTAATGTTATATTTTTGAGATGGTATTTTAATGTATAGTTTTTTCTTCTATTTGTAATCTCGTTTGGATTATTTCTGACAATCTTTCAAGATAGGATTCGGTTTGACAACCGAAATAAATTTTGTCCAGTATTTTCCTCTCTTTATCTTTGCTGAAAAAAATTATGATTTTCTATTTTTCGGCAACGGGTAATAGCCAATACATTGCACAGAGGTTGGCAGAAGTTACGGGTGAAACTCTTGTTTCAATAACAGAATGTCTGAAAAATCATAAATATACTTGGGAGCTGTTGCCCGGAGAGAGGGTCGGTTTTGTGACTCCTGTTTATTTTTTTGGATTGCCGTCTATTGTCTCGGAATTTATCCGTAACTTAGATTTATGTGTTCGAGGGCAACATTTCGTCTATCATGTCGTAACTTTTGGAACTATAACGGGACAGTCCCATTATATGATGGAAAAGGCATTGAGAAAGAAGGGATTAAATTTGGACGGTAGATATATCGTCAAAATGGTAGACACCTATACATTGATGTTTGATTTGTCTGATGAAGAGAAATGTGAGAAGGTTACGAAAGATGCGGAGGTGTGTATAGATCGTGTTATAGAAAAGGTTGTCAACAGAGTTCGGGGTGATTTTGATAATAGGAAGATTCCTCACTGGCTCGCTTTTCCCTATACTTATTGTAATCGAAAGAAATCGACTGCTCCTTTCGTGGTATTAGGTCGATGTATCAGATGTGGGGCGTGTGCCAAGAAGTGTCCGATGGGTGCAATAGAAATGCGAGATAATCGTCCGATTTGGATAAAGGAGCAATGTTTGCAGTGTTTGGGGTGTTTGCATCGTTGTCCGGTATTCGCTATTCAGTATGGGAAAAAGACAATCAAACATGGTCAGTTCGTCCATCCGGGGGTAAAGATGTGAAAATTGATTTCGATACAGTATTCTCTGTTGTGAAATTTTTATTGTTTTAGTTGGTTCGATAGAATGTTACTCAGTTGTTTTTCCGAAGGATTATTGGCTATGATTTTACCGTCGGGTCCGAGTAATATGAGGTGAGGGATTCCTTGTATGGCATACGTAAGTATAGCGGTGGATTCCCAACCTTTTTGATCTATGAGTTGTGCCCATTTTATTTGGTTTTTCTGTATATATTCTTTCCATTCTTCCCGGTTTGTATCGAATGAGATACCTACAATGGAGAATTGCCGTTTGTCATATCGTTCGAATAATTGTTTTAAATAAGGAGTTTGTCTTCGACAAGGGGGACACCATGATGCCCAAAAGTCGAGGAGAATATATTTCCCTTTGTCGATATATGTCGATAAAGAAGCCTCTTTTCCTTCGATTGTCTGTAAAGGTAAGTCGATATACGGCATACCGGGTTCTACGTTTTTCAGTCGATCCAACATGTGGGAAACTTTTTTTACCGCCGGATTTTTTTTAAAAGAAGGAGCTGCATGGGCAATTAGCTCTCGCTGTTCTTCGGGGGAGAATAAAAAGCTGTTTTGTAGAAACAGATAGATAGAAGTTACGTTGTCGGTATTTGCCAGAATATAGTTTCGAGTGAGTGTTTCAAGACCTTTTTGTTCTTTATCGAAGGCCTTTTTCAATATTACAAAAGTACTGTCGGATAATTGTCCCGATAAATAATCTTTCAGATATCGGTTCGTAATGTTTCGTATGCGGGTATCGTAGGAGCGGCGTTTTGTCTCATACATCTGCAATCTGTTGTTCAGCGGTGTACCGGATATATGAGAGACAGAATCGAGCGTAACATAAATATCTCCTTTTTCCAACGCTATCAGTTGAGGTGGAATTTGTGATTGTTTGTCGTTCAAATGTACCAATATTGCTACCGCCGGACTTTTTTGTTCTCCTTTGAATGAGAATGAACCGTTAGTGACAGTAGCACTATCGACTATTTCGAATTGTTCGTTGTTTTGTTTTTGCAGTAAGATGGTTTCTCCATCGGGTATAAGATTGGTTTTTCCGGTGATTTTATATTTTCCGCCGCAGCTTGCCATAATCACTCCTATCAAACCGATCCATATCAATTGTCTTTTTTTCATAGTTATTTCGAATTTGCCGTTTATGGTATAAACAGAAGATTTTCAACATAGTTTAACCGAAACGGAGGATTAACAATTGGATATGTGGTTGATGAGAGCGGTTGTTGATGTTGGGCAGCTTTTGTGTGATAGAGCGTACAGAAAAGATTTTCGATGATGAAGAGTGGACGGAGCTTTACCGAAATTTTCGGAATATGCGAAAAATTCGTGATATTAGTCTGAATCCCCATATAGCACTTTCGATCATTGTGAAGCCATTTAATAAACGGCCTCCGATATACCCTGAAACCGATTTCGCCTCTGAGAACGGTGCTACTACTTGTCGGTAGGCTTCATTGACGTTTTTTTGCTGTTCGGCGATGGCTATTTTTAGAGCTTGTTTATGAACAGCTATTTCTTCGAGGGTCAGCCCTTGTTGATTTGTATGGTTTTCGTTCATTTTATAGAGGAGTTTTTTCATTATCCAGTAACACTTTGGAGATAAAACGAGTGATAGGAACCAATATGAGTTTTTTCTTGAATAGGATAACAATCGCTATGAGTAACAGGAACACAGCACCGACGATCGCATAGCTTCCTACGATTCCTACAAGAGGCTCTAAAAGATAGACCAGTGCAAAGGAAAGATATATGCCGGCTCCAACAGAGAGCACCAAGATGACAGCGAAGAGAACCGACATGCCCAATATAACCGAAATTTTTTCAGTAGCTGTCAGTTTGGCGTAGTCAATTTGTAAATTGATGTATTTCTTTCCTTCTTCAAATAGTTTTCGGAAAGCGTTGTTTTGAGTATCGAACATAACTGTGTTTTTTAGAGGAGAGAAAAATACAGATGAGAGTATCAAAGGTACGAACTGGTACGCTTTGATATCCTCATCTTCATTTTAAAGGAGTTACTTCCCGCCCTTTACCTCTTCGGCAATTTGGTCGACCAAGTGTTCCATATCTTCTTTTTTTAATTGGATTCCTTTGTCGTGAAGTAATTTACAAATGCGCGCTCTGGTATCGACCCCTTTTTCGGGAGCAAACAGAATTCCGGCGGCAGCACCCACGGCGGCTCCGCCGAGAAATGCAAACAATAAATTTAGACCTTTCATAATTTTTACATTTTAATGTGGTTATACAAAGATAACAAAATAATCGGGATTTTGTTAGTCTGCTTGAAAAAGATTTTCGGCTTAATCGGTTGACAAAAAACTATAAAGGATAAATAGGGGTTGAATTATGTATCGTTAAAGTCACTATCTTTGTAGATACGAAGAAGGGATGCGGTTCGGCATAGTCAAATCGGAAATGAATTTTCCGTTTGTCTCTGCGCTCACCTTTCGCTATCTTTGTAAGTACGAAAATAGGATGCGGTTCGGCATAGCCAAATTGGAAATGAATTTTCCGTTTGTCTCTGCACTCACCTTTCGCTATCTTTGTAAAGTTTAAAAGAAAAGGTATTATAAGATTCCTAGAATTATGTCTGAACATTCTATCTTTATTAAAGGGGCGCGAGTCAATAATCTCAAAAATATCGATGTAGAAATTCCCAGAGATCGTTTTATCGTTATTACGGGATTATCTGGGTCGGGAAAATCATCGTTGGCTTTCGATACTTTATATGCCGAGGGACAACGTCGTTATGTAGAAAGTTTGTCGGCTTATGCAAGGCAATTTTTGGGGCGTATGAGTAAACCCGAATGTGACTATATCAAAGGCATTCCGCCTGCCATAGCCATAGAACAGAAAGTAAATACAAGGAATCCTCGATCGACGGTGGGAACTTCGACCGAGATATATGATTATATGAGGTTGCTGTATGCTCGCATCGGGAAAACTTATTCTCCTGTGTCTGGGGAGTTGGTTAAGAAGCATCAGGTAGACGATGTCGTGCATTGTGCCTTAGGTTTTCCCGATGGAACTCGTTTCGCTTTGCTTACGAATTTGGTTATACCGGAAGGGCGAGACTTGAAAACTCACTTACAAATTTTGCAAAAGGAAGGTTTTCCGAGAGTGGAAGTGAACGGGCGCTTCCAAGCCATAGAAGATTTGTTGACCGATGGGGAATTACCGGAGCCCAACGCTATTCGTTTGGTAATAGACCGAATGAGTGTTTCGCATGAGACCGATACAATCAGCCGATTGTCCGATTCTGTCGAGACTGCCTTTTTTGAAGGTGGGGGAGAGTGTATCGTTCTGGTTTATGACGGCGAAGAAATACGGGAGTTTAGTTTTTCGAAAAGGTTCGAGGCAGACGGTATCACATTCAACGAGCCGAGCGAGTTGATGTTTAACTTTAATAATCCGGTGGGTGCATGTCCCACTTGTGAGGGATTTGGGAAGGTTATCGGTATAGACGAGGATTTGGTTGTCCCGAATAAAACTTTGTCGGTTTATGACGATGCTGTGATGTGTTGGCGTGGGGAGAAAATGAGTGAATGGAAAAACGATTTGATACGCCAAGCAGACTCTTTGCACTTTCCCATACATCGTCCTTATTTCAAATTGACCGACCGAGAGAAAGAGATATTGTGGCATGGAGCCGGCGATTTCGAGGGAATAGACGGATTTTTCGCTATGCTTGAAGCCAATCAGTATAAAATACAATATCGTGTAATGCTCGCCCGATACCGGGGAAAGACCATCTGTCCTGTGTGCAAAGGCAGCCGATTGAAACCTGAGGCTGAATATGTGAAGGTGGGAGGGCGTTCAATCTCAGAGCTTGTGAATTTACCGATTAGCGAGTTGAAAGAGTTCTTCGACCGTCTCGAACTCGACGAACATGATGCTTTGATTGCGAAACGATTGTTGACCGAGATTAGGAATCGTATTTGTTTTCTGCAAGAGGTGGGGTTGAGTTACCTGACTTTGAACAGGTTGTCTTCTACTCTCTCGGGCGGAGAAAGCCAACGTATCAATTTAGCCACTTCTTTGGGCAGCAGTTTGGTCGGTTCTTTATATATTCTCGATGAACCGAGTATAGGGCTTCATTCCCGGGACACAGGTTTATTGATAAAAGTTTTGAGGCAGTTACAAGAGTTGGGCAATACCGTTGTCGTTGTCGAACATGACGAAGATATTATACGGGCGGCCGATTATATTATCGATATAGGTCCGTTGGCCGGTCGTTTGGGTGGTGAAGTCGTTTATCAAGGAGGCTTGTCTCGATTACCCAAAGCGACTCGTAGCTATACCATGCGTTATTTGACGGGTGAGAGTAAAATAGAGTTGCCTGCAAATCGCCGGAAATGGAATCAATATATCGAAGTAGAGGGGGCTGCTCAGAACAATCTGAAATCGATCGATGTGAAGTTTCCCCTTCATGTTATGACCGTTGTTTCGGGTGTCAGTGGTTCGGGTAAATCGTCGTTAGTCAGAGATGTTTTTTATCGGGCTCTTCTTCGGCATTACGGAGAGGGAGGAGAAATGCCCGGAACGTATTCTCGTCTTTCGGGCGATATGGATCGAATTCATTCCGTCGAATTCGTGGATCAGAATCCCATCGGTAAATCAACCCGGTCCAATCCTGCTACGTATTTGAAAGCATTTGACGAGATACGGAAACTGTTTGCCGAGCAACAAGGAGCCAAACAGATGGGATTTTCTCCCTCGTATTTCTCTTTTAACTCCGAGGGCGGACGCTGCGAGGAGTGTAAAGGAGAGGGAACCATTACTGTGGAAATGCAGTTTATGGCCGATATTGTCCTCGAATGCGAGTCGTGCCACGGAAAAAGGTATAAGCAAGATGTACTCGATATCGAGTATAGGGGCAAGAACATCAGCGATGTGCTTGATATGACTATCAATCAGGCCATAGAGTTTTTTTCGGAGGTGAACGGAAGTCAGGAGAAGCGTATCATAAAGCGGTTGAAGCCGTTGCAAGACGTAGGACTGGGATATATAAAATTAGGACAGTCTTCTTCAACGCTTTCGGGCGGAGAAAATCAGCGTGTGAAATTAGCCTTTTTCCTGAGTAACGAGAAACAGGAATCGACTCTTTTTATTTTTGACGAACCTACGACAGGTTTACATTTTCATGATATAAACACGCTTTTGAAATCGTTTAACCAGCTTATCGAACGAGGTCATACCGTTGTTATCATCGAACACAATATGGACATTATAAAGTGTGCCGACCACGTTATCGATATGGGACCGGAAGGTGGTAAAGAGGGTGGATACGTGGTTTGTACCGGTACTCCCGAGGAGATCGCCGAGTGCTCTGCTTCCTATACGGGAGTGTTTTTGAAAGAGAAACTAAGAAGCTGTTTTAAATTTATTGAGAAATAATATTACCATTGCAAGCAGGTATGTTCCGGCCAGATTGCGCCCCTGTCTCGCATCTTGAATCCCTTGATTTTTGTCAATAGCCCGCTATTGACTGCATATCTCGGACTCCAATCTGCTTCAACATAGGGCTCAATCTGTCTCGGAATAAATTTAAAACAGCTTCTTAAAGTTTAGCGTATGCGGTCGAGGCTTCGAACCAAACGCTCGTCTTTATTAATGGCCTTATAGGCTAAAATGTCGAGAATGAGGGCGACGAAAGGCATTACGATATAAGCTGTCCACGATATGTTTGAAGCCGAAAGATCTTCGCGGAATGTATAACCGCTCAAAAAGATGACGATATAGAAAGTTACCAGAAAGAATGCGTTGATCATGCAGATACGCGCTTGTGTCGGTCTGTTCTTATATAGGAAAATCGTGATAAACGATAATACGGCTATTACGGTTCCTAATACGAATACTCCCCATGTGGGGGTAAATACAGAAGTTTGTATGACTGCTGCGGCACTATCCTGTACAGGAGTTGTCATAGCTTCTACGGTAGAGATACCTTGTGCCGTGAAACTGTAAATGCCATCGGTCGTATCGAATTGAGCTATCGGAAGAAATAAAAATACAGCCATTAAAGCCGTTGTCAGTAATAAATAGATCGATTGTATTCGTTGTATCATAATATAAGTTTTCTTTAATGGTGAAATAGGTACGTAAATAAACGGAGCGGGTTGCAGCTTATTTGTGCGCTCCGTTTTGCAAAGATAGAAAATTGTCGGTAAACACCCAAATGTGGATTTGAGAAATAGCTGTGGAAAGGAGGGTAGGGCGAATGGGAAAAATTAAATAACCTTTTTCCGGCACACTATTTGTAAATTAAGTTTGTTATATAAGGGAAAGCTATTAAATTTACTTCGATTTTATATTTATAAAGATGATTACGACAGAGATAACGAAATTGCAGTACGATATATACGGTTTGCTTGCCGAGAGACGATTGAAAGACGCTTTCGGTAAACTTGCTCTATTGGTAAACGAGTTGCAAGATTGGGTAAGCCGGGACAAGTTGAACGAGATGGAGACGTCGTATAGATATATGATACAATATATGTTGGACGGTGTCGAGGATCCCGAACGGAAGAGTATTTACGATCATTTGGTTTTGTCTGCTTATGTGTTGACCGATCGGGTTTCGGATCGATTGGCCGGGCAGGTTTCTCCTTCTCAATACTATGGGTGGAAGAGATATGCGTCGGCCAGCCGAACGGGTATTTCCTTATCGTCTCAATTCGATGTGTGCGATAATGAAATCAACGATCTTTCTTTGGCTTTGTTGCTTGGCGAACAAGAGCAAGATTTTTCTAAAATTCAATCATTGAAACACCGTATCGAGGACACGGCGGGAAATCTTTTTATGGATATATGGACCAATTATCCGGCGGCAGAGGAAGATTACCGGTCGTTAAGAGAGGCTCTTTTCACCGATCGTTTTCCTGATACTTTCGTTTCGCTTCTTCTTTCGGCTGTGTTGTTGAACTTATTGCACCGGTTCGACGAGCAAAAGTTGCTCATTCTGTTGGACGGTTATCGCCATTCTTCGCCCGAAATACAGATGCGTTCGCTTTGTTGTGCCCTCATCGTCATGTATATTTATCGGGAGAGATTGCCTCTTTTGAAGAGTTTGCGGAATCGCCTCGATGCATTGTGTGAAGAACCGAAATTCAAGACCGATGTTCGTAATATTTTCTTGCAGTTCATCAAGAGTCAAGAGACTGAAAAAATTACCAGAAAAATGAATGAAGAGCTGCTTCCCGAAATGATGAAACTGGGGCCATCGCTTTATAAGAAAATACGTCAAGAAGACTTGATGAACGATATCAATGCGCTGGAAGAAAATCCGGAGTGGCAGGAGATGCTCGACAAATCGGGAATTACCGATAAGTTAAAGGAGTTGACCGATTTGCAGATGGAGGGAGCCGATGTTTTCATGAGTACGTTTTCTCATTTGAAGAGTTTCCCTTTTTTCCAGTCGATTCAAAATTGGTTTTTGCCGTTTAATCCCGATCATACAGCGTTGTCGGGGGTATTGTCTGGTAAGGGCGGAGATACGTTTAAGAAGATGATTTCGGCATCGGCTCTATTGTGTAATTCGGATAAATATTCTTTTTGTTTGAGTTTGGCTCAGGTTCCCGAGTCGCAAAGGGATTTGATGATGGGGCAATTCAGTGCCGAGAATGCGGCGGTTCAAGAGATGGAAAAAGAGGAATTGATGAAGAAAGAAATAAGTCGGGAAAATATATCCAATCGTTATATTCAAGATTTGTACCGTTTCTTCAAGTTGTATATACGTCGAACCGAGTTTACGGATCCTTTTGCCGGGCATATCAATTTATTGCATGTATCTGTTTTGAATCCGTTATTGAGCGATTCGGACAGTTTGCGCCTCATCGGGGAATATTATTTCCGGCGGGGATATTATGCCGAGGCTCTCGAATTGTTCGAAAGGCTTTCGGCGGCATATCATTCGGATAGTGAAATTTATCAGAAGATAGGTTTTTGTTACCAGAAGAAAGGAGACTATGCCAACGCTTTGGAGGCTTTCCTCAAAGCAGAAATTATTTCGCCCGACAATTTCTGGACGATTAGACGCATAGCTACATGTTACAGAAATATGAAAAAGCCCGAGATGGCTCTTTCGTATTATCATCGTGCCGAAAAGATACAGCCCGAAAATTTATCGGTACAGATGAATATAGGGCATTGTTATGTCGAACAGAAAGATTATGAAGAGGCGCTTAAATATTACTTCAAGGTGGATTATCTCGATCCCGAAGGTGGAAAAGCGTGGCGTCCTATCGCATGGTGTTCTTTCTTAGTCGGTAAAAAAGAACAGGCGCAGCGGTATTATGAGAAGATATTGGACGATAAACCGGTTTCTCTCGATTATTTCAATGCCGGGCATGTGGAGTTTTCTTTGGGACATATCAGAAAGGCTATCGATTATTATCGGCGCAGTATAGAGCTGGACAACGGTGATTCTGCTAAGTTTCTTTCTAATTTCAAGCAGGATGCTCCCGATTTGATCGCCTCGGGAATCGCTGCGAGCGATATGCCTATTTTGTTGGATCAACTTATGTATGGCATTACAGATTCTTTATAACCTTTGACAAGGAGGCGATTCTGTATATAGATATGAGGATAGGGCGTTGTTCGACATAGTCAAAACGGAAGTGGAATTTCCATTTGTCTCTGCACTCGCCTTTCGTTATCTTTGTAAATACGAAGATAGGATGCGGCTCGGCATAGCCAAATTGGAAATGTGATTTCCGTTTGTCTCTGCTCTTACCTTTCACTATCTTTGTCATCTGAAAAAGTAAGGTAATATTTATGAGACGTATAGTTTGTGTACTGTTTCTTGTGGGTGTGTTTTCGACAAATTCCGTATGCGGTGAGACTCTTTCGGAGTATCGGGAGAATTTGTATGATTTGTTCATTCAACAGAAAATACCCCAGTGGGGTGCTGTCTTGTCAAAAATGAGTGCCGATAAGTCGTGCGGGACATTGGAGGGGCGTCATGAAATTTTGTGCGGTTATTATGGCCTTGTGGGACATTTGGTCGATAAAAAGAAGAAAGACGAGGCGCAGGCTTATTTGAAAACCGCTTTGGCGCTTTCTGAGAATTATCGAAAAATGTATCCGAACGATGCTCGGTTTAAAGCGTTGCATGCCAATTTGATAGGTTTGAAAATAGCCCTTTCTCCCATGCGTGCGGCTACGTTGGCATCGGGTATGTTGTCGTCGGCTCGGGAGGCTTATAAACTGGCCCCCGGGGATAGTTGGGTTTCTATTCTGTACGGGAATATTTTGTTCTATATGCCGGGAATATTCGGAGGGGATAAAGAGGAAGGTTTGGAGTGCTATCAACGAGCTCGCCGGAGTATGGAAAAGGATATTTCGACCAACGGGCATCATTGGCTTTATGTACAATTGTTGGTGACCATCGGGGTGGTTTATGAGAAATCCGAACGTTATGAGCAGGCGTTAGCGATGTACAAGACGATTATGGAGAAATATCCTGAGTATGGATTTGTAAAAAATACGAGTTATCCTCGGGCTCTGAAAGCAATGCAACAAAAACAATAATTTGAAAAGAAGTGCAATTATGAACGATTATATGCAGGTACGGTTCGATGTAGAGCCGTGTAGCGAGATGGCGACAGATGTTTTGGCTGCGGTTTTGGCTGAAATCGGTTATGAAAGTTTTGTCCCCGACGAACGAGGGGTTACTGCTTTTGTCCCTCAGGGTAAGTATGACGAGACACGACTTAAAGAAGAGTTGTCGCAATATCCCATCGGAGGGGTATCTGTGACGTATGAAGCGACATTCGTTGCCGGGAGGGATTGGAACGAAGAATGGGAGAAAAATTATTTCAAGCCTATTGTCGTGGGGGACGAGTGCGTGATACATAGTACATTTCATACCGATATTCCGCAAGCTCGTTACGATGTGCTGATAGATCCTAAGATGGCTTTTGGGACGGGACATCACGAAACTACCACTCTCATGTTGCAGGCTATATTGGCATCGGATCTTACCGGTCGCTCGGTGCTCGATATGGGGTGTGGTACGGCTGTATTGGGTATTTTGGCTCGTATGAAGGGGGCGGCTTCCGTTGTCGCTGTCGACATTGATGAATTTGCCGTCGAGAATGCCATTGAAAATATCCGTTTGAATCATGTATCGGGAGTTGAAGTCCGTTTGGGAGGAATCGAAGCCTTGAAGCAGGAGTCGTTCGATTTTATTTTTGCCAATATCAATCGGAATATATTGCTGGCCGATATGCATGCTTATGTGGCCTGTATGAAACGTGGCTCACGTATTTTCATGAGTGGTTTTTACGTGGAAGATATTCCTTTTATTCGGGCGGAGGCCGAACACCTCGGATTGCGTTTCGTCGGTTACGCCGAGAAAAACAGATGGGTAGCGGTCGAATGTATGAGCGATTGAAATAGATAAGACAAGTTATTCGTGGGCTCAGGATAGTTAGTGGGGATTGTACTTTTGTACAATCCAACCCCTCTCCTCAGAGACTACCGTTTCTTCGGTGTCTCCCCAATCTGCTCTGCTTATCGAAGATTCTTCAATTTTGTTTTAACCCCCTCGCCCTTTGGGCACTCCCCCTATGCGACACAGGGGGAGAGGTTGAGGAGTATTTCTCTTTTGCCTTGTTTCGATTTTAAGTTGCGATACCCCGTAATGCTACGGGACATGGCAGGGGAGAGGTGTACAAAGCCATTCTTATTCTGAAACAAGAAATGCCGCTCTTCCTCCTCCACTGTGTTTTTGCAACGCAAAAATATAGGGGGAGGTGTCACGTAGTGACGGAGGGGTTAACTCTTACAGCCAAAAAGTTTATGAAATCTTTTCAACCCTTCTTCTCAGAGACTATTGTATCTTCGGGCTATCCCCTATATCGTTACCGCAACTTCTCGTAATGCTACGAGACACGACAGGGGAGAAGGAGAAATTCAATCCATTTCATTCGCTAAAATTCATGTTTACCCCCACCGATTCAATATAGGAGGAGAGGTAGTAAAATAAAGTGAAGATATTTCAATTCTTCTACGCTTCGATATGTACAGAGATAGTTCCCCGCATTATTGTCGAGATGTAAATAATGACGGGGGAAAGAAATGATTATTCAGATTTGTATTGTCCCAACTCTTGCTGTAATAAATCGATTCTGTCTTGATAATTTCGAATCAGATTCTGTAATAAAGAAATTTCTTGTTGTTTGGATGCTTTTAAAGCCAACTCTTCTGTTGATAAATTTTTAATATTTTTATAGATTTTAGAATCTTCGGAGACCAAAAGGTTATCATTTGCCGAATTGTTATTATATTTGTTCGGACTAATAAAATAGGTCTCTTCACATTCTTCTTGATTTACGAAAATGAAAAAGTCGGTAATGGGAAAATTCCAGTGATTGGCAATACTCAGTAAGACGTTTATATTCATATTTCCGCCTCTTACTGCCTTGCCTATGGTGTTTTTATCCAAGCCAAGCTCTTTGGCTGCATCTTTGTAGGTGAGACCCTTTCGATGCAAAAATCTTCGGAGCGAGTCTCCGGAATAAACGAGCTTTTTACCGTCTTTCATATGGAATAAGGTGTAAACGATTAAATTCTCTCTGAAACTATTATGATAGTTTGTTTATACCAATATACAAAAAAATCGGCAATTAGTTTGCTCGGAGATTTCCTTTCGGGAGAGAAGTAGAGGAATGTTTTTACAACCGCATTTGGTTTGATTTGGTATTAAGGGGAGGTCGATGACGGTATTGAAAAAGATAGAGGAGGGTGTTTCTTTTAAAAAAGCATCGTCCTTGCCGATAAATCCGAACAAGGACGAAATTGCCAGTATTGTAATTGTTTGTCGTCAGGTATATCGAATCTTGTAAAATATTGCTAACTGGTTTTATGTTTTTTTGAGGGTCTATCGTCGTTATAATTCTATGCTGCCACTACCGCTTTCACCTTCTCCCCAGTCGATACTTCCCGGAATTTCTATGGTTACTTCTTTGCTATCGATGGTGATGTTATAAGTATGTACTTTACCTGCTTCGAGTTCGGCGGCTCCCTCTTTCGGGGTGTAATAATGTGTGCCGAGTTCGGTGTCGATAGCGATTAGTCGTTTACCGTCCATGTTTTGCGGAATGACAAGAGCCGTATAACTGGCTATGTATTTCGAGGGATCGGTAGGCTGTGACAATTTGAAAGGCGTAATTGTTTTGTCCATCGGTCCGGGAAGCCATGTTCCTGTTGTTACGCCTGTACCGGAGGGAGCCGTGTAAGTTCCCGACAAGGCGAGGTTGTTATCTCCGATTTTTACGGACTGAATCTGGTCGGCGGAATCGATACCTTCCGTTTTTTTGATGTTAACGATAATTCTTGCTGTTTGATGGTAGAAAATCAGGTTCGCTGTGCTACCGAATTTTACTTCGACGGGGGCTGTAAATAGGAGATCGCTTTCTGCATATCCGTTTCCAGTTTCATCTTGGTCGGCTGCTACGCTCCACGAGTCGGGCAACGTGTTTGAGGTCGAACCATCGGCACAATACCAAGTCCGTATGAGTTTTGTCTCATCGCTACGCTGCCAATAGTGGGTTTCTTCTTTTGTTAAGGCAACAGGTATATCGTTGTTTATTTCATAGGGGTAGGAGATCGCATCGTTCCAGTTGTACGCATCGCCTGTTTTGGTTATGGCCTGTACGGTCACTTTTTCACCGTTCGTCCATGTGCCGTCCACAGAGGAACGGGCGATGGGGCTTTCTACCGAAACGGTCATGGCAACCGGATATTTACCTTGCGGCAACGTTTTTTCGGTTATCATGTCTCCGTCCGAAGTGCATGATGCGAATATCACAGCCCATAATCCTATAAAAGTCGCTTTTCTGTATGTCATCTTCATATTGCGATATTTTTTATTTGTTTCGTGCTACCGCTCCCGGCGAAAAGAGCGGCTACACCTTTATGTGTAGCTCCGGGCGTTACGCTCGATGCCCGGGATAGCTGTATTTGACTTTACGAAATTGATCGAATGTAATTTCTATTGAAGTCAATCGTTTAGAACGCACAAATCGCACGGACATTGAATTTTTGGTTCTTGAAGAGGCCGTTCCCCGATATTGTTCCTGTCGAGAATGCTAAACAATAAGCTCTATTGGTACGGGCATAGCTGTTTCCTGTGTATCCTTCCTGTGATGTCCAATAATACACGTCGGCGAGGATTTCAGTATCGATATCGTTATCGGACAGGGCATTCAAGATGTCGTTTATTTTTCCTTTGTTGCTCGTATCGGTTGTGCCGTAACTGGGTAGCGGATATTTCCACGAATCCTCATCGCAGAGCAATGCCAGTTCTTTCAGAGACGGGAAATACCAGCTGCTACAACCTTTGGGCGTAATGTTGTTATCGGCGAAGGTTTTGATGGATTGAGCGGCTTGACATCTGTAAAGTATTTTCGCTGGGTCGCTGTTATAAGCCAATAATACCATAGTGTTGTTATATCCCAACAGTTTGTGAGCTTCGCTGTCGAGCGTCTCGTCTACCGGAGAGATAGGGGCGATTTGTGTGTATTTGCTGTCGAAAGTCGCTGTTTCTTGCCACGTTGTCACACTCTCGCGGAAAGTCGTGCTTGCAGATTGCCAGGGTTTTCCCGTGGCGGCATCTTTCAAAGCGACGATGAGGCCGTGAGTACAATCGGGATAATCGGCCATCAATACCTTGTCGTTGGTCAGTGTGGATTTGGGATAGGTGTCTGAGTAGGTCCAGAAGACGATACCGACACACGCTTTTTTCTGTTCGTCGGTGAGGGTGGTATAATCGTCGGTTCTGACAAATGTTCCGTCTTCCATCGCCAAGTCGCCGACTTGTGTCTGAGTCCGGTCTGTGATATTTCCTATCGGCGGCGGTATTACAGCTATCCCGTCATCGTCCCCTACACCTTCGTCCCAGTCGTGAATGCTCGAAGATACTTCTATGGCTGTTTGATTGGCTGTGATGGTGTATCGGTATTTTTTCCCGCTTTCGAATGTTGTCCCGCCGTCTTTCATTTTGTAAACGAATTCTCCGCCTGCCGCTAACGTTATTTTAATAAATGCCGTCCCTGCTTCGATCGTTTGCGGTACGATAATGGCTTCGTTCAGTATCGAAGTTGCGCCTTCGGCTGTTATGTCGGTATCGATGGTTATATTTTGAACTGGTCCGTCTGCCGTGATTTCAATCCCGTCGGGGAGCTCGGTGTTTTTGCCATATGCATGCTTTTCTTTATCGAGCGTGAATTGGGCTTGGGGTAGGGTATTCAGTATCTCTACTTTGGTTATACCGGCGAGAAAATCGTTTTCACCGACTCCCTTTTTGAGTATTACTTCGATTTTGGAAAGCAAATGCCTGAATTGTACGGCCACGGAGGTGGGGTTACCGCTTCGCGAAACTCCGGTAAGTTTGGCATAAGTCAAGTCGGAGGTAGCATAACCATCGGTCTCGCTGCGTTGGTCTGCGGCTACGGTATGGGTGAGCGACCTTGCCGGATAGGTATTGCCGAACCATGTGGCGTTGGTGTGAAGGGCATAGATGTTTACGTCGTTGCCGGTTAACGGGAAGTACATGGGCGTGCTGCCGCTCAATGTCCCGGCAGCCCCTCCTTCTTTGGTCAAGAGTATATTTTCATAGAGATTTTCTTGATCTATGGTTTGCTGTCGGTTTTTAGAATCGTCTATCCATAGATGTACCGTTTCTCCATCTTTGAGCTGTGTGTCCAGCCCGTGGGAGGATCGAGTCTGTACATCGATGCCGCTGGTGAATCTCAATTCGACTTGTCCGTCATAACCCGACAGACTTTCTGTTTCGTTGCATGCCGCCAGTCCGAGCAGGGCGGTCGCTAAAAAGAGATATTGTTTCATATTATTTTAGGTTTGTTGAAATTTCAAATTTTATTCTGCTTCTCCGCTATCGCCTGTACCGTTGCCCGATATCCAGTCTACAATTTCGGACGTTACGTCGATTTCTGTCTTGTTGAGCGTGACGTTGAATTTATATTTTTTGCCGGCTTCGAAACGGGTCGCGAAGGCGGATTGTACGAGCCATATAAAATGTCTACCGCCTTTTAGTTTGAATTTCAGAGACATTTCATCGAAATTGTCACTCGGTAGAATGATGGCTTCGGCTTTCGTCCCTTTGTTTGTCACGAGTAAATCGACTGTTCGGGGCGTTTCTGTTACGATCGCTATCTCATTACCATCTATGACGTCGTATGTCGCAGAGGTTTGTTGTCCGGTCAATTCTACGGTGAGACCTTCCAAAACCGAGGAATCGTCGAATCCTGTTCCGCTGGTTATGTTCAGTTCTATTTTCGCCAGTTTGTGGTAGAACGTGAAACGCACGGACGGTGTATTTTTATCGGTCTCCGGGTTGTCGCTTCCCAAAAGGTCGATTGCGCTTTGAGAGGATTGGTCGGTTATATCGATCGTATAAGTGCGACCGTTGTCACCAAGATTTTCCGTGTAGGGATAATAGGCGACAAAATTGCGTCTCGAACCGTCTGTCGGCAGGTAGATGGCCTCGGCTTCGGTGGCCGTGAATTTGCCGCTTCCATCGGTCGTGGTATAAAGTTTATTGTTTTGTTCCACTGTTTCTCTGGCGAGCATATATATTCCGATACGGTCGTTCGGTTCCCATCGGGTGTCGTTTGCACGCGATGTCACGCATATATTACCGTTCACATGCAGGGCTGTCGGGCCGCTATTCCCTGTTGTATCGCCGAGAGGAGATTCATCGTTACCACAACCGGCCAAAGTGACGATGGAGAGTGCTAAAATCAAAATTTTTACTTTCATTTTTATAGTCGGTTTGTTTCGTTTGTCTTTTAATAAATTTCGATGTTTTCACCGTTTTCTTCGTTACCGTTTTCCCAGCCGACGATCGTTGCCGTCATATCGGCTTCGATCGGAGTCAGCAAGTCTCCGGTTATGTACATGGGAGTCGGCATATCGTCGTTGAAGTTTTTCAACAGATCGGTGAGATCGTTTTCGATGGTTTGCGAGCTTCCATCTGTGAAAGTCAGATCGATTCGTAAGGATTGTTTCAAACCGGTTGTACCCAACAGTCGGGTATGCGCTGTTATTTTATTGTTAGTTCGAGCAAAAGGAAAACTTGTGTTCATGGCTTCGCCGCAGATTCGTTGTGATGAAAGGTCGAACGAACCTGCTATTCCCGAAAGGGTTCCCGTGATGTTTGAGATGCGATCCGGGTCTCCTTCTTTAACGGTCAGTTCGAATAACAAATCGCGCGTTTTTTGTTTCATGTAGATTTCTACTTCGAGTGTATCGTCTTTTATCGCATTGATGTTTTGTGCTTCTGTCAGCAGATATCCCGGCAATGACTCCAATAAACCTCTTTCTACCGTATTTATATGAGCCGTAGTATGGTCGATCGTTATTCCCTCGGCTTCGTTCCATGCGATGAGTGTATGGGATTTGGGCTCAAACAGAGAAGGGTGGCAGAACTCGCGGTCCACAGGTGCTTTGAGTGCCTTCCCTTCGCAGCAGGAGTGCTGTAATACATATTCTTCCGGTAAAGGGCAGTCTGTCGAACGATGAGACCAATCGGCCGTTATGGTTATTCTTCCTTTATCGGGGTGAGGTGTTTTGTAGAGTTCGTCTTTTACACAAGAGTTTAACAGTAGCAAACCTGCTACTCCGCTCATTATATATCGTATCGTTTGCATATTACCTCCTTTCAATTAAAATATATTCCATACTAATGTCACTCCGGCTGATATGGGGCCCCACCAGTTTTTAGTCTCCTTTCCCTGACGTACCCGTATGCCGTCGATAACGATGTATTTGTCGTAATCGGCATGGAGGCAGCCGAGAGCGAGAGAGAAATCGAGGTTTAGCGCCTTATTCAGTTTCAATTGGTAGCCGCCCGTTAATCCGCCGCCCATTAAATTGCCTTGTTTACCGATCTCGGATAGTTTGTAATTGAATGAGCCGGCTTTGTATATGGCTCCGATGTAGCCTCGTTTTTCTTTACCGATGTAGTAGCGCGCTTCGGGTGCGATTTCCCATAAGGCATAACGACGGTCGTTGCTGTTCCACGTCCAAGAAGTGTAGGAGCCGTTCACGAGTATGCCTACGTGACGGTTCAAGCGCCATTCCACTCCGAGGTCGGGGGTGAGAGTACCCCAACGGAGCAGATTTGCCCGCAAGGAGAGCGAATGAGCCTTCGCTTTTGCGGCGGCTTCGGCAGCGAGGCGCTCTGTTTCGGCACGTTCTTTTTCTTCTCTTTCAGCCGCAAGCCTTTCGGTTTCAGCTTGTTTGCGGGCCTTTTCTTGGGCGGCAAGGTGTTCTCTTTCGGCTTGTTCTTTCGACAGTCGTTCTGCCTCGGCTTTTTCACGAGCAGCTTGCTCTATGGACAGACGTTCCCGTTCGGCTTTTCCCGATCTCTCTTTGTTGTAATTTTCGACCCGTCGAGCCGCTTCTATCCCTGCAATTTCGGCTACTTTTTCTACGCTGGCCGGAAAGGTGACGACAACGACGTTGTGCAGTTGTTCTTTCCCATAAGAAGAGGGGATAGCCCGGTCGGTGACGAACATCTGTTCGGTCAATCCTCCCTGCGTGATGAGTTCCGATTTTATTCTGTTGTTACGAATGTATGCCATGCGTTCGGAAGTCAATATATCGTTCGCCGATGCGGCATAGCTCGAAACGCTGATATACATTTGCCCGGCTTGCAACTGCTTTTTGTTCTTTTCCAAAATATTTAGGAGCTGGTGCAGAGACCGGTCGTTTCCATTCCACGGTACATAGAACATGTCGTCGTTCGGAACGAAACGGAATATATAGGTTGTGTCTGTCGGTTGTTGTGCTATTACAGGTAATTCCCATATAAACAACAATGCTGTTATCAATAATAATTGTTTGCTTTTTTTCATATTGGGCAGTTTTGTTTTTCTATGGATATAAATAAATATGTATCGACTATATAATATTAAAAGATTTTTGCAAATCTATTATTCTTTGTTTGAAAAAATGTTTTTTGATTTGTTAATTTAGTGTAATAAAAATGGTGGTCTTGAATTTCTTAATATTTTACTATAAGAGAAGTATCTATACATAAAAATTACAGAAAAAATTCTTTATTTCAAACTATTTGTACTACTTTTGTTGTCAGATGTCGGGCATATAGATTTTATGCTCGGCTTGTTTTGCGAATAATAGTATATATTCTATATATTTATATAAATAGTTTGGCTTAAACAACTTAACTAATAACAACTATGGCAGAAAGTAAAGAAAAACTGTTTGACCAGTTCCCTCCGGTGTCCACACAGGAATGGAAAGAAAAGGTCGTGGCAGACCTTAAAGGAGCTGATTTTGACAAAAAGCTCGTATGGAGGACTAACGAAGGGTTTAATGTTAACCCCATGTACCGTGCCGAAGACATAGCAAATTTGAGTACGACCGATTCTCTTCCCGGTGAATATCCCTACGTGCGAGGAACTCGTGCCGACAACAATTGGCTGGTTCGTCAGGATATCAAGGTAACCGATGTGAAAGAAGCCAATGTAAAGGCTCTGGATATTTTGAAAAAGGGTGTGGAATCGTTGGGATTCGAGATTGCCAAAGATTTGATTTCGGTAGAAAACTTGAAAACTTTGCTGCATGGTATCGACGTGGAGAATGTGGAATTGAATTTCTCCACTTGCATGAAAAGCACAGTGAAACTTGCCGAAACAGTAGCCGCTTATTTCAAAACGACTCCTGCCGATTTGCAAAAGGTATCGGGCTCGATTCGTTTCAATCCGTTTAAGCGAATGTTGACCAAAGGCCGTGATTTCGCCGATTATGCCGATCAGGCTGTTGCGGTTATCGATGCGGTGAAAGAGTTGCCCGGATTCCGGGTATTGGCAGTCGATGCCGTGATGTTGAACAATGCCGGATCTTTTATTTCTCAGGAACTCGGTTTTGCTTTGGCTTGGGGTAATGAGTGGCTGGCCGCCCTTACAGATAAAGGTCTGTCGGTCGACGAAGTCGCTAAACGAGTGAAATTTAATTTCGGCATATCGTCCAATTATTTTATGGAGCTTGCCAAATTCCGGGCTGCCCGTATGTTATGGGCTCAAATTGTGAAACAATATAATCCGGCTTGCGATTGTGCTTGTAAAATGAAGGCTCATGCGCAGACTTCGGAGTTCAACCAGACTATATTCGACGCTCATGTGAATCTCCTTCGTTCGCAGACCGAGACGATGTCGGCTGCTTTGGCGGGTGTGGATTCCATTACGACGACTCCTTTCGACAAGGCTTACAAGGAACCGGACGATTTTTCGGAAAGAATCGCTCGTAACCAACAGTTATTGTTGAAAGAAGAGTCGCATTTGAATCGTATTACCGACCCGGCTGCCGGTTCTTATTATGTGGAGACTTTGACGGTTTCGATCGCCGAGCAGGCTTGGAAACTTTTCCTCGAAGTGGAAGAGAAGGGCGGCTTCTACAAAGCCGTGAAAGAGGGATTCGTACAAAATCAAGTGAACGCTTCGGCCGAGACGCGCCATATGAATGTGGCTCGTCGGAAAGAAATTCTGTTGGGAACGAATCAATACCCCAATTTCAATGAAGTCGCCAGCGATAAAATCGTTAACGGCGAAGCGTGCGGTTGCGGATGCGGAAAGCACGAGGGAGGACATCATTGCGAACCCGAGTTCCCCGTGTTGAATACCAAACGGGCAGCCAGTGATTTCGAAACTTTGCGATTGGCAACAGAACGTTCGGGCAAACGACCGACGGTATTCATGTTGACTATCGGGAATTTGGCCATGCGTTTAGCACGTTCTCAATTCTCGTCGAATTTCTTTGCTTGTGCCGGATACAAGATCGTCGACAACCTCGGTTTCGAGACCGTACAGGCCGGAATCGATGCCGCTTTGGACGCCAAAGCCGATATTGTGGTACTTTGTTCGAGCGATGACGAGTACGCTCAATATGCTCCGGAAGCGTTCAAGATACTCGATGGTCGCGCTCTGTTCGTCGTAGCCGGAGCTCCGGCTTGTATGGACGAATTAAAGGCTCAGGGTATTACCGAGTTTATTCACGTTCGTTCGAATGTACTCGATACGTTGAAATCGTTTAATGAAAAACTTTCGATTTAAAGGCGGACAATTTGTATCACACAAGAAAAAACAAAAAGACAATGAGACCTAATTTTAAGAATATAGATATTACGAAGGATGCTTTCGCCCATTCGGCAGGGAAAGTAGCCCATGAGGGTGAAAACTGGATAACCCCGGAGTTGATACCCGTCAAACCTGTTTACACCAAAGAAGACCTCGAAGGTCTTGAACACTTGAATTATGTAGCCGGACTTCCTCCGTTTCTTCGTGGCCCGTACAGCGGTATGTATGCCATTCGTCCGTGGACAATCCGTCAGTATGCAGGTTTCTCGACCGCAGAGGAGTCCAATGCTTTCTATCGTAGAAACTTGGCTTCGGGACAAAAGGGATTGTCTGTGGCATTCGACCTCCCGACACACAGAGGATATGATGCCGATCACGAGCGTGTGGTAGGCGATGTAGGTAAGGCCGGTGTATCGATTTGTTCGCTCGAAGATATGAAGGTTTTGTTCGACGGTATTCCTTTGAACAAAATGTCTGTATCCATGACGATGAACGGAGCCGTGTTGCCTATCCTTGCTTTTTATATCAATGCCGGGTTGGAACAAGGCGCGAAACTCGAAGAGATGGCCGGAACGATTCAGAACGATATTTTGAAAGAATTTATGGTGCGTAATACCTATATTTATCCGCCTGAATTCTCGATGCGTATCATCGCCGATATTTTTGAGTTTACTTCGCAAAACATGCCGAAGTTCAACTCGATATCCATTTCGGGATACCACATGCAGGAAGCCGGAGCGACAGCCGATATAGAGCTGGCTTATACGTTGGCCGACGGTCTTGAATATTTGCGTGCCGGAATCAACGCCGGTATGGATATCGACGCATTCGCTCCGCGGTTGTCTTTCTTCTGGGCTATCGGCATGAATTTCTTTATGGAGATCGCCAAGATGCGTGCCGCACGTATGTTGTGGGCTAAGATCGTAAAACAGTTCAACCCCAAGAATCCGAAATCTCTCGCTTTGCGTACTCACTCGCAAACGTCGGGTTGGTCACTGACCGAACAAGATCCGTTCAATAATGTGGGTCGTACTTGTATCGAGGCTATGGGGGCTGCTTTGGGGCATACCCAATCGTTGCACACCAACGCTCTCGACGAGGCTATCGCCCTGCCAACCGATTTTTCGGCTCGTATCGCTCGTAATACTCAGATTTATATTCAAGAAGAGACCTATATTACAAAAGAAATCGACCCGTGGGCAGGTTCTTATTATGTAGAGGCTCTGACTAACGAGCTGGCTCATAAGGCATGGGAACATATTCAAGAGATCGAGAAGTTGGGCGGTATGGCTAAGGCCATCGAAACCGGACTCCCGAAACTTCGTATCGAAGAGGCTGCCGCCCGTACGCAGGCACGTATCGACTCGGGTAAACAGACGATCGTGGGTGTAAACAAATACCGTCTTGAAAAAGAGGCTCCCATCGATATTCTCGAAGTCGATAATACGGCTGTGCGTAAAGAGCAAATCGAGCGTCTGCAAGATTTGAAAGCTCATCGCGACGAAGCCGCGGTTAAAGCGGCTCTTGATGCGATTACCGAATGTGTGAAGACGAAGAAGGGTAATTTGCTCGACTTGGCTGTCAAAGCCGCTAAGGTTCGCGCTACGTTGGGAGAGATTTCCGATGCTTGCGAAGTTGTCGTAGGTCGTTATAAAGCAGTAATCAGAACTATATCAGGCGTGTATTCATCAGAGACTAAAAAGGATGCCGATTTCGTTCGGGCAACGGAATTGTGCGAAAAATTCGCTAAAAAGGAAGGTCGCCAACCTCGTATCATGATAGCGAAGATGGGACAAGACGGTCATGACCGTGGGGCCAAAGTGGTAGCTACCGGATATGCCGATTGTGGCTTTGACGTGGATATGGGACCTTTGTTCCAGACTCCGGCGGAAGCTGCGCGTCAGGCTGTCGAAAACGACGTACATGTGTTGGGTGTTTCTTCTTTGGCTGCCGGCCATAAGACTTTGGTTCCTCAGGTAATCGAAGAGTTGAAGAAATTGGGTCGCGAGGATATTGTGGTAATTGCCGGTGGAGTTATTCCTGCACAGGATTATGACTTCCTTTACAAGGCCGGTGTAGCGGCTATCTTTGGCCCGGGTACTTCGGTAGCCAAAGCTGCGTGCCAGATACTCGAAATTCTTCTCGATGAGTAATTTTGGAAAAGGATAATGTGTTGAAGCCCGGCAGTAATAAACTGCCGGGCTTTTTTTGATAATAATATATTGTTATAAAAATGTTTAAAAATAATTGTCTATGATTTGAAAAATATATTAATTTGCAGAACCGATTTATTTCTTAATCTTGATATATATGAAAAATTATTTGTTCCCTTTTAGTTTCTTATTGCTTAGTTTGGGCATTCAGGCCGAGAAGCCGCAGTGGGGTATTCCCGATACGATAAGTCATTATCCGATAGGTCCCGGAGCTGTGTATACTCATATCGAGTTTACACAAAAGCCGATACAGTTACATCAAATTACATTGGATTTGAATAACGAATATAATGCGGTAGAGGTATATCCGTCTAACGGGAAGACTCCGGATGCCTCACGGGAGACAACGTCATCGCAGTGTAAGAGTAACTCTTATGAAGGACACCGGGCGTTTTTCGGGGTAAATCACGATTTATTTTATTATACGGGGCAGACTACGGCTGCGGGGATCAATGTCCGTAACGGAGAAGTTGTCAGTCATTACGGCGATTATGGTCGTTCTGTCATGTCTATTAGCAAAGATAAGGTGGCAGAGGTTTTCCCTCCTAAATATTCGGCAAAGGTAATTTGTCCAGACCAAACAGAAATAACGATCGACAATGTGAACGAGTCGGCATACGGAATACAATCATACAGAAATTGCGTATTGTTCAATACGTATAGCAGTCTTACTCTTACGGAAGACGGTTTATATGTGAAAATAATGCCGCAAGGGGAATGGATTATTAACGGTAACTCGACTCCTTGTCGAGTGGAGGCTATGGAGCATACCCCTATACAACCCGATGGAAAAAGTCATATTTTGTTTATGAGAAACCATGCGTCGGAGCAGTTCGAGGATAAAGTAAAAGTAGGCGATGTCGTTTATATCGACCAGCGGTTTGTGAATACGACGTTTCCCAATTCCGGCATATCCGTTCCACCGGCACAAAACGTTGTACAAGCGTTGCATGGTTGGCCGAGCGTGATATTGAACGGAGAACTTCACGATAAAGAGTACAACGATTTTGTCACTCCCGGACGTGAGTTTCAAGACTATCCTTGTACATTGGTGGGGATAACGAAAGACGGGAAAAGATTGTTTATCATTACCGCCGACAAGGCCTCTATGGTTGAGAATGCTTATTATTTAGTAGAGCAAGGAGCTTGGAATGTCGTTAATTTTGACGGTGGGGGATCGGCTACTATGGTTGTTTGTGACGAAGTGGTAAATACTCCTACCGATGGAAAAGAGAGGGCTGTGATGGATTCGTTTCAAGGTATTTCGTTAGCTCCGGTTGACAGTACGTTTTCTTTCGTTTCTTTTTCTAAACCTTCTGTGCAGGCTATACCTTTGTCGGTGGTTCCTTTGAGGGTATTGGCTCATAACCGTTATGGCGAGATTATCGACGATGATTTTAAAGATGTTACTTATTCGTGCGAACCGGAGGAATTGGGATATGTGAATAGTCGTGGCGAGTTTTGTGCGGGAGCTGTTTCTATGTTAGGAACGATTACGGCTCGGAAAGGTGACTCTGCATGTAAAATACGGGTCGTTATGGGTAATGCCGGCAAGTCGGTTAAATTATGTGCCGATAGTCTTTGTATCGACGATATTAGAGAATATCCGATAGAGATCGAGACCGAATCGGACGGAAAGAGATATATGGTAAATCCTGCTATTTTTGACTGGCAATCTGTGGGAGCGGATTGCTGTGATGTAGTGGAAGGTGTCGTGAGAGGTGTCACGAACGGGCGAACTGTGTTGCAAGGGAAATATGGAGATGTGGAAATTCAGTTACCGGTTATTGTTGAAATTGGAGTGGGAGAGAATGTGCATGAACATTTTTCTGATGGAGCTTCTTTTTCTGTAACCGGTAGTTCTGCTATAACCGACATTCGTTTCGATTCGTCTGTCCTTCCTGTGGGTTGGAGTGACGGTACTACTCTGTTGTTCGATTTATCCACCGGGCGTGCTCCTAATATTATGTTGGATAAGCCGATACGTTTCTTCGGGTTACCCGATTCGATTTCGATACAGGTGAAAAATTGGAGCGCTTTAATCAATAATATTTCTTATGAATTTTCTTGTTCTACTGGTTCTTGGAGCCGTATCGTTAATCCAGATGCCGATAGCGATTCTGTCTATACAGTGTCTTTTGCCGATTTAGATGTAACGGCTTTCCCGGTGGTGTTGAATGGTATGAAGATATACTTGTCGACACAGATAAAGGGACCGAATCAGAAAATTTCATTTAGGGATTTGAAGGCTTATTACCCTCATGAAGCACCCGATGGGATAAAAGAGGTAAAATGCGGATCTGATTTTTCGATAAGTAAGATTGATCCGGGAGTAATAAGGATACAAGGTATATCGGAAGGAGAAGATATTGTTATTACATTGTCGGATATGAACGGGAGACTGTTGGAAACTTTCTGCGATAAGGCTGTGGGTTGTGGTGTTTGTGACATAGAGTTACCGTTCGTATTACCTCCGGGTGTATATTTGGTGGGAATACAGACGAAAAACGGTCGTGTAGTGGAAAAACTTGCATGGTAATGAGAAGCGAACCCCGAATTTTTCGGGGTTCTTTATTTAGGATTCTTTCGAGAGAAGGCTATCTGTATTTTTTAAGAGTGTTTTGATCATTCGGAGGAATACAAAACTTTTTTCATAAATTAAGAATACCGTATTTTTTTCTTTGTTTTATTTTTATTAGTATCTTTATTCGCTTTTATAAACATGATTGTCTATGAATAAAAATTTTATCTCATTGTGCGCCGGTATTTTATTGGGTGTATCTCCGCTTTTTGCCGTACCGGCCAAGCCTGTCCTTGTTAGGGTCGCTCAACCGGACGGGACCGTTGTAACCGTTAAAACCGTAGGTGATGAATTTTATCATTACAAGTCTACTTCCGATGGCATTCCGGTAGTACGTGGCGAAGATGGTTTCTATCGTTATGCCGAGTTGTCTGCAACGGGACTGGTTGTTGCGGGCAATGTGATAGCCCGCGATTCGTCGATGAGGAGTGTTTCGGATAAGGCGTATTTAACATCGCTGTCCGAGAAGAAGATTTCACAGAAACTTTTTAGTCGTCGTAATCTACGGAAGCAACAATTACAAAACAATATAACTCGTCGAGTTACGCAGGCTACTGCCGGCGACGATGTGCACGGTTTGGTCTTGTTGGTTCAGTTCAGCGATAAGAAATTCAGTTCGGTGGGGACACAGCAGGCTTTCGACGAGATGATGAATAAGGAAGGATATGATTATATGGGAGCCATCGGTAGCGCTCGGGATTATTTCATTTCTCAATCGGGAGGACTCTTTCAACCGACATTCGATGTGGTAGGGCCTATCACTCTCGACAATACGATGGCTTATTATGGGGCTAATGATTATTCCGGTCAAGACGTACGTCCCGATGAGATGGTTATCGATGCTTGTAAGAAGTCTGAATCGACGGTCGATTTCACGATATATGACAGAGATAATGATGGATTCGTCGATTTGGTGTATGTGATTTATGCCGGGTATGGAGAATCGTCGGATATAGACGGTTCTTTGGAAAATGCGATTTGGCCTCATGCTTGGTATATTTATCAAGGTGCGCAAAAGCGAGTATCGGTCGACGGTAAATATCTCGATGCTTATGCTTGTTCGGCCGAGCTGTTGGGAAACAGTGGTACTACTCGGGACGGAATCGGTACATTTTGCCATGAATATAGCCATACGTTGGGACTCCCCGATTTTTACGATACGAGCGGTGTGACTTCGAATTATGGAATGGGCACGTGGAGTTTGATGGATTATGGCTGTTATAATGGCCCTGATTCCGATGGCGACGGTTATTCCGATGGTTCTGTTCCGGTCGGGTACACAGCATATGAGCGGGAGTTTTGCGGTTGGATAACTATCGAAGAGCTGACGGCTCCTTCTTCGGTTACACTGGAAAATCTGGCCGATAGCAAGAAGGCCTATAAGATAGTATCGAGCGATAAAGATCAATATTTTACATTGGAAAATAGGCAACAGACCGGTTGGGATCGATATATGGCATCAGCCGGGCTGATGATCGTGAAAGTCGATTACGATCAGTCCGTTTGGGATTATAATACGGTTAACAACGAATCGATCCGCCAGCGCATGACCATTATGCCGGCCGACAATAAATATAGCGAGTATAATGAAGATGGTGACTTATATCCCTATAATGGTAATACCTCTTTTACCGATGACAGTCGCCCGGCTGCAAAGACAAATACCGGATTGAAGTTGGGAAAACCTGTAACCAACATCGCACAAGATAATGGTGTGATTACGTTCGACTTTATGGGAGGAACCCCGGCAGTGCTTGCTCCCGTGGCCGATGTCGCTACTCATGTGACAGCAACCGGATTTACCGCAAACTGGTCGTCGGTAGAGAATGCTGCCAGCTATACGTTGCAGGTCGATAGAAAACAACCATCGGCCGGTGGCGAAATTTTACTGTCGGAGGATTTCTCGAATTGCACGGCTGACGAGACTACAAATATCGCAGGAACGACTACATTCGGAAATGCGAAGGACGGTTATTTCCAAACTTCGGGTTGGAGTGGTAAGTATTTGTTCCCGAACATAGGAAAGATGAAACTAGGTAATTCGGATAACGGGGGAGCTGTATGTACTCCGGCTATCGATTTATCTTCTTGCGACGGAGTATTTACTGTCCAGTTCGATGCCTCTATGTTCGATGGAAGTAAAGAGAAAAGTGTTGTGATAAAGGTATATGTCGAAGGAGATGAGTCGAATGCTCAATCGACCGAAATTCTCTCGACCAGTAAGATGAATACTTACACGATGACTTTTACAGGTGGTACAGCCGATAGTAAAATCGTGCTGATGTCGACAGCGAGCAGTGGAAAAAAGAGGGCTTATCTCGATAATATCGTTATATATAGCGGTGAAGTTTTACCTGAGATGGCTTCTAAACAAGCTGTTAGCGATGTTTGGCCTCTGATTGTGACGGGAATTACGGATACATCGTATCAGCTCGTTGATTTGGAGCCGGGGTATGTGTATTCTTATAAAGTAAAAGCTGTGACCGCAGAGGGGGAAGAAAGTGACTATTCCAATGTGGTGAAGGTGGATTTATTTACCGGTATTTGCGATTTGCCGGAGTCGCGCAATCGAGTGTATACCGATAACGGTTATATTGTGGTCGAGTGTGAAACGTCACAGCCGGTCGAGGTCGTTAATTTGACAGGTCAGATTGTCGTATCGGCATCTGTGAATGGGCGTTCTTTGTTATCGGTTCCGGTTAAGGGTGTATATGTCGTGCGCTGTGGTACATCGGTAACTCGTGTGGTTGTGAAATGATGGTATGATACTATAAAGAAAAGACCGAAGCGAATGTAAATGGGCTTCAGTCTTTTTTTTATAGTATATGTATAAAAGTTTTTGAGAACTCAAATTTTTACTTTTCGATCGTTCAGCCGACTTTCTTCGGCTTTGAATCCCATGATATGGCTTTCGACTGAAACACTTATGGGGCTAGACAGATAGTCGCGGTTATCGTTCCCGACAGCGTTTATAAAATCGCGAACCAAACATAGGTCTCCGCCGCCGTGCCCGTGTCCGACGTAACTTTTCACTTCTTCTACTTTGGCATCCCATATGCGCTGTTTCCCACTGCGGAAATCGGTTACGGTAAATGTTGTCATATCACCTACGATTTCTCCTTTCGTACCCATTATTTGAGTCCTTCTTCCTCCTTTGGCCATGAATGCCTCCATAGAGAAATTGGCTGTAACACCATTTTCAAACTCCATGCTGGTCACGTAGTGGTCGCATTGGTCATTGTCCATTTGGAACACGCAGCGTCCGTAATCGGTAGTCCGTATCACTTTACGTATTGCCTCGTTTTGAAGGCTGCGTTCTTTGGGCAGGTCGAATGCATATATATGTTTTCGTTTTTTCAAATAAATGTCTAATGCGGAATAGGGGCATTCATTTTCATGCGGACAATCTAAACAACGTTCGGTAGCACCTTGCGGCATATTTTTCCGTTTGAAATAGGTTAAAGAGCCGTAGGCCGAAATAGATTTGCATGGAGAGCCGACCAGCCATCTGATAATGTCGAGGTCGTGGCAGGATTTTGCCAAAATAATGGGGGTAGTTTCCTTTGAATTATGCCAGTTGCCTCTTACATAAGAGTGCGCCATGTGTGCGTATTGTATGGGTTCGAGATGTTGTATACTAATCAGTTGCCCTATGTCACCCGAATCGATGATTTGTTTGAGAGCGATGAAATAGGGTGCGTATCGTAATACATGGCAGACTCCTACAATGGCATTTTTTTTGATCGCTAAATCTCGAATGTCCGTACATTCTTTTTCAGTAGGTGCTATGGGTTTTTCGAGTAAGATGTGATAGCCCATCGAAAGCGCTTTCATACAAGGATCATAATGTAGATTGTCGGGTAGACTAATGATAACGGCATCTGCGAATTTTGTTTTATTCAAGGCTTCTTTCCAATCGGTAAATCTGTTTTCTTCCGGGACATCGTGGTCTTCGGCCATAGATTTTAGCCGCAATTGATTTTTATCGGCGACTCCTACTATTTTCATGCAATCGGGGTACTTTTTTGCATATCCGGCGTAAACGCTTCCTCTGTTACCTGCACCGAGGACAAGAAATGTTACCGGTCGATTTACACTGGCTTTCAGGTCTTTTATGTCGGTGGCGATTCGAGATACATTGTTTGTCTGTTTTCCGTTGGCTAAAATAGAAGGCGCAAAAGCTGCACCGACAGCGGTAAGTCCCATTACTTTTAAAAATTCCGAGCGTTTCATGATTTAGATTTGATTTTCAAAATTTCTACAAATATATAAAAGAGAAAAATACGAAACAATTTATGTTTTTAATATTTTCGATTTATATATATATTGCTTCGATTCGTTTCTTATGAGATTGTAATGGTGTTTTTCTTGATCTTGTTTGTGTGAGAGAAGTTGAATGATTACATTTGTTTGTTCAATATCGGCATGTATGGGGAGCGATGAGTTGAAGGCATTTTTGACGGCTCTGTCGGGTAGGGATATGAAAATTCGGATTGCAGAATTTTTACAGCAGAAGGATTGTATCGCCGAAGCAATGGATATAGCTGTGGGGGAATCTGGTTCAGAGGCATTTCGTGCAGCATGGGGTATCTCTGCAATATACGAAACGAACCGCCTTTGTTTTTTACGATATAAAGACAAGTTCGTTTCGGATTTTTGTCGTGTCAACCACCACGGGGTAAGAAGAGAATATGGCCGTATAATGTTGAGTATGTTGAAACATAAGGAGTATATTCCAGATAGGCATTCTGCTGAAAATTTGGCCGAAATAGTCTGTTCGTGGAGTATTGACCCAAAGATAACGATATCGGAAAAAGTGTGGACTTTTTCGATATTGAAATTTTTATCCCGGTGGGTAGAATGGGGTGAAGATATGTTACAACAATTGGAGGCTCTATGTGAAACTGATATGTCGCCGGGAATGAGGGCCTTAATGCGTCGATTGCGCAAATAGTTTAAAATAGCTTAAATGTTTTTTATTCATCTCGTGAACACTTTGCCTAGTATTACATTTGTATAATAGAACCTAAGGCATAAAGGAGATTTTATATGAAGAAGTTATGGGGTTGTATATTGGTATTTGCTGTGTTGCTGACGGGATGCCGATCGGCTTCGGTACTCTCGTTCGATGTGTGGCGACCGGCAAAAGTTACTTTTCCGGCGGATATCGTGCGGGTAACTGTCGTTAATAATTCGGCAGAGCCTAACGAAAAAGAGGGGAATAAATATAAGGATATTTCGGGTAAGGAATATACGTTGGTCGTGCCGCATGACAGCACGACTTATCGTTTGGCAGAATATATAGCATTAGAGCTTTCTGATGCACATTATTTCCCTGAGATTACAATTTTTTATGACGACTCTATAACCTTGCCTAAAAGTTTGTATCCTCTTTTGTCGGAAAATCAACTTTCGATTGTAAGGGGAGGAGCCGATAATACAGCGGTCGTGTCTCTCGATAAAACCGATATGGTAGTAAATATGGAGGATCACACTTTGTTAGGTTCTTCCGGAGAGACTGTCTTTGTTACAGACTTATCGGTAGCCACGACTTTGAATTTACGTGTATATTGGCCGAACAAGATAGAACCTTCTTCCGAAATGGTTACGGATACGTTATATTGGCAATCTTTCGGGTATACGCCAGATGATGCTCATAGTTCATTGCCTCTGACCGCTGAGTTTATTCAAGAGGCGATGAGGCAGATTTCTGCACGGGTAAGAGAATTGTTTATTCCTCATGTAGACAATGTCAATCGTTATATTTATACATCTACCAATCCGGCGATGGATGATGCTTATGATTTTTGGCAGCAGAAAAAATACAAAGAGGCTTCTTATTTGTGGGAATATGTTTATGAAGAACAGAAAAATGAAACTACCCGAGCTATGGCAGCAGCCAATTTGGCTGTGTATAATGAGCTGTTCGATAATTATAAAGTCGCTATTGAATGGGTAGATAAATCACTTTCCTTATTTGAAAAGAGGGTGGATAGTAATGCTTCTGATATAACTGTTTTACGGGATTATCGTCGACAACTGATGGAACGGAAGTCTGATAATTCTTTGTTGCAGAAACAAATGTAGAGACAAAGATTGGGAAGCCCTCTATTTTCTTGCATCTTCATCACCAAATAAAGGTGATGTACTTGGGAGTGAAGTTTTTGTTTGTATTAACCCCCTCGCCCTGCGGGCACTCCCCCTATATTTTGCTGCGCAAAACACAGGGGGGAGAGGGTGAGGTGTATATCTCCCTTTCTCCTCGGCTCCGATGTTATTCAAAACGACCCGTCATGCTGCGGAGTACGGCAGGGGG
>NZ_JH815204.1:550112-677619 GCF_000296465.1 Barnesiella intestinihominis YIT 11860
AAAACGACCCGTCATGCTGCGGAGTACGGCAGGGGGAGAGGGTGAGGTGTATATCTCCCTTTCTCCTCTGCTCCAATGTTATTCAAAACGACCCGCCATGTTGCGGAGTACGGCAGGGGGAGAGGGTTAAAAAGCACTTTTAATATTTTAAACTCCTCCATTGCTGTGCCTCGTAGCATTACGGGGTGTGGCGTTAGCAATAGGGGAGGTGTCACGAAGTGACGGAGGGGTTGAAAACGCCATCGTATCAGTCTTTTTATACCGGATATATCTCTTTTTCCTCTACCGTGTCCCGTAGCACTACGGAGAACATTGTTAGCCATATAGGGAAATATACACGAACAATCTCCGTTAATTATCGACTGATATCCAAATAGGTCCATGTTAACTTGTAATAAAAAACGTCCAAATAAAATTTGGACGTTTTTTATAAATATTTATGGGTATGTTAGCCTTGTATGGCAGCTATACCCGGTAAAGTTTTGCCTTCGATGGCTTCGAGTAGAGCTCCACCTCCGGTTGATACATATGAAACTTTATCGGCCAATCCGAATTTATTTACGCAAGCCACAGAGTCGCCCCCGCCTACGAGAGAGAATGCTCCGTTTTTAGTTGCTTCTACAATGGCCTCTGCAACAGCACGGGAACCTGATGTAAAGTTATCGAATTCGAATACTCCTGTCGGACCGTTCCACAGAATAGTTTTCGATTTCTTGATTACGTCGGCGAACAGAGCTTCGGATTTAGGACCGATGTCCATACCTTCCCAACCATCGGGTATTTTATCGACATCACAGAAGTCGGTATTGGCATCGTTCGAGAAATCGTCGGCGATCTTGGCATCGACTGCTAAAACCAAATTTACATGGTTGGCTTTGGCCTTGTTGATGAGTTCGAGAGCTAAATCGAGTTTGTCGTCTTCACAGATGGAGTTACCGATTTTACCGCCCAATGCTTTGGTAAAAGTATAGGTCATACCACCGGCGATAATCAAGTTATCTACTTTGGTCAATAGATTTTCGATAATATCGATTTTCGAAGAAACTTTCGAACCACCCATAATAGCAGTGAAAGGACGAACCATCTCTTTCATTACTTTATCGACGGCGGCAACTTCTTTACCCATGAGGTATCCGAACATTTTGTTTTCGGGAGAGAAGTATTCTGCCATCAAGGCCGTAGAAGCATGAGCACGATGTGCCGTACCGAAGGCATCGTTTACATAAACATCTGCCAAGTCGGCGAGTTCTTTCGTAAATTCTTTTTGGCTGGCTTTGATCGCTTTTTTAGCAGCAGCTTTTTCTTCGTCGCTGGCATCTTCGGCCAATCCTCTGGGCTTTCCTTCCTCTTCGGCATGGAAACGCAAGTTTTCGAGAAGAAGAACTTCTCCGGGTTTTAATGCGGCTACGGCTGCTTTTACTTTATCGCCAACACATTCATCTACGAATTTTACTTCGGTTCCGAGCAATTCGCTCAAATGTGCAACGATATGACGCAAAGAGAATTTGTCTTCTGGACCTTTTTTGGGGCGTCCCAAGTGAGAACCGATGATGAGGCTACCGCCATCGGCCAATATTTTTTTCAGTGTAGGTAATGCTTTTACCATACGGGTGTCGTCGGTGATATTAAAGTTCTCGTCGAGAGGAACGTTAAAATCTACGCGGACAAATGCTTTCTTACCAGCAAAATTGTAATTGTCAAGTGTTTGCATATCGTTTAATATTTAGTATGTAACTCTTTTACTCTTTGGCAAATTTAGATAAAAATCGATTATCTTTTTACTATTAAATGCTATTTTCTCTAAAAATCAAAGTAGTCCCTTTGCGTGCAATAGATGTTCCATTTCATATTGTACTTTTAGAGCTTCTTCCCGGGCAGCTTCTGCGAATTTCTCGTCCGTGGCAGCATAGATGATCTTTCGGGAAGAGTTGACGAGTAAACCGCATTCGCGGTTCATGCCGTATCGAGCCACTTCTTCGAGGCTTCCACCTTGCGCTCCTACACCCGGAACTAAAAGGAAATTATGCGGAGCTATACGGCGTACGTCCTCGAATAGTTTTCCTTGTGTCGCTCCGACGACAAACATCAACTGTTCGTCTGAGGCCCAATTTTGAGCCGTGCGTATTACTTTTTCAAATAGCCGTTCGCCGTAAGAGTCTGCTGTCAATTGGAAGTCATAAGATCCTTTATTCGAAGTAAGTCCGAGCAGAATGACCCACTTGTCGGGATAGCCGAGAAAGGGTTTCACGCTGTCTTCTCCCATGTAAGGGGCTACGGTCACGGCATCTAAATCGAGGTGGCAGAAGAAGCTACGAGCATATAGCTCCGATGTGTTTCCTATGTCGCCACGTTTGGCATCGGCGATGATGAATTGGTCGGGGTAATTTTCCCGAATATAATTTACAGTCTTTTCAAAGGCGGCCCATCCTTGCATTCCTAAGCTCTCGTAAAAAGCCAGATTGGGCTTATAGGCCACGCAAAGATCGGCCGTAGCATCGATAATAGCTTTGTTAAAAGTGAAAATGGGGTCTTCTTCTTGTTTCAAGTGAGACGGTATCTTTTCCATATCGGTATCCAGACCAATGCAAAGGAAAGATTTTTTCCGTTTGATATTTTCAAATAATTGTTTCTTGTTCATGATATATGTGGATTATAGTTCGCTCTCTTTTAATCGTTCTGCATTCTCTGCCACGATTAAATGGTCTATACAATCTTGTATGTCTCCATTCATGAAGGCAGGTAAGTTATAGATCGTATAATTAATACGATGGTCGGTGATACGTCCCTGAGGATAATTGTAGGTGCGGATTTTGGCCGACCGGTCTCCGGTAGATACCATTGTTTTACGCCTGCTGGCGATGTCGTCTATGTATTTCTGGTGTTCTTTGTCGTAGATGAACGAGCGTAGACGAGAGAGTGCCCGTTCTTTGTTTTTAGGTTGGTCGCGGGTTTCGGTACATTCGATAAGAATTTCTTCGGAGACACCGGTGTTGGGATTCTTCCAAATATATCTTAACCGTACACCCGATTCTACTTTATTGACGTTTTGGCCTCCGGCTCCGCTCGACCGGAAAGTATCCCATTTTATTTCTCCTTCGTTTATTTCGACATCGAATTCTTCGGCTTCGGGCAATACAGCCACTGTTGCCGCAGAGGTGTGCACGCGGCCTTGTGTCTCGGTGGCAGGGACTCTTTGTACTCGGTGTACTCCTGATTCATATTTGAGTGTGCCGTATACATTATCACCCGATACTGTGAAAATGATTTCTTTGTATCCGCCGGACGCTCCCTCGCTGTAACTGCTGACTTCGGCTTTCCAACCTTTGGTTTCGCAATATTTAGCATACATGCGGAATAAGTCTCCCGCGAAAATGGCTGCTTCGTCTCCACCTGTTCCTCCCCGTATTTCTACGATGGCATTTTTGCTATCTTCGGGGTCGGCAGGAACCAACAGTAATTTTATTTCTTCTTCGAGTTGCGGCAATTGTGACGTGCAAGAATCGAGTTCCTCCTTTGCCATATCCCTCATTTCGGGATCGTTTTCGGTTTCGAGTAATCGGCGAGATTCTTCTATTCCGTTAAGTATTTGTTTGTATCGTTTGGCTGCCTCCGATATTTTTTCGAGGTCACGATATTCTTTGGTGAGTTTTACAAACCTTTTCATATCGCCGATAACGGCAGGGTCGGTAATCAAAGTTCCTATTTCTTCGAATCGGATAAGCAGTCCTTCCAACTTTTCCAATAGTGTAGTCTGTTCGCTCATTCGGCCTATTTTTGCTTTTGGGCAAAGATAAGAAATTTCGCCCGATTTATTTTAACAGAAGGATTGAAAAAGATGGCTCGGCATAGAACGATAGTTTTTGGAACCAAGTCTATGCCGAGCCACCCCACATACAGAGTAGTAGTTTAGGTATTAAACATACTTATCTATATAATGTTTGATGTTTATCCTTGCTTAACGTGGTTTAACTATAAAAATAGCCGAGAAAGGTACTCGGCTATTTTTATAGACTAAAACCAACGGACGTAGGCCAAATCTTGACGATGTGGCAGGTCTGGATTTTTGGGATACATTCGGAATGAATAGCGGAAGACCCCTGAATCGTTAAGTTGGTATTGTATTTTATAAGTTACTTTCGTTCCATCGGTTTGAACCGGTTCCATTTCGAGTGTCTTGTATGGCTCGGTGTTACCTTCTTCTACATTGGCTATGACTAGTTCTACACCCAAACAGTTGCCCAAGCCTTTATTATCCAAAACGACAGACATTTCGTATTCTTCACCTACGTGCGGATTATAAAGCAATCCGTCGGGTATGGATACGGAACAGATCTCGATATCGTTCCATTTGGATACAAATTCTTCTTTCCAAGCTGCGATTTCTTTGGCTTTGGCGAATTGGTCGGCTTTTAGTAATCGGGTACGTTTGCCTTCTTTCAGATAGAACCGGTCGATATAATCGTGCAGCATGCGTTCCATCGTGAACTCCGGTGCAATCTTCGCGATGGAATTCTTGATGTATTGTATCCATTCCGGGGAATATCCTTTGCTGTTTTTTGCGAAATAGAGGGGTACTATTTGATTTTCGAGCATGGAATAGATTGTCGCCGCATCGAGTTGATCTTGTTGGTTTTGGTCTTGGAAAGTTCTTTTATCGGTAAGTGCCCAGCCGGCTCCTTCTTTGTATCCTTCGTACCACCAGCCGTCTAATACGGAGAAGTTGAGTACTCCGTTCATTTCGGCTTTCTCGCCCGATGTACCGGAGGCTTCCAATGGACGGGTAGGGGTATTTAACCAAATATCGACACCGGAAATAAGCCGTTTGGCGACTTTCATGTCGTAATTTTCGAGGAAAATAATTTTACCGAGGAATTCGGGCATACGGGAAATTTCCACAATTCTTTTTATCAAACCCTGTCCGGCTCCGTCGGCGGGGTGAGCTTTCCCCGAGAAGATAAATTGTACCGGATAATTGGGGTTGTTGACTATTTTTGAGAGTCGTTCAAGGTCTGTGAATAACAGGTGTGCTCTTTTATAAGTGGCGAAACGACGAGCAAAACCGATCAGTAAAGCGTTCGGATTGATTTTTTCGAGGACCGAAACAATACGGGAAGGGTCTCCTTGATTCTTCAACCAAGTTTCACGAAAATCGTCTTTGACGAATTTAACGAATTTATTTTTTAAAGTTTGTCTGATGTTCCAGATGATTTCGTCGTCCACTTCGTAAATCTTTTCCCACATTTTGGGATCGGATTGATGGGACATGAATTCGGGACCGAAAGTCTTAACATAGAATTCTTTCCATTCCGAAGCAGCCCACGTGGGCATGTGTACACCGTTGGTGACATATCCGACATGCAATTCGTCGGGGCTATATCCTTTCCAAATGGGCTGGAACATTTTCTGTGAAACTTTACCGTGCAACCAGCTTACCCCGTTTACTTCTTGACAAGAATTGCAAGCGAATACACTCATTGAGAATTTTTCGTTTGTATCGGGATTTTCTCGTCCCATATTCATCAGGTCTTTCCACTCTATCCCTAATTTGGCCGGAAATTCTCCCATGTATTTCCCGAAAAGAGATTCATCGAAATAGTCATGACCTGCGGGAACAGGGGTGTGTACGGTATAAAGAGAAGACGACCGTACTACTTCGAGAGCTTCGTTAAATTTTAAGTGGTCGTTTTGTACGTAGTCTACCAATCTCTGTACATTCAGTAATGCCGCATGGCCTTCGTTACAATGGTATAGGTCGGTTTTGATTCCCAATTTATTCAACATTAAGATACCGCCGATTCCTAGTAAATATTCTTGTTTCATGCGGTTTTCCCAGTCGCCGCCGTAGAGCTGGTAAGTGATAGGACGATCCCATTCGCTATTCGTATCGAGGTCGGTGTCGAGCAGGTATAATTTGATTCGACCGACATTTACTCTCCAAATGTGGGCATAGACGATTCGTCCCGGGTAGGGAACTTCGAGAACCATCGGTTTGCCGTCTTGTTCGGTTAATTGCTCGATGGGTAGTTGATTGAAATTCTGGGCTTCATAGTTGGCGATTTGCTGCCCGTCCATCGACAGAGTTTGAGTGAAATATCCGTATCGGTATAGGAATCCTACGGCTGTCATATCGATATTACTGTCACTTGCTTCTTTTAAGTAGTCTCCTGCTAAGATACCTAACCCTCCCGAATAGATTTTCAGAACGTGGCTCAATCCATACTCCATACTGAAATAAGAAATGGAAGGAACGTCTTTTCGTTTTTCTACTTGTAGATATTTCTCGAACTTGTCATACACATCTTGAATGTTGCGCATGATTTGTTTGTCTTTGGTTATTTCTTCGAGCTTTTCGTAACCAATGCGTTGTAGGAATAAAACGGGGTTTTCATGAACCGATTTCCATAAATCTTTATCGATCGATTTGAAAAGGTTTATGGCTTCATTATTCCATGACCACCATAGGTTTTTAGCTAATATTTCTAAGCATTTCAAATCTGTCGGGACTTGTGATTTAACAGTTATATCCCGCCAATTAGGAGTGTTTGTATTGCTTACTTGTACTTTCATAATTGAAATATATTATAAGTTTATTATTTTCGTAATGCTGCTTTTTTCAGAGCCAAGTGGAATGCTTGTGTATAATATTCTATAAAATGTTTCCATTCGGCTTCGAGTGAAACGTTCGTGGCCGCTTGTCCTATTTTTGCTCGTTGAGCTTTCCCGCAGTGGCTGAGGGCGAGGATAGAGTCGGCTAAATCTTCCGATACTTCTACAAAATTCAAATCTCCCCGATGCAAAACTTTTACACCCGATTTCTCTAAACCCTGTTCCTTTCGGCTGTTTATCCATTGCCCGAACCCTGATAAATCGGTAGTGATCGTGGGTATTCCGAACGCAATGCTTTCCAAAGGTGTATATCCCCACGGTTCGTAATATGATGGAAAAGCCGTAGCATCTAATCCTATTAACAAATCGTAGTACGAAAGGTTGGCAATTCCGTCTTTCCCGGTGAGGTAGGACGGCAGGAAGATAACTTTCAATCGGCTTCCAGCTTCGTTATCTAAATTTAAATAATGTATCTGATTAACCACACTGTCTTGATCGTAATTGTGAAGCGTGTGGGTGATGAAGGGAGCGGGAAGGGGCGTTGCCTCATAGGTAGCGGATTGAAGCCTGTTTTGTAAGTCAATTCTCGGACCTTCCACCCAAGCCGGGACTAAAATAAACGCTACTATTTCTCTTTCTAAATCAGGACTTTTTGAGACTCTTTTAACCGCATCGATAAAGAGGTCTATCCCTTTGTTTTTATATTCGTAACGTCCCGATGTGGCGATCAAGAAAGCATTTTTTTGCGGTCGCTCCCCTGTCAATGCTTCGACAATATCACATAACCGTTTACGGGATAGGTTACGTTTGGTTGAGTATGATTCTTCCGCCGGAACAAAATCCCTCTCAAATCCATTCGGGGTGACGATGTCGGGTGTTCGTTCTAGTAATTGAGAACATTCTTTTGCCGTAATGTCGCTTACTGTTGTGAAACAATCTGCTTCGTGGGCTGCACTTTTTTCTAAGGAGTGTTTCGATACCATGTTCAACTCTTCGGCCATCTGATCTCCGTTGTAACCGGCTAAATAGTCATATAGAGGTTTCCCATTTCCTGCAATAGAACGACCGATAGATGTCGCATGAGTTGTGAAAAGCGTCGCGATTTGCGGTAAAGTGTACTTTACGTGAAGTAGTCCCATACCTGTGGTCCATTCATCGAAATGGGCGACGACCTTAAATTTTTCACCCTGTATGAACTTGTAAAAACTTTCGATAACCACAGCCGACGCATAGGAGAATATACACGATTCGTCATAGTCTCCGTAAGCTGGTAAAGAGTTTACCCCATACCGGTTCCACATTTCACCATATAAATCGTTTTTATAAGGATATAATGATTTGAAATCGACTAATATGACGATAGGTCTGCCCGGTATATCCCACCGACCTATCTTTACTTTCATATTTTGGGGTAAAGAGGCTTGTTTATGCCAGTCTTTCAGAAGAGTTTTGGATCTGATAAAATAGGGACACGGTTTATCTCCCCAGATATCCGGTCCTATGAAAATAATTCTATCTTTATATAGTTTTTGGAGCGTTCTTGCTTTTGTGGAAAGAACGGTATATATGCCGCCCACTTTATTGCAAACCTCCCAACTTACTTCAAATATATAATCAGGTATAAGTTGCTTTTCCATGATTACTATAATAATATTATACTATTGTTTTGCAATAGAGCGAACAAAGTTACAACAAATATTTTGTAACTCAGTGATAAAAAATGTTTTTTAGAATCGGGTGATTTGTCATATTTAGTGAATTGAGATTGTATATTTCTTAGGTAAAAAAGGGAATCTTTTTGGGAAACTTCGAGAAATAGGATTATATTTGTCTGACAAACTTAAAAAGAAAAAGTTATGGCTAATAAGAGAACTTTGAAGAAAGAGATTAATTACGTTGCCGGAGAATTGTTATCGGAATGTCTGTGTAATAAATATCTTATACCGGGTACTGATGCCGAAAAGGTAGATGCATTGATGGGAAAGATTATCGGTATCCAAGATGATTTTTTATGTCGAGTAGGGGCTAATGGAGATAAAGATCCCAAGAAAGTAAAAGTTTATTACCGAAAGCTCCGTGCCGACTTCGATAAAGCAATAGATGAGATTTTTGAAGATTTGGCGGCTCTAAATGCTTGATAAATAATATGAAGAGGGCAATCAGCTCTTTTATATTAAGACTTTTCGGGTGGACGGTGGTGGTTGATGTCCCCGATTATCCGAAGTGTGTTATCTGTGTGGCTCCCCATACCAGTAATTGGGACTTTTTCATAGGGAAATTGGCTTATCTTTCTATCGGTCGTTACGCTGGATTCATGATGAAAAAAGAGTGGTTTTTCCCTCCTTTGGGAAGTCTCTTGAAGTCGATGGGCGGGGTTCCTGTAAGTAGGGATAGGCATACCGATATGGTGTCGCAACTTGTTGAGATTTTCAAATCTCGAAAGCGTTTTTCCATAGCGATAACCCCGGAGGCTACCCGCAAGGCGAATGCCGATTGGAAGAAAGGCTTTTATTATATAGCGAGAGATGCCGAGGTTCCTATTGTATTGGCCTATATCGATTATAAGGATAAGGAGGTGGGCATAAAGAAAGTTTTTATGCCGACGGGAGATGTGGAAAAAGACATGCGCATGATAAAGTCTTATTATAAAAGTTTTCATGCACGACGACCCGAAAATTTTGTTACCGGATTGTAGTATTCATATAAGGGGCAGAATTCGTTTATTCTGCCCTTTTTTAGTTTCAGTAGTATGGGTGATGTTTTGAGAGTTTCGTTGATACAGACCGATATTGTTTGGGAGGATAAAAGAGCTAATTTAGACAAGTATGCCACAATCCTTTCCCATATAACGGGAGACTGCGATTTGGTGGTTTTTCCCGAGATGTTTACGACCGGTTTTTCCATGCGTGCGGAAGATTTGGCAGAGTGTATCGATGGAGAAACTATTACCGAGGTAAAGAAATGGTCTCGAAATTATAATGTGGCGATAGCCGGTAGTTTTATTGCTCGGGCTGGTAATGTTTGTTTTAATAGGGGATTTTTTATCGAGCCCGATGGATCGGAACACTATTATGATAAGAGACATTTATTCCGAATGGGAGAAGAAGGTCGTCATTTTGTCTCAGGGTCGGAAAAGCTTATAGTAAATTATAGAGGCTGGAATATTTGTTTGCTCGTTTGTTATGATTTGCGTTTTCCCGTTTGGTGTAGAAATGTAGGTAACGAATATGATTTGCTGTTATTTGTGGCAAATTGGCCTCAATCCCGTTCGTATGCTTGGAGAAATTTGTTAATAGCCCGGGCTATCGAAAATGCGGCTTATGTTTGTGGCGTGAACAGAATCGGGCAAGACGAAACATCGATGGTTTATAGAGGAGATACGATGGCAATAGGGGTTAAAGGCGAAGTTATCGCAGAATCAGAACCGTTTGTGCCCCAAGTAGTAAATGTGGAATTGGATTTATCTAAATTAAAGTCTTTTCGGGAAAAGTTCCCGGTTTGGAAAGATGCCGATGAATTTGTGTTGAAAAAATAACGAATTATTTTTTCAACACAAAAAAGAAAGGCAGAGACTCTCCCGAGCCACTGCCAGAATTATCGTGTGTAATTTATGAAAGCTGAATAGAGATTTTACTCCTTTTTATGTCGTTGTTTGCACTTCCAGATAGTACCTTTGTTTTCTGCATTTTCAAAAAACTTTTTTACGGCTTCTCGTTTGTGTGGAGGTATCAGCCCTCCGAATTTTAAACAAATGTTACCTTCTTGGTCGTAAACGACGGTCGTGTTTTTGTCGAACGCTCTGGGAGTAGTCGCAAAAACGGCGTAGTAGTTTTTCCCGTCTTTTTCATAAAGAGTTATTTGGCATTCTCTTTTCTCGAATTCTTTTTTCCGTTTTTTCAGCCACGATATTTCATCGACCGGATTGTTGTGTTTTGGGGTTCTTTCCACAATATATTTATTACCGGTACAGGAAAATAGTAATAGCCCACAAAAGACAAGAATGAGGTATCGAGAGTTTTTCATAATGTTTTTTATGCCTTATAACGTATCCATTTTATCATTTCTTTGTAGCTGGGCTTTTTGCCATACATGAGTATTCCCACCCGGTATATTCTTCCGGCTATCCACGCCAGTCCGATGGCAGAACCGTAGAGGATAATCATCGATACTATCAACTCCCATGTAGATACCCCAAAGGGGATTCTTACCATCATGACGATGGGGGAGGTAAACGGTATCATCGAACACCACATGGCTAACGGTCCGTCGGGATTCTCGGCACTGAATATGCCTGCATATAGGGCGAAGATGATAATAAAGGTAATGGGAACCATAAATTGTTGCGTATCCGACTCATTATCGACTGCCGATCCTATGGCTGCGAATAAGGAAGCATACAGAATATAACCTCCGATAAAGAATAATACGAAACATATGAGCAACTGGGTGAGATTGATACTTCCCAGCATGTTTTGGATTTCTTGCATGGCTCCCATTTTTCCTGTGAGTTGAGCTGCATCTACACCGTTCATGTTCCCTGCGACGGCGGTCATGTTTTCGATATTGGCCGTATCCATACCACCGCTAAAAGAGAAAATCGCTCCCGCAGACAAAAATATCCCGATGATAAAAAGAATCCAAATGCCCAGTTGGGTGAGGCCTACCAGTCCGATACTGGTGATTTTGCCGATCATCAGCTCGAAAGGTTTTACCGATGAAACCATTACTTCCACAATTCGGTTGGTTTTTTCCTGCATGACACTCGACATGACTTGGCCTCCGTAGAGCATGAGAAACATATATATGATCAGTGTCATGGCCATACCGATAACCATGACCATTTCTGATGAGGTTTGTGTTTCGGCGCCGTCTTCTTCCAAGCGTATAGTGTCGACATGTAGGTTTATGTCGGAATCGTCTATGATTTGTTTGATATTAGGAATATTATATGACAATAATTTCTCGTTTTTCAAAAACTCTTCCATTTGCGACGTGATCATCGACTCGCAGCTGTTCGTTATTTGCTTTTGAGAGTAGATGGTCATACCTTTGGGATTGTTCAACAGATTATCTTTGATAATAATGTAAGCATAGGGTTGGGATTCTTCGGCTCGCATTTCCGCCGGGTTGAGTATTCCCTGCGTATAGGTGAACTGGTATTCTTCGGAGTTTTCGTAAATATTCTTGTAAAGACCGGTTTGGTCTATAATGGCTATTTGTCTGACTTCATCGCTCGATAGTTGTGCGAGCCAAATAGGTGCGAATATCAAGGCGACCATGACAATCGGTGAGAGTATCGTCATTAAGATGAACGATTTTTTTTGGACGCGAGTCAGATATTCGCGTTCTATAATAAGAGATATTTTACTCATAATATTCAGATTTACTTGATGTTTGTATTTTCTTTAAGAGCCGATTCTCCCACGGTTTCAATAAAAATTTCGTTCATGGTGGGCAGAATCTCTTCAAATCCCGATAACTGGCATTGTAGCGTGAGCAGGGAGATGAGTTCGTTGTTGCTCATTTGGGCATTTCGTTTACGCAGTGTATATGTAAAATTGGCGTGTCGTTCTTTTGTCTCCAATATTTCATATAGATCGTTGCTTTGCAGATTCCCTCGTTGTACTTCGATTTTGAAGAGATGTTTTTTGTGCTGTTCGCGAATATTGTTTATTTCGCCTTGTAAGACGACATGCGAACGATTGATGAGGCTGATCTCGTCGCAGAGCTCTTCGACAGATCCCATATTGTGGGTAGAGAATATGATCGTAGCGCCTTTGTCTCTCATTTCGAGAATTTCTTGTTTCAACAGATTGGCATTGACGGGGTCGAAACCACTGAACGGCTCGTCAAAAATCAGTAGTTTGGGGTTATGCATAACGGTAGTGATAAATTGTATTTTCTGTTGCATACCTTTTGAGAGCTCTTCTATTTTTTTCTTTTCCCAACCTTTTATGTCGAATTTGTTCAGCCAATATTTCATGCCTTCTTTGGCATCGTTTTTCGATAATCCTTTCAATTGAGCCAAGTATAAAATTTGTTCTCCTACCTTCATCTTTTTGTAGAGTCCACGTTCTTCGGGTAGGTAACCGATGTGTTCCACATCTGAGGGGTGTAAAGGGCGCCCTTTTATTAAAACTTCGCCTTCGTCGGGTGCTGTAATTTGGTTGATAATACGGATTAACGTTGTTTTCCCGGCTCCATTGGGGCCTAATAGTCCGTAAATGCCGTTTTCGGGAACATGTACGGTAACATTGTCGAGAGCCCGATGAGAAGCATATTGTTTAACAATGTGGTTGGCTTCGAGGTAATACATAGCTTTAATTTGAATAATAGGTGTGTTATTGACGGAACAAAGGAATATATAAAATTTTAATTATACAATAAAAATGATAAAATTTTATTGTTTTTCGATAAATAAATATTGAATTGTATATATTATTTAGGAGAAATAATGCGATCTCCTATTTGTTTGGCCAAAGTGGTTCTCAATTGATTTAATTCTACATTCTGTTCCATTAGTTCGATTATCTTTTCATTATCTTTATTTTGTGTGGCTTCTTTTATTTTTTCCTGTATTTGTTTGATCGTCTGTTCGAGAATAGCATTTTTTAATTCATAAATAGCTCGCGGAATGAGTTCCCATAGTCTATCGGATTCGGTCTCTACTTTTTGATACTTGGTGTGTACTTTACTCAACTGGTATTTATCGCTGACTAAATCTACGGCTAATAAACTTATTTGAGTGTCGGGGTAGGTCGTAAAATAACGTTCGAGAAAATTGCTTTCGAAAGTTTGTAACTCTTCTTCCATTTGCTCGGTTATATTTTCTCGTGCTTCGGCCTCCTTTCTTTGTTTGTCGGTAATATCGCCGTTTTCTAAACGAATTTGTTCGATTATCTTATTTATTTGGTCTTGGACTTTCGGTAATAGCTCTTGTCGCAAAGAAGAGACTTGCTGCGCAACGTGTTCGCGCTGTTGGGAAGCCAGTTCTATAATATGTTTATAGAGAGGGTTGCTGAATGCGATATTATCGATCGCGAGTTCTTCGACAATATACTCCCATACTTTTTGCCAAGTACCCGTGGCCGTTTCGAATAAATCACGGTAACCATATCGTACGACGTAACGGATTAATTCTCGTTCATATTTATCTAAGGGTGATCTATTTTCTCTTTTTGACGATAAAGAGGTAGGGGTAGGGAGGGGGATATTTTTATCTGTTTCCGGTATTTCTGATGAGACAGGTGTTGCACCCTCTGCGTCGGAGACTTGATTTACAGATATATTATTTCCAAAAGAGTCCTGGATCACAGCCGGTCTCACCGTCTGCGATTGGGAAGATTGATATCGGTCTCGGGTAGATTGTTGTTCTGCCCGTTGTTGTCGCATTTTGTTCAATTCGAATAAAAGGACTTGTTCGTCGATTTGTAATAACCGACTGCATTCTTGCACGTAAACCGATCTTACAATGGTATCGGGTATAAGTGAAATACTTTGTACGATATTCGAAATGATACCGGCCCGTTTTATAGGGTCTTCTCCGGCATCTTCCAATAGTAATTGAGTTTTGAATCGGATAAAATCCGTTTCATGTGATTTTATATATTGGGTAAATGATTCGGCACTTTGGCTTTTGGAGAAAGAGTCGGGGTCTTCGCCATCGGGAAGTAAGACGACCTTGATGTTAAGTCCCTCTTGAAGTATCAGGTCTATACCTCGCAGTGACGCTTTTATGCCCGGAGCATCACCATCGTATAGAACTGTGATGTTTTCGGTAAATCGATGTATCAATCGTATTTGTCCGGGAGTCAATGCGGTTCCTGAGGAGGCTACGACATTTTCAATGCCGGATTGATGCATGGATAATACGTCGGTATATCCTTCTACCAGATAACAACATTTCTCTTTTTCGATAGCTCGTTTAGCTTGGAAAATACCGTATAGTTCATTACTCTTGTGATAAATGTCCGATTCGGGAGAATTGAAATATTTACTGATTTTTACACCCGATTTGAGAATTCGGCCTCCGAATGCGACGACTTTCCCCGACACACTATATACTGGAAACATCACTCTTCCGGCAAACAGGTCGTAAATACGGTTGTTTTGACCTTCACGGCAAAGCCCTGTTTTTAATAAATAATCGGTTTTGTAACCTTGTTTCTTAGCTTCTTGTGCAAGTGCATCTCGCTTTTCAGGAGAGTAGCCCAATCCGAATTTTCGAATAATATCTTCATTAAAGCCTCTTTCTCTGAAATAGGCTAACCCCACAGTGCGTCCCTCTTCGTTTTCTAATAGCGATTTACTGAAAAAATTTTGAGCGAAAGCGTTGATGATAAACATACTTTCGCGGTCGCTTCTTTTCTGTTTTTCCTCATCGGTCAACTCTTTCTCATGAATTTCGATATTGTATTTTTTCGCTAAATATTTCAGTGCTTCGTAATACGATAGTTGCTCATGTTCCATAATGAAATGGATCGCACTACCTCCTTTGCCGCAACTGAAACATTTACAAACACCTTTGGATTGAGATACGCTGAACGAAGGGGTTTTATCATCATGAAACGGACACAACCCCCAATAATTAGCACCTCTCTTACGTAGACTTACGAAGTCTGATACTACCTCTACGATATCGGTAGCGGCCATAATTCTATCGATGGTTGCTTGGTCTATCATTCCTTTTTTCTTTTTCTCCACGAAGATAGTTATTTCTTTGCGATAATAATTGGGGTGATTTATATTTTTCAAACAGGAGTAAATTATAGAAATAAAATGTTTTTTATTGAATGAATTTTACTAAAAATATTTGTTCAATAACTAAATAATGTTAGCTGTTGAATCTTTTTGAAGCAAAACCTTGCTGTCGTATTAGAAAATTCATACATTTGCAATGTGTTTTTCATAGTATTAGATTTAAGGTTAATGAAGATTGGTTGTCGTGAGACAACCTTTCCTTTTTTAAACCCTTTCGTTTTTCTTTATTCCTTTGTTGATATTTAATGGGAGTTGTCGGTGTATACGAATAGCTGGTGAGATACGCATGATATTCGTTGTATAAGAAGAACTGGGTTTCAGAAATCCTTATGTCCCTCGACTTATTTTGTTTTTATTGAATATAAATATATATATATTTTATTTTTTTGTTATAAAGTTGTACTAGTTCTTTAATATTATTATATTTGTAAAGAGTTTATTCAATGGAAGTAATAATTTTAAAGAAAACAGTATGAAAAAATTTACTTTTTGTGTGGCCTTTGTGGCTTTATCGGTAAGTGCAGGGCTGGCTCGGTCGCCATTTGTGTTGAGTGATGCAGTTCCTGCGGAGTGCATGTCGATGGAAAAGGTGGATATGCCTATGATGAACAGAGCTATCTCCAAACCGGCTTCTGCCTTGAAATTTGATTTTGTAAAAGAGAATCGAAAACATCTGATGAAAAAAGATGCACAAATTGCTGCGTTAGCTGCACCGGAAGCTCTACCTGCAACGAATGTATCGGATGTCGGATTTGTAGCGAATTGGAACACGGTTTCCGGGGCGAATTATTATTCGGTACAAACTTACAGGCATTTTACGACTACGCAAGATGTTGATTATATTTCCTTGTATGAGGATTTTTATTTTGCAGAAGCTGTTCCGGAGGAGTTTACCAATTATCTTGATGGCTATACCTACCGTTGGGACTGGATTCTTTTTTATGGAAAGATAGGGGATCAGTCTATTATATTCCCTCAAACTTCTTCTAAGGGGCAGACTGAATTACAAACTCCGGAGATGGATTTTAGCGGTGAGGGTGAAAATGAAACTGTTTATTTCGGTATTACGGCCGAAGGTGCTGTGGGTGATAAAATAGGGATTGGCTATTACTATATAGATGCTGATGGGAATGATCAATCTATGTCATTTGGAACAATTTCTTTTGAAGAGACGACATTGGAGGGTATGTATAAGGTAGAAGTGCCGTCAAGCGAGTCTGCCGGATTTTATTTGTATACTGTTGGGGCAATGCAGAATACAGGCGATGTGAAATTAAAGACTTTTTTGGTATCGCGAGATTTCACTGCGGGTACTGAATTTATGGAGGTGTATGATTATCGACAAACTCCCGAGACTTCTGCCACTTTCTTTACCATAGAAAAAGATATCGAGACAGAAGGTGTTGTCGATGAGTTTGCATATGCTGTGATAGCTCTTGATGTAAATATGCAAACCGGAAATGTTAATGACAACTCAGATCCGTCCGAAATTATTTTCGTTGGTGAATCCAGCGCTGTTGAGGGATTGAAGGCCAGCAGAGAAAAGATCTTTATACACGACAAGTTGCACGTCGTATTGGATAAACCGGAAACGGTGAGTGTATATAATATGGCTGGTGTATTGGTTGCTTCTTATGAGGGGGGCGAAGGCGACAATGAGTTTTCGTTGTCCGCTTCCGGAGTCTATATCGTAAAGGCCGGTAATACGATTGCCAAAGTAATGAAGTAAGATTGAGTTTGATTAAATATAAAGAAAGGCTTCCTGCGTTACGGGAAGCCTTTCTTTATGGTAGATGGTGTTTAGAATTCCCGGGCACACTCTTGCAGAATTTCCGAAAGGGTGGGGTGTGCATGTATCATTTCTTTTAATTGGGCTACGGTCGTTTCTCTGTTCATGAGGGCAGATACTTCCTGCACTAAATCGGCTGCATGAGCTCCGAATATATGTGCTCCTATGATTTTTCCGTTTTCATCGGCTATGAGTTTGCACAGACCGTTAGGCTCTCCCATACTGATGGCTTTTCCATTGGCTCGGAACAAAGTTTTTTTTACCGTGAACGGTACGCCGCGTTGTTTGCATTCCTCTTCGGTGAGTCCCACCATACCGGCTTCTGGACGAGTGAAAACAGCCGCAGGAATGATGTCGAGCTTTATTCTATTGTCGATACCGAGAATGTGGTCGATTACTTTGCGACCTTGAAAAGATGCGGCGTGGGCAAGCATGCAATGACCGTTTACATCTCCTATGGCATAGATCCCGGGGATATTGGTTCGGAGCGTATCGTCGGTTTCGATTCCTTTGGGCGAATATCGTATACCGGCATTATCCAGCCCTATGCTCTCTACTCTTGGGCTTCGACCTACGGCAATCAGGACGATGTCGGCCTCGGTGGAGCATTCTTTACCTTTGTGGGTGTAGTGCACGAGCAGTTGTGCTCCGCTTCGTTCAATCGATTCGACGGCAGCTTGGTTGTAAAATTCGATACCCCGTTTGGATAGTACTTGTTTCAGACGCTTACTGATGTCGCTGTCGAAGTTGGGAAGAATTTCTTTGGCGTATTCGAGCATGGTGACCGTGCTGCCGAAACTACGGAAGATAGAGGCGAATTCGAGCCCGATGACTCCGGCTCCAATGATACACAGTTTTTGGGGAATATGGTCGATGTCGAGCATTTCGGTCGAAGTGAGTACGCCGGGTAGGTCACAACCTTCGATCGGAGGTCTTTTGGCTGTCGAGCCGGTAGCGATGAGTATGTGTGCGGCGGTATATTTCTCACCCGATTCCGATATTACCGTATGTGCATCGAACAGTTCGGCACGTTCGGAAATGTAGGTGATAAGTTTGTGCTTCAATAGAAATTCTATGCCCGATGTCAGTTGGGCGACAACCTCGTTTTTCCGTTCCATGATACGTCGGAAATCGATTGTCGGGGCAGAAACATGGAATCCCCATGTATCGCAATCGGTTATTGTATCGGCTATTTCGGCGCTACGGCAAAGGCATTTTGTAGGAATACAGCCTTCGTGGAGGCAGGTTCCCCCTGCTTTCCGCTGTTCGAACAAGGTTACACTCAGCCCCTTTTTCGCTGCGTATACGGCCGTTTCGTAACCTCCGGGGCCGGCTCCGATGATGATGACATCGCTGTTCATACTTGAATTTTATAAAAAATCGGAGAGGAGAAAGAGGTTTGTCTCTTTCTTGGTCTCCGATAGTTGAATATTATGATTGTTTTTGTAAATCTTTGAATCGTAAAATCGGATTTTTCGCCGCTGTGGTTTCGTCGAGCCTTCTCACCGGAGTGGAGTGGGGCGCGCTTTTTACCAAATCGGGGTTTTCGATCGCTTCGTGGGCGACCGTGCGCATCACCTCTATAAACTCGTCGAGAGTCTCTTTCGATTCCGTTTCGGTCGGTTCGATCATAATCGACTGATGGAACAACAAGGGGAAATAGATCGTGGGCGCATGGTAACCGTAGTCTAGCAGTCGTTTGGCGATGTCCAATGTAGTCACTCCTGTGGACTTGTCGAGCAATCCGTCGAATACGAATTCATGTTTACAGATGCCTTCGATGGGCAGATAGTAACAGTCTTTCAGCGATTCTTTTACGTAGTTCGCATTTAATGTCGCTAATTCTCCCACGTGTTTTATCTGTTCTTTTCCCAGTGACAGGATATAGGCGTATGCTCGCATCATCACTCCGAAGTTCCCGAAGAATCCCGAAATGCGCCCCATACTGTCGCTTCCTCCTTCGATGGAGTATTTGTCACCTTTTTTAATGATTCTTGGGCGGGGCAAATAATCGACGAGTGCAGGGGCAACGCCTACGGGACCACTGCCGGGGCCGCCTCCTCCGTGAGGGGTGGAAAAGGTTTTATGCAAATTGATGTGCATAATGTCGAAACCCATGTCGCCGGGACGGCAACGCCCCAACAAGGGATTGAGGTTCGCTCCGTCGTAGTAGAGTAGGCCTCCGCAACCATGTACCAATTCGGCAATTTGGGGTATCTCTTTCTCGAAAATACCCAATGTGTTGGGGTTGGTCATCATGATACCGGCTATCGTATCGTCGAGCAACGGTTCGAGTTTCGTAACATCTATCGTACCTTCGGGCGTGGAAGGAACTTCGACAATCTCCAATCCACACACTGCCGCACTGGCGGGATTTGTACCGTGGGCACTGTCGGGGACGATTACTTTGGTGCGCTTTAAGTCTCCTCGCTTGATGTGGTATTGTCTCATCAACATTAGACCGGTCAATTCACCGTGGGCTCCGGCAAATGGATTTAGTGTAAATTCTGCCAGACCTGAAATCTCGGATAGAACATGAGCCAATTCGTAATAAAGACGTAAAGCCCCTTGTATGGAATTTTCGGATTGTAATGGGTGCAATGCCGTGAACGATTCCATAGAAGCCATTTCTTCATTGATTTTGGGATTGTATTTCATCGTACAAGAACCCAATGGATAGAACCCGGTTTCAACTCCGAAATTTTTATTGGAGACGTTGGTATAATGACGCACGACATCGAGTTCGCTCACTTCGGGGAGTTCGGCCTCCGTCCCTCTGCGCAAAGATTGCGGGAGGTCGGTTAAGGAATAGTTCCCGAAGTCGGATTGTTGCAGGGAATACCCTATGCGTCCCGGTTTTGAAATTTCAAAAATCAGCTTATCGTAGTATTTCATGGCTTATCCCTCCTTTTCGATTAATGATACCAGATTGTCTATTTCTTCCCGGGTGCGTTTTTCGGTCACGCAGAATAGGAGAGCGTCGTCGGTTCCCTCGACAGGAATACCGGCCAAGAAGCCTTTTTCTTCGAGATGTTTCAGGAGTGTGTCCCGATTCAAGGTCGTTTTTACGGCAAACTCTTTTAAGAACGGCTTGTCGAAACAGAGCGAAAATTTACCCGTTTCCAGTAATTTGTCGCACAGGTAGTGCGCTCCCGCATAGGATTTCTCATTGACTTCTTTCATTCCTTGTTTTCCCATTAGAGCCATGTATATCGTTACATACAGAGCCATGAGGGATTGGTTGGAACAAATGTTGCTGTTCGCCTTTTGGCGACGAATATGTTGTTCCCTTGCCTGTAAGGTAAGTACAAACGCCCGTTTACCGTCCACATCGGTTGTGGCTCCGACGATACGTCCTGGTAATTTCCGTACTAAATCGCGGGTGGCTGCGAGATAACCGACATAAGGGCCTCCGAAATTCAAAGGCATCCCCAATGTCTGTCCATCGCCGCAAGCGATGTCGGCTCCCCATTCGCCGGGCGTTTTCAGCACGGCCATAGCCGAGGGGTCGGCATAGACGATAAACAACGCTTTGTGTGCATGAGCATTGTCGGCGAATCCGGAAAAGTCTTCGATGATTCCATAGCGGTTCGGGGTACTTGCAATAACACCGGCCACATCGTCGGCTTCGAGCAGTTTCTCCATGACGGCTTTGTCGGTGACACCTTCTTTTTCGGGAATCATTTCCAGATTTACCCCGTGGAAACGGGCGTAGGTTTCGATAACCTCGATGACTCTGGGATTCAGTGTTTGGGAAACAATGACTTTATTGCGTTTCTTGGCATGGGCAATCGACATGAGCATGGCTTCGGCTGCGGCCGTAGCTCCGTCGTACATGGAAGCATTGCAACATTCCATACCGGTCAGCTCGCATATCATGCTTTGAAACTCGAATATATATTGTAGTGTTCCCTGAGAAATTTCGGGCTGATAGGGAGTATAGGCCGTGAGGTATTCCGAACGGGAGATAAGTTGGCCGATAACCGCAGGGGCATAATGGTCGTAAGCGCCGCCTCCGGCAAAGGGAATGAGTTTTTTGTTCGTCTTTCCTAATTCCCGAAAGTAGTTTCTGACTTCATCTTCGGACATCGATTTTTTCAAATCATAATCTTTGTCGAAGCGAATGTTTTCGGGAATCTCGGCATAAAGCTCATCGAGAGACGATAACCCTATCTTCCCCAGCATTTCGGAAATATCGGCTTCGGTATGCGGGAAATATTTGTACATGATGTGTTCCTCCGTCGATTATTCGCAAATGGCTTTGTAGGCTTCGGCATTCATCAGACTGTCCAGTTCGGCCTTATCGTTGATTTTAACTTTGCAAATCCAGTTCCCGAAAGCATCTTCGTTCAATAATTCGGGCTTGTCTTCCAGTTTGTCGTTAATCTCCACGACGATACCGCTGATGGGCGATAACAGGTCGCTGGCGGCCTTTACGCTTTCGACTGCACCGAACTCTTCTCCTTGATTCAGTTCGTCGTCCACTTCGGGAAGATCGACGTAAACGACATTACCTAATTGATGTTGTGCATAATCCGTGATACCGATATATCCAAATTCGCCTTCTACTTTTAACCATTCGTGTGATTCGGAGTAATAAAGTCCGTCTAATACTGTACTCATAATTATTTGTTTTTAAGTTGTCAATAAATCATTTTTTATAATTTTTTTCGTAGAAGCGTTTCTTAACAACCGTTCCTTTGAAAAATTTTTTGCGAATGTGTATCTCCACTTCGGTCCCCAATGCGGCGTGCGCACTGTCGATGAGAGCCATACATACACTTTTCCCGGTAGAGATTGAATTGTAACCCGTGGTGACGTGTCCGATGACTTTTCCATCGGCATAAACTTCGTAGCCGCTACGCGGAATGGCTTTGTCTGCTAATTCGATACCTACGATTTTTCTTTTTATGCCTTCTGCTTTTTGCAAAATGATGGCCTCTTTGCCGATGAATTCTTCCTTGTCGAGTTTTACGAACATACCCAACCCGGCTTCGATGGGAGTAATGTCTTTTTCGAGCTCATGTCCATACAGGGGAAGACCTACTTCGAACCGCAGCGTGTCGCGGCAACCTAATCCACAGGGAAGAACTTGTTTGGAATCCACCAATATATCCCATACCCGATTGATGAAATCGTGGCTACCGTATAGTTCGAAGCCGTCTTCTCCCGTATATCCGGTGCGCGATACGATTATCGTTTCGTTCTCGTATTTCATTTCTTTGCAGGTATAGAAAAGCAGGTCTTTCACATCGAGGTTCAGAAGTTTTTCTATGCAGGCTTCGGCGTGAGGTCCTTGTACGGCAACTTCTCCGTAGTAGTCCGACAAATTTTCTATTTTCAGATCATATCCGGTGCTATGTTCCACAATCCATTGGAAATCTTTTGCAATGTTCGATGCATTTACTACCAAGAAAAATCGCTCTTCTTCCATTTTGTAAACCAGCAAGTCGTCTACCGTTCCACCTTCGGGATACAGCATCATGCCGTAAAAGATTTTACCGATTTCGGCATTTCGAATATCGTTGGTGAAAATATGATTGATGTATCGCTCGCTATCGGGGCCTGTGATGAGAATTTCGCCCATGTGAGAAACGTCGAATATTCCGGCGGCATGGCGTACGGCATTATGCTCTTCGATGATTGTCGTATATTCGATGGGCATGTCGAATCCGCCGAATGGCATCATTTTGGCTCCCAAGTCGAGATGTTTTTGGTGCAGGCATGTTTTTAATATATCTTCCATAGTCAACAGGTTTTTTGTTATAGAATTTTTTAATTGTTATTGAATAATATATCGATGAAATTTTTTCTGCTCAGTTGGCGTATATAATTCTCGATGGGATTGTCATCGAGAATGCGGTTGACAGACTGAGGTGTGAAAGGAACGTTTTGAAATTTGTTCAAAAATTCGTCGATTTCTCCGACGAGAAAATAATCTCCTACTAAATTCATCGATTTGATGATTCCGTTTTTGATTTCCAATCGTATTTCTATTTCGCCGGCAGGGACGTAACCTTTCCGTATCCATGTGTAGCGGGGATTGTTTCCCAATATCCATTCGTCCCGGAGGTATTCCGTTTCTATTTTTTCAATGTGAACGATATCTTTTTGAGTCAGACATTCTTCGTGATCACAAAGTGACGAGCGTATGAATCTCTTGAATTCTTCGATGTCGATGTCGAGATATTCTTTAAGGTTGGTTACTCTTTTTCTGACGGATTCGATTCCCTTAGTAATGAGTTTCTCGTTGTTGGGGGTAATGGATAGAACCAAATCTTCGAGGTTGGTATCGAAGAGCATAGTACCGTGGACGATACTTCTGCCCGACGTGCGATAGAAAGCGTTTCCCGATACTTTTTTACCATCGACGGTAATATCGTTTCTCCCTGAGGCGACAGCTTTTACTCCTAGTTTGTTGAGTGTGTGAGCGATTAATTGCAGGTAACGGTCGAATGTGAAACTGACATTGAAATCGTCGGTAATATACGAGAACATGATGTTGCTGAAATCGGCATAGACACAACCCCCTCCCGATTTACGACGGTAATATTCTATTCTGTGAGAGCGGACATAGTCGAAATTGATTTCGTTTTCCATCAATTGGTTTCTTCCGAAAATGACCGTGGGATTGACCTGCCACATGAAAAAGCAATCTTCACCGGGCCGATTATGGGCTATGTATTCCTCCATAGCCAAATAGAAAGACAGACGGCGTACGGCCTTATCCGGTAGGGCGATATATTTCATAGGTATCAGGTCTGCTGAAATTATACCTTACAAATTTATATATTCTTTTGTAATGGGAAATACATTGACCCGAAATTTTCTTGAATTTTATTTTCGAGACGAAGAATCCTTTTATCTTTGCATAAAAGCGAAGAGTAATAAATTAGAGGTAAGAAAATGAAAGAGGGATTGAAATATAAAGGCGTAGATTTTTCGGATATTGAATCGGATAGAGAGTAGTTTTACGGGTGTACATTCGAAGAATGCAGTTTTGCCCGTGCAAAACTGACAAACGTATTATTTTCTCGGTGTGAGTTTATTCGTTGTGATTTTAGTTTATGTAAAATTTACGGAGTTTCTTTTCAAGATGTGAGATTCGTGGGGTGTAAGATGTTGGGGGGCGATTTTACCGGGTGTAAGGGATTGCTCTCTTCGTTTGATTTTGAGAAATGTCTGTTGCAGTTTTTTCGTTTATCGGTATGAAGTTGAAGTCATGTAACTTTATCGATTGCAATTTGGAAGAAGCGGATTTTACCGAATGTAATCTTGCGGAGGCTAATTTCGACCGTGCCGTATTAAATAGAACCGTATTTTTTCATACGAATTTAGAACAAGCCGATTTCTCTACCGCGATCGGATATGAAATAGATCCTCGTCATAATTCATTGAGAAAAGCCCGATTCTCTCTGGCGGAAGTAATCGGGCTTTTACGACCTTTCAGTATAGTGTAGATTAATTTAGAAACTGTTTTAAATTTATTGAGAAATAATATTATCATTTTAAGCAGGTATGTTCCGGCCATATTGCGCCCCAGTCTCGCATCTTGAATCCCTTGATTTTTGTCAATAGCCCGCTATTGACTGCATATCTCGGACTCCAATCTGCTTCAACATAGGTCTCGATCTGTCTCGGAATAAATTTAAAACAGCTTCTTAGTAATTTTAGATATTCACTTGATTTACCGTGTGTCCTTCCAAATATTGCCGGATATTGTCGGTTGCAATCTTCATCAATCTTTCCCGAGCTTCGAAAGTGGCCCATGCGATGTGAGGAGTGATGAAACAATTACGGGCGTGTATAAGCGGATTGTCTTTTCGAGGAGGTTCTTGCGATAGGACATCTACCCCGGCCGCTTTAATTCGACCTTCGTTCAAAGCGTCGGCCAAATCCTGCTCGTTAACGAGAGGCCCCCGTCCTGTATTGATGACAATGGCCGATGGCTTCATAAGCCCGATGGTTCGGGCGTTTATCAGATTACGAGTCGTGTCGGTCAAAGGGCAATGCAGGGTGATTACATCGCTTTCGGCTAGTAAGGTCTCCAATGTTACGGGAGTGACATAGTCGGGCAGTTGGTCTTTCTTTTTCGATGTTTGGGCTAAAACATTCATTCCGAAAGCATGAGCGATTCTTGCGACTGTGCTGCCTATATTACCGAACCCGATGATACCGATATTTTTTCCTGCAATTTCGAATATGGGACTTTTTTGAAAAGTGAAATCTTTACAGTCCGCCCATTCTCCCGATTTCACACATTGTGAATGGGCGGCAACGTCGCTGGCTATGTTGAGCAGATGTGCAAATACCATTTGTGCGACCGACTCGCTGCTGTAAGCCGGTATATTGGTAACTGCGATACCTCTATTCTTTGCCGCTTCTACATCGACGATATTATACCCGGTGGCTAATACACCGATGTAGCGTAAATGAGGTAGTTGCTCCAATGTGGTTGCGCTCAATGGAGTCTTGTTTGTGAGAACGATGTCGGCCAAAGCAGCCCGCGATACGATTTCGTCAACAGAGGTACGGTCATAAACGGTGAATTCACCCATTCTTTCGATACCCTCCCACGACAAATCTCCGGGATTCAAACCGTATCCGTCGAGCACGACAATGCGATGAGACTTGCGTTTCTCTTCGATGACGTTTTCTGTTGCGTTTTTCAGCTCTTCCCACGATAGCTCGTCAGCTTTTACTTTGTATCCGTCGGTCACTTTCCACTCTCTCATAATCTCTTTTATTTAATGTCAATGGCATTTTTTACTTTTTCATCGGTCAATGCTATTTTCAGGACATCGGTAATGTTTTTTACATAGTGGAATGTGAGTCCTTTCAAATAGGACTCTTTGATTTCCTCTATGTCTTTTCGGTTTTCTTCGGAGAGTATGATCTCTCGTATTCCTGCACGTTTGGCCGCGAGGATTTTTTCTTTGATACCGCCTACGGGAAGGACTTTTCCCCGTAACGTGATTTCACCCGTCATAGCTAAATGGTCTTTCACTTTTCGTTGGGTAAAAGTCGAGGCCAGCGAAGTTACCATCGTAATACCGGCCGAGGGACCGTCTTTGGGTATAGCGCCCTCCGGCACATGGATATGTACGGCCCATTTATCGAAGATGTCTTCATCGATACCCAATAGCGAAGCATGCGATTTGATATATTGCAAGGCAATTACCGCCGATTCTTTCATTACATCGCCCAAGTTCCCGGTCAAGGTGAGCTTTTCTCCTTTCGACTTGCTCAGGCTTGACTCGACAAACAGAATCTCGCCTCCGACTGCTGTCCATGCCAGTCCCGTTACGACACCGGCATAGTCGTTGTTTTCATATTTGTCCCGGTTGTATTCCTGAGCGCCCAAATATTCGTGTAGATCGTCGATAGAAAGGGTGGGGTTATATTCTTTACCGGAGGCTTTCAGTCGAGCGACTTTTCGCATGATGCGGGCTATTTTTTTATCGAGTTCCCGAACGCCCGATTCGCGGGTATATTGGTCGACTATTGCAGCCATTACTTTTTTGGGAATAACGACATCACCTTCCTTTAATCCGTGATTTTCGAGTTGTTTCGGTACTAGATGCCGACGTCCTATCTCTACTTTCTCTTCGATAATATATCCACTGATGTCGATTAGTTCCATGCGGTCGAGCAGAGGTTGGGATATGGTATTTAAATTGTTGGCAGTAGCGATGAACAAAATTTTCGACAAATCGTAATCGATGTCGATGTAGTTGTCGTGAAACGCATTATTCTGTTCTGGATCCAATACTTCAAGTAAGGCCGAAGCCGGATCGCCTTTGAAATCGTTTCCTATTTTGTCTATCTCGTCCAATACGAAAACGGGGTTCGAGCTTTTTGCTTTGATGAGCCCTTGTATGATGCGTCCCGGCATTGCTCCTATGTAGGTACGGCGATGTCCTCTTATTTCGGCTTCGTCATGTAGGCCGCCTAATGAGATACGGATATATTTTCTGTTCAACGCTTCTGCGACAGATTTTCCCAACGAAGTTTTTCCTACGCCCGGAGGACCATACAGACAGATGATAGGTGATTTCATGTCACCTCTTAATTTCAGCACAGCCAAATGTTCGATGATACGTTCTTTGACTTTATCCAATCCGTAGTGATCTTTGTCTAATTGTTTCTGGACATGATTGAGGTTGAAATTATCTTGGGTATATTCGTTCCACGGAAGCTCTAACAACGTGTCCAAATAGGTATATTGTACAGAGAAGTCGGGCGATTGAGGGTGTAGTCTTTCGAGTTTTCTCATTTCTTTTTCGAAAATCTCGGCAGTTTTACTGTCCCATTTCTTTTTTTCGGCTCGTTCACGCAATTCCTGAATATCTTGGTCTTGCATGTTCCCACCCAATTCTTCCTGTATGGTGCGTATCTGTTGTTGCAGGAAGTGCTCTCTTTGTTGCTGATTCAAGTCTTCGCGCGTTTTGGACTGTATGTCGGCCTTGATTTGTAAGAGTTGAGCCTCTTGTGTCAGCATTTCATAGAGTTTGAACAAACGTTCTTTGATATTGCTGATGGTGAGCAATTCTTGCTTTTGGGTTGCAGATAACGGAATATTCGCACCTAAGAAATTGACCAAATAATGCGCACTATCTATATTCCGAATGGCAAATACCAATTCTTTGGCTTGTTCTCCGATATTTTTCAACAGTTCGAAAGTCAAGTCTTTCAAGGCAGAAACCAAAGCCTCGAATTCCTTGTCGTTGGCATCGGGTAAAATTTCATTTTCCAGCGATACATTGGCTCTCATATAAGGGAACGTTTCGGTAATTTCGTCGATTCTAAACCGTTTCATTTTCCCTTGCAATATGACAGTCGTACTCTCGTCGGGCATTTCCAGAATCTTGATGATTTCACCGATAACTCCTACTTCGTATAAATCGTCTTTTCCCGGATCCTCTACGGCGGCATCTCGCTGACAAACCACACCGATAGGGGTGTGACTGTTTTGGGCATCTTTGATCAACTGTAAGGATTTGGTTCTTCCTACGTTGACAGGGATAGCCACTCCCGGGAATAATACCATATTGCGTAATGCAAGAATGGGCAATCCTTTTGTATTTAAAGTCTTACATTCCGAATCGTTTTGTCCTGATATTTCTGTAAACAGAGGCATAATCGATGGTGTATTTTCGTCGTTTTCGCAGATCATATAATTGTTCTTAGGTGTATGATTAAATATTGACATTTTGACAGGTTTAGGTTTGTCGTTTTTTCATTAAACCTATTTTTACCTATCGTTTTACTCTATTGTACAAGTCGCGTGCCAAAGTTAAGCAAATAGCATGGCATTGTCGAAATTATTATGTTTTTTTGTTTATTTTGCAGGGCAAATGATTGATGGTATGGCAAATTCTTTTTTTAAGTTTAAACAGTTTACGATACATCAGGAGCGTTCGGCAATGAGAGTCGGTACTGACGGCGTATTATTGGGCGCTTGGAGCAGAGTGGAAAAATCGAATCGCATTTTGGATATCGGTACAGGAACAGGATTGATAGCGATTATGGCGGCTCAACGTTCATTGGCTCGAATCGATGCCGTAGAATTGGACTTCGGTGCGGCCAGTGAGGCGGCGTTCAATGTCTCTCTTTCTCCGTGGAAGGATAGGATAACGGTATATTGTATGGATTTTTGTAGGTTTTACGATAAAACTACAAAGCCGGTGTATCATCATATTTTATCTAATCCTCCTTATTTCATAGATTCTTTGCTCCCTCCCGATGGCAAGAGAGAACGGGCTCGACATACGGGAACTCTTGATTATGAAGTTTTGTTCGAGGGTGCGTTCTATTTATTGTTGCCCGATGGGAAGTTATCTTTGGTATCTCCGGCCGATTTACAAGAACATCTTATTTTTATTGCTTCGTTGTATGGATTCTATCCGGTGCGGTTTACTTATGTTTCGGGTATTTCGGGTAAAGCTCCTAAACGATTGTTGTCGGAGTGGAGTAGAGCTCGTAGACCATTGGAAGAAAATGCTTTTTCCATAGAGAAAAGAGGGGAGGGATACACTCTTGAATATATAATGCTTACTCGTGATTTTTATTTGAAGATGTAGTCACTGAAACAATTACGGTGTCCCATGTGTTGTATAGCAAAGATTGTATCATTTAAAATAAATAATTATGGATATTGCAACAATGCATTTTTGGGGAAAGACCAAATATTGGTGGGCTTTGATTATTACGGGTATATTGATGATCCCTTGCGGATTGTGGCTATGGTTTCAACCGGCATTGGGATACGAGGTGTTATCTCTGTTGTTAGGGTGGCTTTTGATTCTTTTTGGAATTGTTCAGCTCATTGTATCGGGCAATGTTAAACAAAAAGTTCGAGGATGGGGTTGGTGGCTTGCCGGTGGAATTATCGATATACTTATCGGGTTTATATTAGTCGGGAATTTATCTTTCAGCGAGGCTGTGCTCCCTTTCTTTTTTGCCTTTATTTTTGTGTATAAAGGGATTGCGAATTTGTTTTCTGCATTGAATATGGTTTCTACCCATAGATATTGGTGGTTGTATTTGGTTAACGGGTTGTTATTGTTGATACTTGGATTGTTATTCTTCGCTTCACCTTTTACGGCTGCGTTTTCTATTATTTTTTTGTGTGCGGCTGCCTTTATTTATTGGGGTTTTTCTCTTATTTTCTTCGGTTATTCTTTGAGACCCGTGGAACAATAGGGGAAAAGGAATTATTCGGTAGGTTTCAAAGCGCTCTCCATAAGGGGGCGCTTTTTGTTTAAGGGAGTTAAAACCTTTTGTGAAGGCTCTTTATAAAGTGGAAAAGAGTATATTTGTAAAAATTATAGGAGTGGGATGCAGCATTTAGTCTGTTTTTAGACTCTTTTTAATAAAGGTCATTAAACTATTCTTGCAAAAGAGAGTCTAATAGATATAATTTCAATAGAGTAATTTAAGATTAAGGAGAGATGATTATGAAAACAAAAAAATTTGCCCTGTTGATTATATTGTCGATGTTGGTGACGGGTTTTGCCGGGGCAGGCTCGTATATAGTCGAAGATGATATTTATTATAATCCGAACGATAAAAATCCTGTTGTAGAAAAGAAAGAAAAAGAGGCCCAGAAAGAACTTCAAGAGAAGGCTGCGGTTAAAAAAACATTGATGGCAACGTCGGATAATCACTTTCGAGATGTCGATGAATATAATCGTCGTGGAGAATCTTCCGATATGACGCTTGAAGATATTGCGGCCAATCAGAAAGAAGATTATGTAGAATACAATGTGGTCGATGAAAATGGTGACGACGGATATTATTTGAATGGTTTTAACGGCTCCGATTCGGATTATGAATACGCTTTGCGCATTCGCCGTTTCCACAATCCAAAGTTTGTCGTTTCGGTAAGCGACCCATTCTATTCCGATATTTATTTTTTGGATAATAACGATTGGAATGTTTATATCTCGGATAATTATGCGTGGGTAACCCCGACATGGACAAATCCGTGGTATTGGAATTATACATGGGCGCCATATTCTTATACCAGCTGGTCTTGGCGTTGGAGTTTGGGTCCGTGGGGATTCTCGTTCGGATATGATCCTTTTTACAGTTGGGGCGGTTGTTGGGGCTGGAATTCATGGTATCGTCCTCCTTTCTACCACCATCACCATCATCATTATTATGATCGTCCTTACTATGGTTGGAACAGACCGTATCGTCCTCAGTACACTCCCAACGGCCGCACTCCTAACCGCTATGGCGGTAGTGCGATATCTTCCGGGAACTCTGCTGCATCGAGCAGGCGGCGTGCGACTGTCGGCACAGGGACTTCGGGAAATACGACCGGTCGTCGTACGGTTGGAAATGTAACTTCTACATCGGGCGGACGCGGTTCGCAATCGGTAAACGGAGTACGTACAAATCGAGGCACTGTAATAAGCAATAGTTCCAATTCGAATGGCAACCGGGGGTATAGTTTCGGGGAGGCAAATTCTTCCAGAAGGGGGAATTCCTCATTTTCAGGAACGGTTTCTAACCCGTCGAGTAGTCAAAGTAGAAGACAGACGACCATCAATAATAATACAAACTCTTCGAGAAGAAATTATAATAGTATAGGAAATGGTGGACGAGGTAGTTCCTCGTATAATCGCAGTACACCTTCTTCCAATCGAAATTCGGGTTACTCGAATAGTTCTTCGTCGAGTCGTCGTTCCTCCGGTAGTTATTCTGCTCCGTCTCATTCTTCTTCGTCGAGAGGAAGTGGAACGTCTTCCCGGGGAAGTAGCAGTAGCGGACGTGGTGGACGCAGATAAATAGGGTTGAATTTTCAAAATGAGACATATGAAGAATGTGAGATATGGTTTGGCATTGGCTGCTCTATGTAGCAGCTCAATGCTTTTCAGTCAGGGAGTTGTTGATGCTTTGAAATATTCTCAACAAGACATACGGGGAACGGCTCGTTATATGGGTATGGCGGGCGCTTTTGGCGCATTAGGAGGGGATATTACGACATTGAGCCAGAATCCGGCAGGTATAGGAGTTTATCGTAATTCCGATATAGCTGCAACGATAGACCTTTCCAATCAAGTAAGTTCGGTGAATACGGCTGGAAATAGAATGTCCGATAGCAAGTTTAATGTTTCATGTAATAATTTTGGCTTTGTATGGACTGTCCGTTTTAATCAGGAAGCCTTGAAAAATTTGAATTTCGGTTTTGCCTATAATAAGCAAAAATCGTTTGACCGCTCCTATAAAGCCGGCTATTCGGGGATAACCGGAGCCAGTTCGCTTTCGGGGTATATTGCCCATTTATCCGAAGGTTATTATGTTGCGGATTTAGCTTATCCAGACAATAGTGGGAGTAGCTATGACCCGTATAACAATAATCCGTGGTTGAATGTATTGGGATATCAGTCCTATTTGATAAATCCAAAAAGTACGACAGGAGATTCATGGAATAGTATAGTAGGAAACGGTACGAATACAGCGGGAGATCTTTATGTTCGGGAGAAAGGTTCGATCGATGAATACAACTTTAATGTCGGAGGAAATATCTATAACGTATTTTATTGGGGGTTAGGAATTGCCGTTACCGACTTTTCTTATGATATTCAAAGCGGGTATGGTGAAAACTTTACGGGAGGATATATCTCATCGGGTAGCCCGAATGTGGACGGCTGGTACTTAATGAGAAATGCATTACATACGAACGGATCGGGGATAAAAGTCAATTTGGGTGTCATTATGAGAGTCACCGATAATTTCCGTTTGGGCTTTGCTTTCCATACTCCTAATTATTATAAAATGACCGATTCGTATGTGGCATCGGTGAAATATGATTTTAATGAATCGGGGACACGTTATGACGATTTAGCCGAAACACCGAGTGGAAGTTATGATTATGAATTTCAATCTCCGTGGCGTATGATAGCCAGTGCTGCTTATGTTTTTGGACAAAGTGGAATTTTAAGTTTTGATTACGAGTATACATCTAGTAATAATATGTCGTTCGACGATCCCTATTCGGTCGATGCTTTTTATAAAACTAATCAGGAAATTACGGAGATGGTTTCTCCTATGCATACATTTAAAATCGGAGGCGAATTTCGTATTACACCCCAAATTAGTGCCCGTTTAGGATATGCTTATCAGACTTCCCCTGTGAAATCGGAATACAGGTCGGGACGCGAAATTCCTACGGCCGGAACGCTTACGATGTTTACCTTAGATAGAGAGACCAATTATTTTACGGTAGGGTTGGGATACCGCTTTTCGAATGTTTATGTAGATATGGCTTATATGCATCGCTACCGTCGTAGCGAACTTTTCCCGTTCTCTCCGTTGCCGGCTGCTGTGGATAATCCTTATAATCCAGATCAGACAGAGCCGTCGTTGGCCATTTCGCCTCAGATATCTTCGTTGACGGACCATAATAATTCTTTTGTTTTGACTTTGGGTGTAAAGTTCTAAGACAGAACGGAAATATATTTTGAAAGAGCGACTTAAAATCTAAGTTGCTCTTTTGTTTTTTATTGAAAAGAAATGTATATCTTTGAAAAGATATGGAAAAATTCCATGACAAGATGGAAGAAAATTTTGTGATAGATACAGGGAATAAAGAATTTCAAGACGCTTTGAGCTTGATTCAATATACATCTCAGTCAGTTTTTTTGACAGGGAAAGCGGGTACGGGCAAATCTACTTTTTTGAAATATGTGTGCGAGCATACCAAAAAGAAATATGTAGTTCTGGCCCCGACAGGAGTGTCGGCGATTAATGTGGGTGGTAGTACGATTCATTCTTTTTTTAAGATGCCGTTTCGGCCCATGTTGCCCGACGATCCCGATTTGAGTTTGGCGGGAGGAAGAATATATGAATTATTAAAATACAATAAGAAGCAGCGACAGTTGCTGCGTGAAGTGGAATTGATTATTATCGATGAAATATCGATGGTACGGGCCGATATGATTGATTTTATCGATCGTGTGTTACGGGTTTATTCGGGTAATATGAGGTTTCCTTTCGGTGGCAAGCAGTTATTGTTAGTAGGCGATGTATATCAATTGGAGCCGGTTGTGACTTCCGATATGCGAGATATTCTTAGTCGGTTTTATTCTAATTTCTATTTTTTTTCGGCACGGGTTTTTAGAGAAATGTCGTTGGTCCCTATCGAGTTGCAAAAAGTGTACCGACAGCAAGATGAGCGTTTCGTAGAAGTATTGGATAAAATAAGAAACAATACTGCGACGAGAGAAGAACTCGATTTGTTGAATAGCCGTTATCTCCCGCAATATGAACCTGAGAAAGATAATTTCTCGATTACATTGGCGACTCGTAGGGATCAGGTGGACTATATCAATGAAAACCGACTATCTGGATTGCCGGGGAAAGAATATACATTTACGGGGACGATAAAAGGTGATTTCCCTGAGGGGAGTTTGCCTACTTCGTTGGAACTGGTCGTAAAGACCGGAGCCCAAGTGATTTTTATAAAGAATGACCCGGAACGCAGGTGGGTGAACGGGACGATAGGAATGATTTCGGATATAACGCCCGATGAGAAAATCGAGGTGGTGCTTGAATCGGGTGAGATGTATGAGTTGGAGCGTTGTGTTTGGGAGAATATCAAATATACCTACAATGAAAAAGAAAAGACTATCGAGGAAAGTGTATTGGGCACTTTTTTACAATTTCCCATTCGTTTGGCTTGGGCTATTACCGTGCATAAGAGTCAGGGATTGACGTTTAATCGCGTGATTGTCGATTTTACGGGAGGGGCTTTTGCCGGGGGACAGACGTATGTGGCTTTGAGTCGATGCCGCTCTTTGGAAGGTATTGTGTTGAAACGGCAGATCACGCATCGGGATATATTCGTAAATCCCGATATCGCACGGTTCAGCAAAGGTTTCAACGATTCTGTTTTGATAGAACAGTCATTGAAGCTCGCACAAGCCGATCGTCTGTATGTCGAGGCTGTGAATGCTTTCGACGAAGGCGATTTTGACAAGATGTTACAAAGTTTTTTCAAGGCTATCCATACGAGATATGATATTGAGAAACCCGTAATTCAGAGGTATATTCGTAAAAAATTGAACGTTATCAATCAGTTGCGTGTTAAAAATCGGGAGCTTCAACAGGCGTTGTCCGATAAGAATACCGTATTGCGTAAATATGCACATGAATATTACCTATTAGGGAACGAGTGTATAACTAAGGCAAAGGATGTGCGGGCGGCTTTGGCTAATTTTGACAAAGCATTGTCTCTCGATCCTACGTTGATCGATGCATGGGTAAGGAAAGGAATTACGCTCGAAGATCAAGGCGATGAACATGGAGCTATGGCGTGTTACAATGAAGCTGTAAGGTTGAGCCCGTTGAGTTTTAAAGCTCTATATAATCGGGGTAAATTACGCTATAAACAAGGCGATTATGAAACGGCATTATCCGATTTTGCAAAAGCCGTTAAACAAAAACCGTTACATGCTACGGCGCACGATCGACTTGGAGATACTTTTATCAAGCTGGAAATGCCCGATATGGCCGCTCGTCATTGGGCTATTGCAGAAGAGTTGAGGGAGAAAAAACAACAGAACAACAAATAAATAATAACTATGATGAACAAAGGTCTGAAAAAAGGATTGAAGATTACCGGAGTAACCGTGGCGGTTATCTTGGTATTCATGCTTGTCTTGCCATTTATGTTTAAAGACAAAGTGATAACTATTGTGAAAAAAGAGGCCAATGAGATGTTGAATGCCAAGCTCGATTTTGAATCGCTCGATATCAGTCTCTTTTCGCATTTCCCGAGTGCGTCTATCGAATTGAATGGTTTGACACTTTCGGGTATAGATGATTTTGAAAACGACACGTTGGTTTCTGCTGAATCCATCGATGTGGCTGTAAATGTAATGAGCCTGTTTAGTGACAAAGGTTTCGATGTGAATTACGTCGTTTTGGACAAGCCGTCGATAAAAGCGGTGAAGTTGGCCGATGGACGGGTGAATTGGGATATTATGAAACCGGATACGGCCGATGTGGAAGAAGAAAAAACGGTCGAAGTAGAGGGCGAATCTTCTTTCCGTCTGAAATTGAAAAATTTTAAGATAGCCGATGCTACGATCGTTTATGTGGACGATTCCACGCATATGCAATTCTATACCGATAAACTGAATTTGAAGCTATCGGGCGATATGAGTGCCGATATGACCGATATAGACAGTAAATTGTCCTGTAAAGATATTTACTTCGCGATGGGGGGTATTTCTTATTTGAAACAGGCTGAGGCCGGAGCGAAGTTAACGGTATCGGCCGACTTGAAGAATAATAAATTTATTTTGAAAGAAAACACGTTGAGCTTGAATGCCATTGTCCTGAATCTCGATGGTTGGGTAGCGCTCCTCGACGATGGGGCTATGGATATGGACTTAAAGATAAACACTTCTGAGATAAACTTTAAAGAGATACTTTCTTTGATACCGGCTATATATCAGAATAATTTCGATAAATTGCGCACGACAGGCAATATGTCGCTTACGGCTTTTGCAAAAGGGCGAATGGCCGGTGAGAATATGCCCCAGTTCGGGCTAACGCTCGGTGTGAAAGATGCTACACTTAACTATGAAGGAATGCCGGCTTCGGTCGATGGAATCAATATAGGTGCTTCGGTGAGCAATCCGGGCGGAAGTCTGGATAAAACAATTATCGATTTATCGGAATTTCGTCTCTCTATGGCAGGCAATCCTTTCAAGGCCGCGCTGTATGCCTCTACACCTATATCGGATTTGAATTTCAAGGCTACTGCCGACGGTACGGTTCATTTGGGGAAAATCAAGGATATTTATCCTTTGGGCGATTCTATAACCCTGAGTGGTATCGTTACCGCCGATTTGCAATTTGCAGGCCGTATGTCCGATATTGAAAAAGAAAATTATCAGAATATAAGAGGAGAGGGAACACTGACTGTCGCCGACATGGATTTAACGATGAAAGGTTTGCCTGCCGTCGCAGTGAAAAAGGCGCAGGCTTCGGTTTCGGCCAAAGCCATGTCGTTGTCTCAGCTCGATGTTAAGGTCGGAAAGAGCGATATTCAAGCCCATGGTTCTTTATCCAATTATCTGGCGTACGTTTTGAAAAATGAGACTATAAAAGGCTCTTTGACGGTGACTTCGTCGCTGCTTGACCTGAACGAATTGATGAGTGACTCGGAAACTTCGGGGGAAGAGACCGTCGAAGCCGATACAACGACTCTTTCTGTGATAGAAGTTCCTAAGAATATCGATATGACTTTAAGTGCCGACTTCAAGAAAATCCTTTTCCAAAAGATGGAACTCGATAATGTGACGGGTAAACTTATCGTTGCTGACGGTGCTGTACGAATGACTCCGTTGAGCTTGAACGCATTCGGTGGAGCAATGGTGGCGAATGGTATTTATAGTACGGCCGAGAGCGTTGTTCGTCCTATGGTTAATTTTGACCTCGATATACAAAAAGCCTCTTTTGAAAAAACGTTCGAGCAATTGGACATGATTCAGAAGATTGTCCCCATTTTTGCTAAAACCGGTGGAACATATTCCGTTAAGGTCGACCTGAAATCTGCTCTGGATAGTCAGATGTCGCCCGATTTAAGTTCTTTGACAGCCGATGGTGTCATTCAATCCAACGATATTCAATTACAAAATATCGAAGTATTCAGCCAGTTGGCAACGCTGTTGAAAAATGATAAATTGAAGAATATCGAAGCGAAAGATTTGAAAATCTCTTTTACCATTAAGGACGGTAAAGTAAAGACTTCGCCTTTTGATATGAAGCTGGGTAATATTACAATGAATCTTTCTGGTGTTACAGGCCTTGATCAGACGATTGATTATCGAGCTAAAATCAATATTCCGGGGGCCGGGGCTTTAAGTAATGTTTCGGCGACGATAGGAGGAACGTTCTCCAAGCCATCTATTAAGTTGAATACCGATGAGGTTGTTAAGAATGCCGTGACGAATGTGATTGCTTCGGAAGTTTTGGGAGTGGATGCCGAAGATATAGAAGCTCAAAAAGCCGCTATTCGTAAGCAGGCCGAAGAGGCGGGAAATAAATTGATCGCTACGGCGAAATCGGAGAGCGAGAAGCTCATTTCCAAAGCATCGAATCCTTTGGCGAAAGTCGCAGCTCAGGCAGCCGGTAAGAAATTGGTGGAAGAAGCAGAGAAACAAGCTCAGAAGTTAAAGAACGAGGCCGAGAAATTGATAGAGAAACAATATGGTGGGTCGGAATAAGAAAATTCCGATTGAAAGAAAAAGGGAGACGAGATTCGATTTCGTCTCCCCTTTTTGTGGAAAGAAGAGGAGAAGCCTTTTGTAAACTCGAAATATTGTTCCAAAGTGCGGGAACATTATCCGATAACTCCCATCAGATATGCTCTTACAAGTTTATTGATTATCTTGGTCGCCGATAAAAGAAAAGAAGGTGAAAATAGGTATAAATTTTTGTTGCGTATTGGCGATTCTTAGTGCTGATGCGCTATCATTGAACGCAAATGTGACTGTGCCCGATTCGGTAGCGGAGCCGGGTGTTGAACAAATGGATACTTTGGTGGTAGAGAGCAATGGAGAACCTGAAATCAATTCTTTGTTCCAGTTAGGTAGCAATGTCCCGACGCATTTAAATGTGGCTGCACCGGCAAAAAAACGTCCGTGGTTGGCTGGTGCAGAGGTAGTGGCGGAAGATCTTTTGTTTCATGTGCTTACCCGATATCTTATTAAAGAGGACTATGCTCAAATTTCATGGTCATCGATAAAAAACAATTTTAAGACCGGCTTGTTGTGGGATAACGACAAGTTCGAGACTAATCTTTTTTCACACCCATATCAAGGTAATCTTTATTACAGCAGTGCCCGTTCCAACGGATTGAATTTTTGGGAATCTGCACCTTATGCTCTCTTGGGAAGTTCTATTTGGGAATGGTTTATGGAGACACAACCGGCCTCGATCAACGATATAATGTCTACAACCTTTGGCGGAATGGCCTTAGGGGAAACAACCTATCGTCTGTCTTCGTTGGTCTTGAACGGACAGGCTAGGGGGTGGGAGAGGGCATCCCATGAGTTAGTCGCCGCGTTTTTAAATCCGGTACGGGCAGTCAATCGTTTGATGACAGGGGAAGCGTGGCGTATAGGTCCTCGGTATGTGGATAAAGAAGCGACTATCCCGTTTCATTTTCGATTTGAGGCCGGGTATCGTATGCTCGATAACATTAGGGAAGGCAAGAACAGAAGTATACATGTCGGGTGTATGGATTTCTCGTTGATTTATAACGACCCGTTCGAAATTGAAGGGAATGTTCCGTTCGAACATTTTACAGCTCGAATGTTGTTCAATATGTTCGCCCATCAACCCATTATCGGGGACGTAAATATTTGCGCTTCTATATGGGGCCGGGAACATGATTATAAAAATGGGAATGAATTGTTTGCCGGTATATTCCAGAATTATAGCTATTACAATAGCGGAAGAATGGATAATGAGTCGAACGAAGTGCCGTTTCGCATTTCCGAGACTGTATCCTATGGCCCCGGTGTTTTATATCGCATGAAACTGCATGAAAATAACACTTTGGCCTTGAACGGATTTGTGTCGGGAGTGGCTCTTGGCGGTGCTTTGTGCGATTATTATCAATTTCACGACCGTGATTACAATATGGGAAGCGGATATAGTATCCGCCTCAACGGCTTGTTTACTTTGCAGCGTCGGTTCGGCATTTATTTGGGATTTGAGAATTACCATATTTTCACGTGGAAGGGGTATGAGCATAAGGACTATGAAAATATGAATCCTCATTATCTCGATGCACAAGGCGCTGTCGGAGACGCTCGTTTGCAGATGATGAATCTACGTGGTTCGTTTGCTATTAGTCCAAAGGTGGGTATCTCTGCCGAAACAGCTTGGTGTCGGCGAAAATCACATTATAAATATTTCCCCGATGTTCTGTCCGACACATTTGAATTTCGGCTTATGTTTTCATATCATATTTGAGATATTTACTAAATTTATACATAGTAAAATATGAATATGAAAACACATATTTTTCTTGTTTTTATGCGTTATGCCGAGTTTTTATATCCCATATTGCAAAAACACATGGGGCAATAAATCGTCTGTTTATTAGATTTATTCCGATCGTCGCTGTGTATTGGGGAAAACGATAGGTGTATATTTTGTACTATTCTGTATAATATTATATATTTGTTGTGTAAAATATACCAATAGTATGGTGAAAGATATAATTTCACTCGTTCGGCCTCAACAGTGGCTTAAAAATGTATTTATTTTTCTTCCGATATTTTTTAGCCGGAAGTTGGGTGACGGGGCTTGTTTGAGCTCCGCATTGATTGCTTTTGTTATTTACTGTTTGGTCGCTGGGTCTATATATTGTTTGAATGATATTTGCGATAGAGAATCCGATCGCTTGCATCCGACTAAGTGCCGGCGACCTATCGCTTCGGGTATAGTATCGGTGGGAGCCGGATATGGTATAATGGCTCTGTTGTTGGTCTTGGCAATCGCTTTGACATTTGTTTATGATTCAACCGTACGGCACGTGTTGCTGATAAATGTCGGTATTTATTTTATTTTGAATATAGCCTATTGTTTTTGGTTGAAACATATTGCGTTGGTCGATGTTTTTGTGATATCGATAGGCTTTGTGTTAAGGGTTCTTGCGGGTGGAGTCGTTACGGGGATATGGATTTCGCCGTGGATTATCTTGATGACGTTTCTGTTGGCTCTGTTTTTGTCGTTTGCCAAAAGGCGGGACGACGTACTCATTTATGAGCGGACCGGAGATAAGATGAGGCTTAATATAGCCCGTTATAATTTGGAGTTTATCAATATGGCGATAACTCTTGTCGGGGTTATCGTGGTCGTTTGTTACATTATGTATACTGTATCACCGGAGGTGATCGAAAGAATGGGGACCTCCAATCTCTATCTGACTACGATATGGGTTTTGGCTGGAATCTTACGTTATTTGCAGTTGACAGTGGTAGATAAGAATAGCGGCAGTCCTACAAAGATATTGATACACGACCGGTTTATCCATGTTTGTATCGTGGGCTGGGTTCTGTCTTTCGGGGTTCTGATTTATTTTTGAGGAATATGAGAATTGCTGTTTTCGATTTTGATGGAACGGTTACTACCAAAGATACACTTTTGGAATTTATCAAATTTGTGAGAGGACCTGTTTCGTTCTATGCGGGTTTTCTTAGGTATGCTCCGCAACTTTTGGCGTATAAATTAGGGCTTTATCCGAATTGGAAGGTGAAGCAACAAATATTTTCTCATTTTTTCAAAGGAATGAGGTTGGAGGATTTCAATCGGTTGTGCGAGGAATTTTTTCAAAAGGAAGGAAAGGCTCTTGTTCGGCAAAGTGCAAGGATTGCTATATGGGAACAATTGCAGAAATGCAATAGGGTTTTTATTGTAAGTGCAAGTATTTATAATTGGATCAAACCTTTTGCTTCCGATTTAGGTATCCGGGACATATTATCTACCGAGATCGAAGTGGACGGTGAAGGTTGTCTGACCGGTTTCTTTTCGAATAAAAATTGTTATGGACAGGAGAAGGTTGTGAGGCTGCTGGAACAGATTCCCGATTTAGAAAATAATTACTTGATCGTATATGGCGACAGTAAAGGGGATTCGCAGCTATTGAAATATGCCAACGAATCCCATTACCGTGCCCTGTGATCGATTCCTCTTTGGGGGATAGCGGTCTTATACTGTAATCAATTCGTATTGCATAACTCCTAATCCGATCTTTTGTGCATGTTCGAGTCCGGCTTGCCAATTGGTATCGGGGTGCATCAGATGGAATTTATCGGCGCCTTCGAGATGTTCGTGCGGGTGTTTCTCAGTCAGACAACTGCCATTGATTGCCGGTGCTGCGATGACCATATCGGCGCAAGCCTTGTCCAAAGCGACCGGGTCGAATGATGCGAGTATTCCCAAATCGGGGATAATGGCGGCATCGTTGTGATTCCAACAGTCGCATTCAGGTGAAACATTCATAATGAAACTGATGTGGAAATGAGGCTTGTCCTTCAATATGGCTTGGGTATATTCGGCTATTTTATAGTTCAAACGTTCAGATGTATCGCATTCTCCCATTACGGCTGCATCGTGTTGGCATAAAGCGACACATTGCCCGCAACCGACACATTTGGTATAATCTATTTCGGCTTTATGGTTTTGGTTCAAGTGTATGGCATCGTGGGCGCAATGCTTGACACAGATGTTACAGCCTTTACAGTTCTCTGTTTCGATTTTGGGTTGAGAATTACAGTGCAATTCTAGTTTACCGCCTACGCTCGCTCCTCCCATTCCTAAGTTTTTTAAAGCACCGCCGAATCCGGCTTGCTCATGACCTTTGAAGTGAGTCATTGAGATAACTATATCGGCATCGGCTAATGCCGATCCAATTTTCGGAGCCTTGCAGTACTCCCCATTTAAAGGTATTTCACGGTATTCCGTTCCTTTCAAACCGTCGGCGATAATGACTTGGCATTGTGCTGAAATGGGGTTATATCCATTTTCCATGGCGCTTTGTAAATGGTCTACCGCGTTGGCACGTCGTCCGGAGTAGAGCGTGTTGCAGTCGGTAAGGAAGGGTTTTGCTCCCCAAGAGCGGAGTAGGGTTGCCAGTCGAGCTGCATAGTTCGGACGGAGATATGCTAAATTTCCCGGTTCTCCGAAGTGTATTTTTATAGCTACGAATTGGTCTTTGAAATCGATACTTTCGATTCCGGCTCGTTTGATTAAACGCTCCATCTTGTCGAGTAGATTGCTCGAAGGAGTCGTGTGCAGATTGGTAAAGAATACTTTGGATTTATCCATAGAAATTTGTTTTAAGTTAGTGGTAGAAAATGTAAAATCTATCGTTAAAACGGCGATGTTCGATTTTCCCGGTAGACTGTTCGTTTCTTACATTTGTTGCAAAAATAAGGAAAAATCATGATTGTATTATTATCTTTTATTTTATTTGATATGAATAAAATTAATTATATAATAAATAAAATTGAAGATTGTTTGTCGTTTTATCATGATTGTATTATTTTTGTGTCATAAGAAGTAAATGAAAATATATATGAAACAATTAAGATTAATCATTTTATTCTCTATTTTGTCTTTGTCGGTAACTGTGAGGGCTATGGAGGAACAATCGGTGTCATTGGATACACCTACGGGAAAAATTAACGGTAAAATAGGATTACCGGATGCTAAAAAGCCACCGATAGTTTTGCTGATAGCCGGTTCGGGGCCTACCGATATGGACGGAAATACGAATTCCGGCGGATTTTCTATGAAGAATAATTCATTGAAATTGTTGGCGGAGGGGTTGGCGCAGCGAGGTATTGCGACTCTCCGTTTCGATAAAAGGGGAATTGCTTCGAGTTCTGCGGCTACTAAAAAAGAGAGAGACCTTAGGTTCGAAGATTATGTGACAGATGTTCAGGGCTGGATAGATCGGCTGAGCGAGGATAGTCGTTTTTCCGATGTATTTGTTTTGGGGCATAGTGAGGGTTCTTTGATTGGTATGTTGGCGAGTGTCGATAATCCGAAGGTAAAAGGTTTTATTTCGTTGGCAGGAGCCGGTCGGCCGGCTTATGATATAATAGAAGAGCAACTGTCGGGGCAACCGGCAGAGGTCCGGCATCTGGTAAAATCGATCAACGATTCGCTGAAAGCTGGAAAGGAAGTATCCAATATTCCTATGGGATTGATGACTTTATTCCGTCCATCTGTTCAACCTTATCTTATATCGTGGTATCGGTATAATCCACAAGAGGTGATTGCGAAATTGAGGCAGCCGGTATTGATTTTACAAGGCGATAAAGATGTACAGGTGTCGGAGGAGGATGCCAAACTGTTGAAACAATCTTTACCGAAGGCACAATTCCAGATTTTGAAAGATATGAATCATGTGTTGAAAACGTGTGAGTCGGTCGATATGCAAGTTCAGCAGGCTACTTATGCTAATCCCGATTTACCCGTTCAAGAGGATTTATTGATAACGATTGAAAAATTTGTGAAACGATGACGACAAGTGTGACTAGAAAAAAATTGCCCTTGCGGTGTCCTGCATGCGATGCTCCGCTTAGAGTATCAAAAATGATTTGCGGTCGTTGTGCGACAGAGGTGTCGGGAGAATTTGAACTACCGGTTTTGACCAGCTTGAATGAAGAAGAGCTACGATTTATGCTTGAATTTGTAAAAGCGAGCGGCAGTTTGAAGGATATGGCGAAAAAGATGGGGGTAAGTTATCCTACTGTGCGCAATTATTTAGATGATTTAATAGAGAAACTCAATAACATGGAAGAAAATGAAAGATAGTTGGAAATTTATATCGAATCCTTTTTATAAAGTAGCCGGTTATAAAGCTGCCGGGTGGGGGATATTGGGCATAGTTATAACGACTGTGATCGCTTATGGGGCAGATGTGCATTTTCATGGATTGCTTCATTATGGTGGAGCTCCTCATAGCGAGTGGTGGTGTTTTGTCGTGGAGCATTTGGTGATTTGGTTGATACCTTCGTTATTGGTTTATATATTGAGCCTGTTTTGCAGTCGTTCCCATGTTCGTCCGATAGACGTTCTAGGAACAGTTGCTTTTTCCCAGCTGCCTTTTGTTTTGTTGGCTTTGTGCATGACTTTCCCACCGGTACGGCATTTCATGTCCATACAGTCGTTACAGGCCATAGAGGATGCGCTATCCGATAAAATGTTTCTTTTTTCGGCTATTTGGATAGGGGCTTTGAGTCTTTTGATTGCGATCTGGGTTTTGTATTGGATATTTCGAGCTATTTCGGTTTCTTGTAATTTAAGGGGGCGTAATTTGTGGATTGTGTTTATTGTAGGAACTTTCGGCGGAGATATTCTTTGTCGTTATTTAATAGGGCTGTGTTATTAAAAAGCTGTTTTAAATTTATTGAGAAATAATATTATCATTGCAAGCAGGTATGTTCCGGCCATATTGCGCCCCTGTCTCGCATCTTGAATCCCTTGATTTTTGTCAATAGCCCACTATTGACTGCATATCTCGGACTCCAATCTGCTTCAACATAGGGCTCAATCTGTCTCGGAATAAATTTAAAACAGCTTCTAATAATTTGAAAGGGGGCAATGATTTTATTTGCCCCCTTTCAATATCGGTTTGCGGATAAGGTTTATAACCCTGCGTCTTTTGTCAACTCTTGAAGATGGGTTATTGAAATATCTCCTAATAGACGTATAACAGTAAATTCTCCACAGTCGCCGTCATCGACCAGCATGATTAATTCTTTGATCTTTTTGTCTGTTTTGGGTTGCACGTAAAAAGCTACGGTCTCGCCGTCGTCTTTTACTTTCATCAGTTCTTCGTATGGAGCTTTTTGAAATACGATACTTTCTTTTCGCATTTGAGGAATCAGAGCTTCATTGTCCTCGCAAGTTAAGATTTGAATTCGGTCTAACTCGTTGATAACAGCTTTTAGATTTAATCCTTCTGCGTCGATTTGTCCTTCGGGCATCATATTCAGCAATGCCTTCGATATGTTGACGTATGTCACTCCTTTTTGATTAGCGAATTTTTCTATGAAGTTGTTTTCGGCAGTAGCTGAAAGAATACCGAATACAGCTAATAATAGAATATAAATTGTCCGTTTCATAATTATTTGTATTTTAGATGTTTATTGACTATTCGATTGGTCTCGATAATTTCTTTTTGGGCTTGTTGCCATTGGTTCGTCCCCTTATTTAATTTCTGGGAAACGAGAATTAAAGCTCGTTGAGCCTCGGCACAGGCATATATTTCTTGATTGCTGAGTCGTTTGGAAGATGGTTGCCGGTACACGTATAATCCGGTGGAAATCGCTAATATAATACCGGCAGCAATACCGCTTATCCATTTCCAATTTCGGGAAAAAAGAATCTGCCTCTTTTTATCGGGCAACCGATCTATGTATGACGATAATTTTTCTTCCAGATGATCGGGAATATGTACCGAACGATCGGGTATAAGAGATAAAATGATGCGCTTCTCTTGAATAAAATCCTCTGGAACTTCGTGGGTTGCGAGATAGTCTCTCAATCCTTGTTCTTCGGTATCCGATAGCTCTCCTTTGAAGAACATGTCTATTTGTTGTCGTAATTCTTGTTCATTCATAATCTTTGTATGAATAGTTCTTTAATCGTTTTTCTGGCCCGGGAGAGAAGTACCCGTATATTGGCGTTACTCAAACCGGTTTCGGTTTCTATCTCGTCAGTGCTTTTGTCTTCGAAATGCCTTAAAAGTAGAATTTTACGTTGTTGTTCGGGAAGTTTATTTATGATGTTCAACAGAACCTTCATGTCTTCTTTTATTTCATAGGCCGTATCGGGTTGTGGCGTAGGCTCTGTCTTTTGAACTAATACAGAATCGTTGTCCGTCTCGATTTGTGGCGCTCTTAGTGTGTCGAGGCATAAATGTTTTATCGTTGTGATGGCATAAGCCTCGTTGTTTTCTATGTTTTCAAGACTTTCCCGTTTCTCCCATAGTTTCAGATAGGTGTTTTGTACCATATCTTCTGCATCGTATTCATTTCCAAGATATCGAAAAGCAATGTAATACATTTTCTTATGACAGGGTAGAAATCTCGCTTTGAACTCTTGATGAGTCATATCTAGTTCGTTTTAGATTTTTCGAGCATGTCGGATTTTAAGTTCCCTTTGCAACGTACAACGTTAATTTCGTCTGAATACAGGGATATGACTACTATTTCTTTTATCTTCTTCGGAGTAGACTTGATAAGGATTTTTACAAATTCATCGTCTTCACTGGTAGTGAGAATCGTTTCATAGGGTTTAAAGTCTACTTCTTCAATTTCTTTTTTTAGGGCTAGATAGGTTGCGTTGTCTATATCGGCTTCTACTACTTCAATGGCCTTAACACCGTCAACTACGCCTTTTACCTGAGGATTTTTGAAATCTTCCGTATAGTATTCGGCATTTGGCAGCTCCTTCGTTTTTTTGAAAAGATTATCAATTTTGTTATTGGCGAATGAAATTTGCAGAGTCGACAATAGTACTATAATAAGAAGAAAAATTCTTGATTTCATAGTGATGTATTTATTGTTTATTATGCGTTGTCTTCTATGATATTCTGCATTTGATTAGGATCGATTTTCCCTTTGATTCGGATTAAACTGATTTCATTTTCTTCGAGGGAGATAATGACGATTTCCCGAATTTTTTCTTTTTCTATTTTCATCAGGATTCGGACAATCTCGTTTTCTTCGTTCGAGCTGGTTACTGTTTCATAGCCGTCGGAATCGCATTGTGTTATTATTTTCTCGAATCTCGTATAATCTTTGGACGAGATATTTTCAGCATCGATAATACTCATCGATTTTATTCCTTTCAGTTCTGACGAAAACGGTTTGAGTAATCCCAAAACGAATGAATTGAGGTTTACTTTCTCTGCATTGGGCATTCGGGAAGCCGTATTGAATAAGTTGTCGATACAATTGCTGGCGGAGATAGAAGAGAAACTGCAAAATGCTGCAAGCGCTAAAATCAAAATTTTTGTTTTCATATCTGTTGTTTTTTAGTTGTTACTTTAATTTAGACCGGTGCACCTTTTAGGGCCTTTCATATAGGAGACGGATAAATAATAAATATGTTACAAAGAAAAATAAAAAAAGCGAGGGAAAAATGATTTTCTTTTTTCACCTCGCTTTTTTAGTATTATAAAATTAGCCGTTTCAGACTTTGCGAATAATCTCCATTCCTTTGAGTATAGCTTGCTCATTCATGGGAATGAGATGATGATGTCGTTCGGGCAGCGACTTTTTCAGTCCTTTCAGTACATTTTCCATGCTTACCATTGGTCTTAGTTTTAGTAAGCCTCCCAATACGATCATGTTGAATGCTTTGGTATTGTTCATTTCTATGGCAGCTTCCATAGCGTTGATGCAATATACATTGATATCCGTTCTCGTAGGCGGGTGGTGTATTCCGTATCCGTCATAGATGAGTATACCGCCGGGCTTTACTTTGCCTTCGAATTTTTCAAGAGAAGGTTGGTTCAGAATAACAGCCACATCGAATGCATTCAATACCGGAGAACTTATACGTTCATCGCTGAGTATGACTGTTACGTTTGCCGTTCCTCCGCGTTGTTCCGGTCCGTATGAGGGCATCCACGTAACCTCTTTATCTTCCATCAGTCCAGAGTAGGCTAATATTTTCCCCATAGAGAGTACACCTTGTCCTCCGAATCCTGCTATGATAATTTCTTCTTTCATATCCGTAGTTTTTAATTATACGTTTTTGAGGTCTCCCATCGGGTATTTGGCAAACATGTTTTCCTCCATCCATTTGTTAGCCTTTGCCGGCGACATTTTCCAGCCCGAATTACAAGTCGATACGACTTCTACCAAAGATGTGCCTTTTCCGGCCATTGCGTTTTCGAAAGCCAACCGGATTGCTTTTTTCGCTTTGCGGATAGAGGCGGGAGTGTGTACACTTTGACGAGTCACGTAACAAGTTCCGTCCACCCGTTCTACCAATTCAGCAATTCGTAAAGGATAACCGTTCAGTGCGACATTCCGTCCGTAGGGACAGGTAGAGGTCACCATTCCTTCTAGTGTAGTAGGAGCCATTTGTCCGCCGGTCATTCCGTATATACCGTTGTTGATAAATATGATGGCTATATTCTCGCCGCGATTGCAGGCGTGAATGGTTTCGGCCGTTCCAATGGCGGCCAAGTCGCCGTCACCCTGATAGGTGAATACCATTTTCTTGGGGTTGAGCCGTTTTACGGCCGATGCGATGGCCGGCGCACGTCCGTGGGCAGCCTCGATCCAATCGATGTCGAGATAATTATAGGCAAAAACAGCACAGCCTACGGGAGCGATACCGATCGTTTCTTCTTCAATACCCATTTCGTCTATAACTTCGGCAATAAGTTTATGTACTACTCCGTGACTGCAACCCGGACAGTAGTGCATGGGATTATCGTTCATCAGCCGAGGTTTAGTGTAAACCAAGTTTTCGGGCTTTATAATTTCGTTGATATCCATGTGCATAAAAATTATGAACCAGATAAAGGTTCGGGTATTTACATTAGTTTTTCTTTGAGAGCGTTAAGAACTTCGTCGGGGGTAGGTACGATTCCGCCCAAGCGTCCGAAATGTTCTACTCGCACTTTTCCGTTGACAGCCAATCGAACGTCTTCTACCATTTGTCCGGCATTCAACTCGGCCGATAGGATTCCTTTCACATGATTTGCATGGCGAGCGATAGCTTCCGTCGGGAACGGCCATAGCGTGATGGGTCTCAACAATCCTATTTTGATACCTTCTTCTGCTGCCAGCTCGATTGTCTTTTGGCATATACGCGACATGGAGCCGAATGCGACAATCAGATAGTCGGCGTTTTCGCAATTGATTTCCTCGAAGCGGACTTCATTTTCACTGATACGTTTGTAGGTGGATTGGAAGCGAATGTTATTCTGCTCCATAATTGCCGGATCGAGTTCGAGAGAGGTGATGACATTTCTCTTCCGATTTTTGGTTTTTCCTAATGTCGCCCACGGATTTTGTTCCCTTATTTCTTCTTCTGTACGGCGTTTGCGGAAAGGCGGAAGTACCACTTTTTCCATCATTTGCCCGATAATTCCATCGGCTAGAATAATAGCCGGGTTGCGGTATTTGAAAGCGAGATCGAATCCCAATGCCACGAAGTCGGCCATCTCTTGAACCGAAGCGGGAGCTAATGCGATTAAATGATAATCGCCGTGACCGCCTCCCTTCACGGCTTGGAAATAATCGGCTTGACTTGGTTGTATGGTTCCGAGACCCGGACCTCCTCTCATCACATTGACGATTAAACAGGGTAGTTCTGCACCGGCCAAATAGGAAATTCCTTCCTGTTTCAAGCTGACACCGGGACTGGAAGACGATGTCATCACGGCTTTACCGCAACTAGCTCCACCATACACCATATTGATAGCTGCAACTTCGCTTTCGGCTTGTAGTACTACCATTCCGGTCGTTTCCCACGGTTTTTCTTCCATGAGTGTTTCCATGACTTCCGACTGGGGCGTAATAGGGTATCCGAAGTAACCGTCGGCTCCGTAGCGTATGGCGGCATGTGCTATGGCTTCGTTACCCTTCATTAGTTTTATATCTTCTTTCATAATTAACGGATTTAGAGATTAAACCGGTTATAATTTTACTTTATAAACAGTGATACACCCGTCGGGGCATACAAGACCACAACTTGCACACCCGATACAAGCGTCGGGATTCTGCATAAAAGCATAATGATAACCTTTGTCATTAACTTCGGTCGGCTGTAATGCCAAAACTTGGCACGGACACGCTACTACACATAGCTCACAACCTTTGCAACGCTCTTTGTTAACGACAACAGCACCTTTAATATTAGCCATATGATTTTGTTTTTAGTTCCACAAATATAAAAAATATATTTTTAAATTGATAGTAAAATAGGTAGTTTTTTTGTTAAACTACCTATCGGTGTAAATGATTGACTTTTAAATTAATAGTCTAATTAAAAAATATATCGAATATGGATAAAATGTAATATTTTTGTCTTATTATGTTTTATAACATAATTTATAATGGTGTATTACTTATAAATTGATAGTTATCCTATTTTGATACCCGAAAAACCCATAAAGGCCATAGCCAGTAATCCGGCGGCGATGAGTGCGATTGGTGTGCCTTGCATGGCTTTGGGAATATGGGATAAACTCATTTGTTCACGCATCCCGGCAAAGATTACCAAAGCCAATGTGAATCCGATTGCTGTCGATATGGCATAAACGGTAGCTTCGAGAAGCGATAGATTTTTTTGAATAACGATCAATGCGACACCCAATATCGTGCAGTTTGTAGTGATTAATGGCAGGAAAACGCCTAAGGCCTGATAGAGGGAAGGTGCTATTTTTTTGATGATAATTTCGAGTAGCTGGACCAATGCGGCAATAACCAGTATGAAAACAATGGTTTGCATATAGTCCAGTTTCATCGGCATCAATAAATAGGTTTGTAATAAATAGGTAACTATCGTCGCTATGGTCATGACGAAAGTTACCGCCGCACCCATACCCAGTGCCGAGTCGATACGTTTGGAGACCCCGAGAAAGGGGCAGATTCCCAAGAATTGGGATAGAACTATATTGTTTACAAATATGGCGGTAACGAATATAGAGATATAGGTGAGCATAATCAGCGGGTTTTAAGTGTATGGATAATAGCGATTAAAAAGCCTAATGCGATAAATGCACCGGGGGCGAGGATAAAGATGAGAGACCCATATTCTTCGGGATAAACCGAGATACCGAATACGTGTCCTGTTCCTAAAAATTCACGGATACAACCCAGTAAGGTAAGGGCAAATGTAAAACCGAGTCCAATACCGAGCCCGTCGAAAAAGGAGTCCACCGGATTGTGCTTGGCGGCAAAGGCCTCGGCTCGTCCCAATAAAATGCAATTAACGACAATCAAGGGTATAAAAAGTCCGAGTGTTTCATATAAATCGGGTAAATAGGCTTGCATACACAGTTGTAGAATGGTTACGAACGTGGCTATAATAACGATGAAAGCGGGTATTCGCACTTTATCGGGGATAAAGTTTTTGACCATCGAGATTGCGACGTTGGAGCAAATTAGCACAAACAGGGTAGAAAGTCCCATACCCAAACCTCCTATGGCCGAGGTGGTCGTTCCTAAGGTGGGGCACATGCCCAATAGAAGGACGAAAGTCGGATTTTCTTTTATAATTCCGTTTAAAAGTATTTTCGTTTTACTCATGATTGCCTCCTTTCATAGATTCGGCATAAGCCGTATAGGCGGTTTGTATGGCCGCCAAAAAAGCTCTCGATGTAATTGTCGCGGCTGTGATGGCATCTATGTCGCCTGAATCTTGTTTAACTTGTAATTTGTTGCGAACCGGCGATTTCCCGATGATATTCTGATTATTTTTCTCGGTTCTGAACCATTCGTCCATTTTTGCGCCCAATCCGGGCGTTTCCTGATGTTTCAGGACTCGATAGTCCCGAATCGTTCCATCGGCTTCGAAACCCACGATAATACGTATTTCGCCACCGTACCCTGTGGAGTTGCTGCATTCGACAGCGGCTCCGACGAGAATACCCTCTTTTTTTGCTGGATAGACGATCGCCGTAGTCTCACCGTATTCATTACGGACAGTGTAGGAGCATTGTTCGTCTATTGGGGAGTTGTCGTATTTCGGAATGACTTGTTGGATTGCTTTTTCTCTTCCTGCCTTAGTCGCACGTGCTATGGGTTCTTGGGTAAGTCGATGGGTATATCCCAATAGTCCGCCGGCCACGGCGGTTATCAAGGTCAGAGACCAAAGCATGTTCCAAAATGTAGAATCTTTTTTCTTCATGATCGATGGTTGCCGAAACGTTTGGGTTTGATATAATTATTGATAAGCGGTGTAAAAGCATTCATGATAAGGATTGCGAAAGAAACTCCTTCGGGGTAACCTCCCCATTGGCGTATAACGACGGTCAAGATACCTATACCGATTCCGTAGATAATCATTCCTTTGGAGGTCATGGGCGAGGTCACGTAGTCGGTCGCCATATATATAGCCCCTAACAAAAGTCCGCCGGACAATAGCTGAATGAGGGCAAAGTCGAATGCATATTGCCACATGGGTATATTTTGCATATTGCCTGTTTCTTGCCCGCATGCCAAGACGAAACTGAATAAGAAGACTGTCAAGAGGATAGAGACGGGTATATGCCAACTGATGATTTTCCGGTAAAGCAGATAGGCAAAACCGATTAGTAGGGCGATAGCGCCTACTTCACCTAAACTACCTCCTTGATTTCCAATCCATAGATTAGCGATATCTATTTGTTCGATCCACTGGCTTCCCTCTTCTTTTAATTTAGAAAGTAGTGTTGCTCCGGTCTCGGTATCGGTATAGTTCCACCGTGATACGATTGGCCGAGGCCATTGGGTCATCTGGGTAGGGAAGGATATGAGAAGAAATACCCGTCCCGCCAAAGCCGGATTGAAAAGATTGTTCCCTAAGCCTCCGAAAGACATTTTGGCAATCCCTATCGCAACGATAGAACCGATGACAACGATCCATATCGGCAGATTGGAGGGCAGGTTGAAGGCCAGCAGCAATCCGGTGAGTATGGCCGAACCGTTACCGATAGAAGGCTTTTCTTTCAGTAAATATTTCTGGATTAGATATTCGACAATGACGCAAGAGAGTATAGACGAGAGAGTAACGATTAAAGCCCCGATTCCGAAAAAATAAAGGGAAACGGCGAATGCAGGCAGCAATGCGATGATGACATTGTACATGCATTTCGAGACGGTTAAATTATCGTGTATGTGAGGGGCTGGCGATACGGTTAATTCCATTGCGAGATAAATTAAGATTGTTTTCTGGATCGTATGATTTGGTTTACTGCATTTTTCCCTATTCGTATATAATCGAGTATAGGACGGTTTGACGGACAACTATAAGCACAACAGCCACATTCCAGACATGCGGTGATGAGTTCTTTTTCCGCTCTCTCGAACAAATGATTTTCTGACAATTTGGCCAAGAGATAAGGTTCGAGTCCCATAGGACATGCAGAAACGCATTTGCCGCATCTGATACAGGAAGAGGTTTCGCTCCGGTGCGCATGGGCTTCGTTTAATATCAAGATACCCGAACAGCCTTTGGGAATAGGGGCATCTAGATTGGAAACCGCTTTTCCCATCATGGGGCCTCCGAGAATGACCTTTGCGCTGTCGGAGGGAAGACCGCCGGCAATCTCTATCAGCTCACGGATAGGCATACCCAATCTTATCCGGTAATTCCCCGGTTGTTTAACACCGTCTCCTGTAACGGTGACGATACGCTCTACGAGCGGTTTATTTTTCTGAACGGCTTCATACACGGCAAAAGCGGTTCCGACATTTTGGACGATAGCTCCGGTCGAAACCGGTAATGCCCCATTTGCTACTTGCTTATGAAGAATGGCATCGATGAGCTGCTTTTCACCGCCTTGCGGGTATCGGGTACGGAGGGGCACTATTTCTATGCCCGGATATTTTTCGGCATGCTTTTTTAGTAGGGCAATAGCGTCTCTTTTGTTATTTTCTACTCCTATATAAGCCTGTTTTACATGGATAGCTTTCATTAGAATGTGACAGCCTATTATAATTTGTTCGGGCGATTCGAGCATGAGAGCATGGTCGTCCGTCAGGTAGGGTTCGCATTCCGTCGCATTGACGATGAGGACCGTAGGCTTGAATTCTTTGGGAGGTGTCAGTTTTACATGGGTGGGAAAAGTCGCACCGCCTAAACCGACAATACCGTTTTGTGCTATTTTTTGTATAATTTCATTTGAAGATAAAGTAATCTCTTTTTCCAAAGAGGGAGTCCGGTCTATATATTCCTCCCAATCATCTCCTTCCGTATCGATGATAATTGCCTGAGAATATATTCCGAATGCGTTAGCTATTTTGTCTATTTTCGAGACGGTTCCCGATACCGGGGAGTGTATGTTGGACGATAAGAATCCGTTGGCCTCGGCGATGAGAGTCCCCACTTTTACGGTATCGCCTTTCTTGACAATGCAATTGGCCGGCGCTCCGATGTGCTGGTTGAGCATCAGAGAGACTTGCCGGGGAACCGGAATGGCGGTTACTGGGCATTGCGATGTCAGTTTATTCTCTTTGGGGTGTATGCCTCCTATGCGGAATGTTTTTAACATATTGCAGTTTCCTTTCTGGGGGTTGATGTTTCCCTGATATTGTTTCTTATTTCGGCATGTATCGCATGGGTAGGGCATCCGTCGACACACGCTTGGCATGATAGACAGAGGTTATCGTCGATATACGCTAAATTGTCTGATAGAGAAATAGCTTTTTCGGGGCAGGTCTTGACACATTTCCCACAACCTATGCAGGCGACGGAACAAACTTTGCGGGCGATGATGCCTTTGTCTTTGTTATTGCAAGCCACATATATCATGGATTCTTGTTTCTTCCGTAGCTCGATTAAATGTCTGGGGCAGGCTTTTACACAAGAACCACAGGCAACGCAAATGTTGGAATCGATACGGGGAAGTCGGGTGACGGGATCCATCGTGATACCTCCGAATTCGCAAGCTGCCGCACAATCTCCTTCGCCAAGACACCCATAATTACAATTACTCTCGCCGGTATAAAGCGAGGAAACGACCGCGCAGCTGTGTGCGCCTTCGTAATGGCTGGTTTGCGGGCGGTTCTCGCAAGAGCCATTGCAACGGATAACGGCGATACGAGGAGCTTTTTCCACAGCATTCAGGCCAAGAATGGGAGCAATCTTTTGCATAACCTCATTACCCCCGACGGGACATAACAGACTGTCTAACGATGTGGCCTTCGTGCATTGTTCGGCGAAATTCCGACATCCGGCATATCCGCAACCGCCGCAATTCGCTCCCGGAAGAATAGATTCTATTTCGTCGATTCGAGAATCTTCTTCTACATGGAATTTACGGGAAATGATGTAAAGTAATGTTGCGCTGATGAGTCCGATAATACTTAGTATGATGATTGCCGTTACCATAAGTTATGAGACATGTATTGGTTTCAAGAAAAATCTAAATCGTTTTTTCAGTCGATCGCGATAGAAATATAGTATCGTGTAATATATCGCTAATACAACAAGGGCACATAACCCCGAATATAGTTCGTTTATTCCTATTCGTTCATTGATGACGAGCGACAGCATAATGAGAATTACCGGGAGGGCTGCCGTAAACCATATAGCTCTGTATCCTGCCGAGGTAGAAAGAGCTACCGAAACTTTATCTCCTATCTGTATGGGAAAATCGCATTTTTCAACCTCGATGATTTTTTCTTTTTGGTCGGTTGTCGTGCACAATGAAGCCGCATGACAACCTGCGCAAGCCGAGTGTTGTATGATGCGCACGAATATATGCGATTTGGAAATACCTGTTATAATACCTTCGTGCTCTATATCAGGTCGTTTCATACGAGAAAAACTTTTTTAATCCTTTGTTTATTTTTATCTGTCAGAAATAAGAATTGTACAATTTTTTATATTTGTCTTCTTTTTGAATTTCAGAAATCCATTTGTTCAAGCTGTCGAGTAATATCGAGTCGTCTTTTCTGAGGGCCCATGATTGGAACTGAGTAAAACTTATATCGGTATTACAGTCTATTTGGGGATAATCTTTGCTCATTTGCTGGGCTATTGCTTTGTCGCATACGGCTAAGTCGATTTCCCCAGTAGCGACCATCATGATGAGCTGTTCGGCCCCGTATGTCTTTTCTTCTTGTATATATATGGTATCGCCTATTTCACGAGACAAGTTGTGAATGCGTAATCTTGTAGGAGCATCACTAACGATGTATAGAGTTTTTCCGGCCAAATCTAGTTGGTTTCTTATCAGTTTTTTTTGCGCTTTTGGATCTTTTCTTTGAACCAATACTTGTTTGTTCAGTTGAATGGGTATGGTAAAAGCCAATTCTTCCTTGATTTCGGACGTTACGGGCAATTGACGGGCAATGATGTCGTACTGGCCTTTTTTCAATCCATCGATACTTTTGCTTAGGTTAACTTCTGGGGTTATCTCAATGGAAAGCCCGCTTCGATTACCTACCATACGGGCCAATTCGTAGTCGAATCCCGATAGGCTGTCGCCTTGTAAATAGTAAGACAATGGGGTATAATCCGTAACGATCCTCAAAACACCATCGGCTTTGATTTCCTCGAAAGTTCTCGGTCGGTAAGTGTTTCGGGGACGCAACCATATCATTGTTCCGACAACTATTATCAATAGCGCGGCATATATAAATATGTGTCGTTTGAGCTTCATATCGTTAATTGGAAAAATCTATGGATAACCCCATTTGAAACATACTTGGATTTAACGGATAATGTGGTAATGAGAAGTAGTTATTTCCCCCGAATATCCCTTGATTCACGTGCGACATCATGACAAAGAAACGAGTTTGTTTCAATTTCATATTTATATATGCGTTCATGAAAGGATAATTTCCCACTTCGATTTCATCTTGGGTATGAAAAGTTAAGGTCGCCGGTTGGAAAGCCTCGCTTTTATATTTTGTATAGTAACGGCAATCTACACCTAATTGAACATGCAATACTTTGGCGATTCTGAATAAAAGGTACATATTGCTATATACGCTCAATTCGGGTAAGGGGATTATCGATGGTTTGCTCGATTTTTGGTAAACTATTTCGTTTTCCCAATTAAAAACTCCAAATTTAAAATCCTGATTGAGTTTTGCGTGGAATACTTGTATCATGGAGCTCTCTTGCCGGGGCAAGCTATTATTGTCGAAATAGATATAATTTTGTATATTTTCGACACCGACGTTCAATTTGGTTCTCCACCGTTTTATGTTGAATTCACCTCCGACTCTCATTCGACGTGTTTTCCCGAAATCATTGTCCCAAATGAAGTGATTGGAAGTGTATTTCTTATAGAAATAAGAAGGTTCGGTGTTTTTGAAAAATCCATAAGCCCTTAGTTGAACGGTGTCGTTCCAAAGCCTGAATCGGCTGCGAATATCGGCAGTGACGTCGATATCACCTATGATTGCTCCGGCAAGTCCGAATTTTCCGTTTACATGATAAGTCAGTAATTCTCCCTTTTGTTTTGAAATTTCTCCACCGACCCATAGAAGACTTTCTCCGTGGCTGCGAGGATTGGATATATCGGGACGTGGAGTCAATCCCTCTATTGTAGTTCCAGCCGAAAGGGTGTCCTGAGGCAGGGAAAAATGGCGATATTCGTAAGTGGCGTAAGCCGCCAATCCCATCTTTGCATACTTATTGAATCCTTCGAGTAATGATATTCCGAAAGTATTTCGTATAGACTGGTATCGGGTTTCTTCATTCGTCCCTCCAAGACCTAAATAGGTGTTCGCGAAGTAGGTAGTGTCTTCGGTTGCCGATTGATTGACAAACCTATGCTTATTTTCGTTATACTCGATGGTGTGTATAATGCTGGTGACGGGAATGAATGTACGTATCACGGTTGTGTCTTGCTCTTCTTCTTGATAGAACCCGAATTTATATCGTTGGGTGGCATAGTATTCTTTACCGCGAATACGGTTGTACGCATCCGTCAGATTGGTTGGAATCGTTTGGGTGTTTACGCTCGATTGTCCTCCTTGTACCTCTTCGGGACGAAGTATGTATGTATCGTCCGAGATACCTCCGTTTTCTTGGTTTACGAAATTATATGTATTAAGAAAAAATTGAATATCGTATCGGTCTCCCAAATAGCTTCCGAAGATACTGTATGCAAGGTCTTTCGTCGCTTGATGCTGGTAGTGGCCTCTCGATAGGATATAATTGATGCTACCTCCGAATTCCAGTTTCTGATTAAAATTTCCAGAGAAAACAGCTTTTAAATCATCTTGGGCAGTTTGTTTCGAGCCTCCTGTCAGATAAGATAGTTGGGTATAAGGTATGTGTGAATTATAGAATTTCCATGAAGAGGCTGTTTGTATCCAATGGCCGAATGGATCTTTAAATATAAATTCAGAGGGTAAAGGCCTGTCGAAAAATATTTTGGAAAAAGCAGCAGCGCCGAGATTCCCGGTCGTCCCATAAGCCGTTGAATAGCTGGAAGGAATATCCGTGCTGTAAAAATTGTGCATGAGAGTATCCATAGGAACATCATATCTCGACCCTAACGGCTGGGTAATACTCCATGCATAAGGAGCAGGAATATCCTGTTTTTTCTTAGCCTCTGAAAAAAGTGAACAGAAAAGTACGGATAATATGATAATACAGGCCTTTCTCATCGGTTTGCAAAGATATGAAAAAGCCGGCAATTACAAACGATGTGTTTTTGTATATTTTGCCGGCGTTTAATTCTTTTTCTTTTTTAATCCAATGGCCTTTAATGGCTTTGGTAAAGATATCGTTTTATACTTCGTTTAGGTGTTTTTTCGAACTCTTCATAATAGATTTTAAGACGGCTGATTTGGCTATAAGCCGGAAGTTCTTTGTTGAGGGTCGATATGTTTTCTTCCATCAGAGTTTCTAATGCATGGCCGGATATATTCGAATGTTGTGCGTTTTCTATATCGGGGTAAACGAGAGCGACCAATTTGCCGTCTTGTTCGATGATGAGCGATTCGCATACATAGGGCATATTATTCAGTCGATCTTCGATTTCTTCCGGATAAATGTTTTGCCCGGACGGACCCAATATCATGTTTTTATTTCTCCCTCTCAAATATATGAACCCATCGGCATCTATCGTACATAAGTCTCCGGTTTTCATCCAGCCGTCCTCGGTGAATATCGCCTGAGTAGCTTCTTCGTTTTTGAAGTATCCCAGCATGATATTCGTACCTTTCACTTGCAGTTCACCTACGATATTTTCTGAATCCGAAGAGTTTACTCTTCCTTCCATACGGTCCACTATCCGCCCACAAGAGCCGATTCGAGTCTCGTTCCACGGGGCATAAGAGATGAGCGGACCGCACTCGGTCATGCCATATCCTACGGTAAAGGGAAAATTGATACGACGCAGGAATTGTTCTACATCTCTATTTAAAGCCGCACCTCCGATAATCATTTGAGAGAGGTTTCCTCCGAACGTTTCGTAAAGTTTATCGTTGATTTTTGCCAATAACTGAGTGTCTAAGAATGGAACTTTTAAAAGAAGTTTCATCAAAGGTTTCTCTAATAAAGGAAACACTTTGGTTCTGATAATTTTTTCGATGATGAGAGGAACGGCTATAATTAGTTTGGGCTTTACCGTAGCAAAAGCATCCATGATGATCTTAGGAGAGGGAATCCGAGTCAGGAAATGCAAGTGACAGCCTTTTAAAAATGGGTGTATCATTTCTATAACCATGCCGTACATGTGTGCCATCGGCAACATACAAACAATACCGTCACCTGCGGACAAGAACGGTAAATGGTCTAAACAAAATTTGACATTGGACCATAAACTGCGGTAGGGGAGCATTACTCCTTTTGAAAAACCGGTGGAGCCCGAGGTGTAATTGATAACGGCGAGTTCCTCGGGAGAATCTTCGTAATAGCTTACGGCATCAGGGGTAAATCGGGCAGGATATTTTTTCCCGAAGTATTCGTTTAATCGGTTCCGCATATCCGTCAGCTTTTCACTTTTTGATCTTAATAAGGAAAAGTCATTTAATAGGAAGATTCCTTTCAGGTTTTTCATTAGCGTTTCGTTCAAGTCTTCCCAGACAATATCTCCGACAAATAGCAGTTTTGCTTCCGAGTGATTGACAATGTGGTGTATATTGTCTGCTTTGAATTCATGTAAGATGGGGACGGGTACGGCCCCATAGGTGATTGCCGCAAAAAAGGCTACTGCCCAATGAGCTGAGTTTTTACCGCAGATAGCTATTTTGTCTCCTTTTTTTATTTCGGCACTTTCTAATAAGAGATGTATTTTGGCTATTTTGCGGGCAATGTCTTTATAATGATAAGATACACCGTCGAAATCACTTAATGCGATTCTTTCCCAATTTTCTTTAATGGCTTGTTCGATGTATTTATTGAAACTCTCGTTGTTCATAAAATCAAGTTTTTATGTCATGATTTTACAAAGTTACGAGATTTCCTGAATAATCCTAATGTTTCTGTGTCTATTTTGGGAAAAGAGGAATAGGGTTCCTAAACTTTTCGTAATGAAAAAAGAATGTTCAACCCTCCTGATAAACCGTTTTTTACCCATATCTCTCCTTTATGGAAGAGAACGGCGTTTTTAACAATGGCAAGTCCCAATCCGGTTCCTCCGAGTTTGCGGGACCGACCTTTATCAACCCGGTAAAATCTTTCGAATAATCTGTTCAAATGTTCTTCGGGGACACCGATTCCGTTGTCGGAGAAAGAGAAATAATAATATTTGCTATCTTCGAGATAACAGTCTATCGTGATTTTTGTTCCTATACCGGCATAGGCTATGGCATTGTCTGTAAGATTTCTGAAAATGGAGTACAATAAGGAATAATTTCCATTTATGGACATTCGTTCGTGGAGGTTTTTCGTCTCGACGGTCATTTCCCGTTCTGTCAAGGCCGCTTGTGATTCGTTAATAACTTCATTGATGATTTTTTGTAAATCGGTATTATCCGTGTCATAGAGGTCCTTAGATTCGTCCAGCCTATTGAGCATTGAAATATCTCTTAGTAAATCGGTCAATCGTTTGGATTGTGCGTAGCAACGCTCCATAAACATTTTTTTCCGGCTATCGTCCATTTCGGTGGAAAGAATGGTCTCCATATATCCGCGGATACTGCTGACCGGGGTTTTAAGTTCGTGAGCGATGTTTTGAGTAAGTTGGCGTTTTAACCGGCTTTCTTGTTCTTGTTGGGTAATATCGTTAATGGCTATTTCAAATGTATGGTCTTGAAATATGATACATTCTATGAGGAAAGTTCGGCTTCCTTTGTCTATAACCATAGACTCCGAAATAAATTCCTCCTGTTCGTTTTGTTCATAGAGCTTTTGAGAAATGAAATTGTTGATTTTTTTCAGATTGGCCTCTTTAAATAAATAGTCGGAGGGAGATAGGGTATTGTCTGTGATAAAATTGAGATACTGAATAAAAAGATTATTGGCCATAATAATCCTTTTATCTTTGGAAAAAAAGGCCAATCCTTCTTTGGAGAACTGTAAATGCTTGAATAGTTTCTCTTGCTCTATGGATAGTTTCTCTTTGGTTTTTAATAAATTATCATAAATGTGAGTAAGACTTTGGGTAATATTGCCAATGTCGTCTACCCCTGATTTTATAGTAATGTGTATAGGCTTTCCCTGTTCTGCCTGTTGAGATAGCTGGCTGAGAGCGGCAATGGATTTCCCCAAGCTGTGGCAAAAATAATAAAGCAACAGTATGGCGAAAATCGATATCGCTAACATGAAATATATGAATTCGTTATTGGGACTGAGTATGGAAAATTTCTCCCGTTCGAAAGGAAGTGAGGAACGTATGATCCAATCGTCATATCGTTTAGCTGAATAGAAGAAATTTTTTTTGAACGATTGAGAATATCGAATGGCATATCCATTCCCATTTTTTAGAGATGATCTTATTTCGGGGCGGTCCAAATGGTTGTTTGCGATGGAGTTTGGTTCTTTTTCTTGTTGGCTTTCGAGCAACACTTTTCCAGAGTGTGCCGATATAATAGTTACTCTTAGAGGTTTTCGAGTAATACTCTGTATGATGGAGTCGATTGAAATTTGGTCTATCTCTTTGTTTTTAATTTGGGAATATATGAGTTCGTTATAATCTTGTAAAAGGGCATTTAGAGATTGCTGTCGGTTTTCTTTTTCTAGATTATATTCGAATAGTAAAATAATAGCGATAAAAACGATGAAAAGAGAGCCGATAGAAAAAAATAATTTTCTATCGAACGTCATAGATTTTCGAACCTTCTCGGTAGACATAAATTAAGCTGTTTCAAAACAATATCCGTATCCGAGACGAGTTACGATGCGCTTACCGTATTCTCCTATTTTTTTGCGTAGGCGGGTAATATTGACATCGATAGTTCTGTCTAAAACATATACCTCGTCTGTCCATATTTTCGATAATATTTCTTCACGAGAGAAAACTTGTCCCGGGTGGGAAAGCAGGAGGGATAATATTTCAAATTCTTTTTTAGTCAATGGGAGTTCTGTATTGTCTATGAACGCTCGTTTTTTTACAGGGTCTATGTACAATTTTTCAAATTGTAAAATAGCCGGGTCTTCTTTGTCTACAATCCGTCTTAGTACGGCTTTGACCCTTGCGATCACTTCTCGGATAGAAAACGGTTTCGATATATAATCGTCCGCACCGATATTAAATCCCATGAGTTTGTCGTCTTCGGTATCTTTGGCCGTTAAAAAAATGATGGGAATATGTTTCAGCTTCTCGTTTTTTCTTAACAGAGAGGCCATTTTGAATCCGTTCATTTCGCCCATCATGACATCGAGCAACAATAAGTTATAATTGGTCAGGTTCATTTGTAGCGCTTCTTCTGCCGAATTTGCCGTATCTACGTCATATCCTTCGACCTCCAAATTGAATTTCAAAATTTCGCATAAATCTTCTTCGTCATCGACGACTAAAATTTTGTAATTGGCCATAGTTTCAATTTTTATGATAGTGCAAAATTGAGAAACAGATATTTCAACAATGTGACAAACATTTTACTTTTTAATCTTCATTCTGCTGTGTTTTCTTGAAAATTGAAAAGTAGAATATAATCTTTCACGTCGTTTCCCTTACGGTCGCTTCGTAGGGTTTGTTCAAAAGTATATTGTTCTCCGTACTTTTCTTTTATATAATTGAAATCCCGTTCGCCAACGAGTAAATAACCATTTTTAGGCATTTCTTTTTCGAAGTCAATGACTCGGTTTTGTGCATAAAAATTAATAATGAAAAATCGCATCATAGAGGACGATACATAAGAATATATCTCTCCATTTGGGACAGTCGATACTACTTTGTCTGCAAACGGTTTCATCGATTTTGCATTAAGTATAGCCGGCAAAGTAGAAGCGTCCAACATCAGTTGAATGCCGAAAAACAGGGCTACGACCGAGTAAAGATAACGGTTATTATAGGTTAGGTATCGTTTGCTCTTATAGATGTCATAAATTAAGAATACTATAAATATGGCAGTAATGATGAATATGATATCCCACGATTCGGAAAGGGCTGTTACATAGTGACTGATGTCACTCGTAGAAGACATGACGTATTTGTCTATAATTCCGCTTTTGACGATAGTTAGAACCACCAATAAAAATCCCCCGATAAAAGCTATGAAAATTGAAAATATTCTCCATATTCGCGGTCTTTGTTTGAGTAGAAAGAGCATGTATTCTGCCAAAAAATAGGCTATGAATGGGTAAATGGGAAGAATATATACCGATCTTTTACTTTTGGGGATACAATAAAAAACGAATATGATGACAATGGATAAGAGACTGAACAGTCTCATTTTATCCATGTGTGTGATATAGTCTTTGAATCGTTCCCAATATAGTTTGACCGTACTCTGTGGTCTCTTGTATTTTAAGGTAAATAATGACATGATAACTAAAAGCGACCATGGTAACCAACCCGCTAAGGTAATATAAACATAATAGATGATGGGTTGCTCGTGTGAACCGTATGACATTTTTCCCAAGAAGCGATCGACGTTTTCTTCCATAACGAGCCGTAGAAATGCTTCTCCTCCCTGTTGATAGGCCGCATAATACCAGAGTAAAGGCAAGATACAGGATAGTAGTGCTATGGGGATAATTTTATAGAAGGCTTTCCATACAGACACTTTTTGGAAAAGAAGGAATATGCCGATTACGGCGCATGGAAGTACGATGCCCACCGGTCCCTTAGTGAGCGTAGCTATACTCATAAATAGTATTGCCCAAATGGGGATTCCTTTCAACCCGAGTTCCCACCATCGATATAATTGGAGCATGGCTAAGACGATGAAGCAGGTCAGTACCATATCGACTCGCGACGCCATTGCAGCTCGATGCACTTCAAATCCCGACAGCAGCAATAGAGAGGCAAGGAATGCTATGTCGTTTCTGCTACGTTTGGCAAAAAAGAGAAAACACACGATTGCCATAAGGATTGCCGCCAGTGCCGAAGGAAGGCGCGAAGTGAACTCTGTTACCTCTCCGACAGGAAGGGACAACGCTGCGATACACCAATGAAAAAAAGGAGGTTTGTAGGCGATGTCTCCGCCATTGTTTATAGGTAGTATCCAGTTGTCGTTTTGTAACATACTGACTGCCACGATGGCTTCCCGGGGTTCTCCTTTGGTGTGGAAGTTGGTTAGCCCCAAATAGGGTATGATCGTTAAGGTACTGATGACTAACAGTAAAAGAAATAGAGATGTCTTGGAACTTATTTTAGGCACATTCATAATGGGGATAGTCTTTAAATCGTTTGGTTGTTATGAGGATCAAAATTGATTTTTTTATCTATAATGTATTCTGGGCGATTTTTGGTTTCATCGAAGATATTTCCAATGTACTCTCCGAGTATTCCGATGGTAAACAATTGCACTCCACCTAAAAATACGATAGTAATGATTGTCGAAGACCACCCCGGAACGATAGATTCTTTGCCGGAAAGGTACATGATAAATATCCAGATAGCAAAAGCCAATGCTATAAAAATGGAAAGTGTTCCTAATGATATGGCCAATTTTAATGGCTTTTTAGAAAAACCGAAGATACCGGCCGAGGCTAATGAAAACATTTTTCGTATGGAATATTTCGTTCTGCCGGCAGCACGTTCGTTACGGGTATAATAGAACGGAGTTTGTTTAAATCCCATCCAACTGAAAAGTCCCCGCAAATATTTATGCTTTTCGGGAAACTGTTTGAATGCATCCAAAACCTTGCGATCGATGAGCCTGAAATCGCCTGTATCGACAGGAAATGTGTAGTCAGATAGAGAGTTGAGCATGCGATAATAAATCTTGGCGGTGAATTTTTTCATGAAAGTTTCCCCTTCACGTTTATTGCGTACCGCATATACGACATTACTGCCTTCTTTCAAATAAGTATCTATCATTTGGGGAATAACTTCGGGCGGGTCTTGCAGGTCCACATCGATGATAACGGCAATGTCTCCGGTACAGTTGTGTAATCCTGCACTCACGGCATTTTGATGTCCGAAGTTTCTGGAAAACGATATTACTTTTGTATGAGGATCATCGTTGGCGAAACCGAGTAAAAGTTCTTCTGTGTGGTCTTTGCTCCCATCGTTAACGAAAATAAGTTCATAATCGTGAGCCGTACTTTCCATTACTTGGGAAAATCGCTTATGGGACAAGGGTAGTACTTCTTCTTCGTTATAACAGGGAATGATTACAGATACTTTCATGGTATGAAACTTTTATTTTTTAAAAGTGATACATCTATTCATAATGAAATTACACAGTGTATATACGATCATACTCAAAAGTTGAGCCCAAGAATCGGGTACATATAATATCTCTACCAAAATGAGTAACGATATAAATTGTATGCCATAGCATATCCCGAAACAGACGAGGAATAAGATGGCTTCGCGGATAAAGTTACTATTTAATTTTTTAAATACCCAAAGTTTGTTCCAGAAGAAACTATTGACGACACCTGCTATATAGCCTATAAAATTGGATATGGTATATTTTACATGTAGAATCTCTTGCAGGAAGTAAATGACGATAAGCGTTATAAGGGTATTTATGATACCGACAATACCGAAACGAATAAATTGTCCTATTGCTTTTTTATCGTATTTTTTCAGTCGTTCGAACATGATGAAATGTCAGTCTTTAATGGGGTTGGTCGTGTCATCTTTCAAGGCTGGCAAAGACCAGTGAAATTTTACAGCGAGTAAGCGAACCGCAACGACCGATATGCCGCAAATGGATTGGTTGGTTATACTGTTGAACCCCATTTTTTCTCCTAGATAAAACATGATTCCTCCGGCGACACAAGCTAAGGCATAGATGTCTTTACGAAATAGCAGAGGTTCTTCGTTGATGAGGATATCGCGAATGATACTGCCGACCGATCCCGTAATGGTTCCCATGACGATCGCTACCCAAAACGGAAATCCGAACATAAGTGTTTTTTCTACTCCCACGACGACAAATAGAGCTAACCCGATCGTATCGAATATGAAGAACGTATTTTCGAGTTTTACCAAGTATTGTTTGAAAATAATGACGAAAATAAGAGCTATGGCCGTTACGGTGAGGTAGCTGCCGTTTATCATCCAGAAAGGAGTTGCATTCAACAAGACATCTCGGAGCGTTCCACCTCCTATGGCTGTTACAAGCCCGACAGCATAGGCTCCGAACCAATCGAATTGTTTTGCGGCTGCTAATCGAATGCCACTAATGGCGAAGGCCAGTGTGCCGACAATTTCTAATATGGTGGCGAAAGTTGTATTCATAATCTTTCGTATGGAATTGCAAAGGTACTATTTTTTATGATAATCTGTCGTTCTTATTTTATTTTTGGGAGTTGAGTTTTTGTCGTATGAAATAAGTTCTGTAAAGCTATTTTGTGGGAATAAAAATGTACCTTTGCACCAAATGTGGAAATAGACTGTGCTCGTAGAGTCCGATAAATTTGTTTCTGCTTTTGTTTGCACTATTTCTCTTAATACAAATCTTTAATGAAAAAACGACTGCTAATACTTCTTTCAGTTTGTTTTATCTGTGTTTCCATATTTCCTTCTTCTCCGAAATATGAAATGAGGGCGGTGTGGATAACAACGAACTGGGGATTGGATTGGCCTTCGCGTCCGGTAAAGGTTTTGTCCGATAGATATATACAGCAAAAAGAGTTGTGCTATATTCTCGATGAGTTGCAATCGGTAGGAATCAATACGGTGTTTTTTCAAGCGCGTATTCGAGGTGAGGTTTTTTATTCTTCTCGATACGAACCGTGGGCTGCCGTTTTAAGTCATGGGCGGGAACCCGGATACGATCCTCTTGCTTTCGTCATTGAGGAATGTCATAAACGGGCCATCGAATGCCACGCTTGGCTCGTCACTTTTCCGGTGGGATCGAATAGGCAAGTGAAAAAACAAGGTCGTTCTTCGGTTGTTGCCCGCCATCGTTCATGGTGTAAGCAATTATCGGGGGAATGGTTTCTCGATCCGGGGAATCCGGCGGTGAAGGATTATTTAAGAGCATTAGTCGGGGAAGTCGTTTCTAAATATGATGTCGACGGTATTCATTTGGATTATGTGCGTTATCCCGATAATGCGATGAAATTTCCCGATTCCGATTCGTTTAGGAAGTGGGGAAGTAGAAGCAAGTCTTTGTTTCGTTGGAGAGAAGACAATATAACCGGTATCGTCACAGCCATTTATGAAGAGGTGAAACGATTAAAGCCGTGGGTGAAAGTCAGTAGTTCACCGTTAGGTAGATATGCTTCATTAGAAGGTTTCCCTGCGGAATGGAGCTGCATGGAGGCTGTTTCGCAAAATCCGAAAGATTGGTTGCAGAGCGGACGGCATGATTTTATTGTCCCGATGATGTATTTCAGAGAAGAAAATTATTATCCGTTCTTGTATGACTGGACAAATTCTTGTCCTCCCGGAAAAGTAATAAGTGGCTTGGGAGTTTACCGGTTGGATAAGAACGAAGGTAATTGGCCTTTCATAGAAATAAAGAGACAAATCGAGACCACTCGGAAAATGGGAGTGGGACAGGCCTATTTCCGATATGAAAATTTACATACGCATACGATTTTGAGGCAATGGCTCGTTTCCTGTTTTTACAGGTATCCGGCCTTGACACCCGGGTTGAAAAATCCTATATCGCAAATACCGGATACCCCGAACAATTTACGAGTGGAGACACAGGGCGGCATTTCTAATATTTCTTGGAGTCCGGCAGATGGTGCATTCACCTATGTATTGTATGCGACAAATGATTCTTTGGATATGAATACAGGAGATCAGATAGTGGCTGTATTACCTAAAAATATACATTCATGTTCATTGTCGATTCCTTATAGGAATTATGCCATAGTGGCTCGTGACAGGTATGGGACCGAGAGCAAGCCTGCGTTTTGGACGGGTAAAAATATAGAACCGGATAAGTATCGAATAACTCTATAATTATAATGTTGATATAAAAAATAAAAGCTATGTATCCTTTGAAATTTGAAGACATTCTTCGTCCTATGATTTGGGGGGGAGAAGAAATCAGCCGATTCAAACAGTTACCCGAAGTTCACCCCGGTATCGGTGAAAGTTGGGAAATTTCACAAGTAGGCGATCGTATATCGGTCGTTAGCGAAGGGGAAGATAAAGGGAAAACGATTACGGAGTTGATTAAGCGCGACGGGGCGAATTTGCTGGGGAAGCATGTCGCAGCTCGCTATGCCGATAAATTCCCGTTGTTGATTAAATTTATCGACGCACACGATAATCTCTCTATTCAAGTTCACCCCAATGATGAGTTGGCGATGGCCCGGCACAATTCATTTGGGAAAACCGAGATGTGGTATGTCATCGACGCTAAACCGGGAGCAGGCCTCTATTCGGGATTTTCTAAGCAAATAACTCCCGCAGAGTATGTAGAGCGAATCAAAAATAATACGATTACCGACGTATTGCAATTTCATGAAGTGAAAAGCGGCGATGTGTTCTTTCTTCCGGCAGGCCGTATTCATGCTATTTGTGAGGGAATATTGATAGCCGAGATTCAGCAAAGCTCCGATATTACTTATCGCATATACGATTATGATCGTAGAGATGCGCAGGGCAATGCCAGAGAGTTGCATATCGAGCAGTCTATCGATGCAGTCGATTTTAAAATGTATGATAATTTACGAACCGATTATGCGGCTAAAAATAACGATGCTGTCGGTTTAGTCAAATGCCCGTATTTCGAAACGAATTTAATCGAAGTGGATAAAAGTGTGAAGCGTTCCGTTTCGGGACATGATTCGTTCGTTATCTATATGTGTATGGGTGGAAAAGTGCGATTGACCGATAATAACGGTTACACGATATCTTTACATCAAGGACAAACCGCATTGATTCCCGCTACACTCTCATGGGTGACAATCGAGGCAGAAACTTCTGCGAAGTTACTCGAATGTTATATTCCCGAATAATGAAGTGTTTTTTATAAAAAGAATAATGCCGGAGAATTATTCTTCGGCATTATTCTTTTGGTTATGATTGTAATATTTGCAATATGGGCGGATTCCGCATTCCAAGCAATTGGGTTTGCGAGCCATACAAATGTAACGTCCGTGTAGAATCAACCAATGATGTGCGATGGGGAGTAGGTGTCCCGGAATATTTTTTACCAATGTTTTTTCTGTTTCGAGGGGAGTTTTTGAATGGTTGGTAAGTCCGATTCTGTTGGAGACTCTGAAAACGTGAGTATCGACAGCCATCGCTTCTTTGTTAAATACGACCGATGCTATGACGTTGGCTGTTTTTCGACCCACTCCCGGTAATTTTTGCAAATCTTCTATTTCGGAAGGTACGACACCGTTGAACTGTTCGATGAGTGTACGAGCCATTCCCACCAAATGTTTCGATTTGTTATTGGGATATGATACGCTTTTAATGTATGTATAAACTTCTTCCGGTGTAGCTGCGGCCAGATCTTGTGGAGTAGGGAATGCTTCGAATAGAGCCGGGGTTATCATGTTTACCCGTTTGTCGGTACATTGTGCCGACAGAATGACTGCAATCAGTAATTGAAATGGGTCGTGATATTGCAATTCGGTTTCGGCGATAGGTTTGTTTTCTTGAAACCATTTAATGACTCCGGCATATCTTTCTTTGGTAGTCATGGCGTTATAAAAATTTTATCATATGAAGACTATATTTCGCTAAGAAAAATCCTCCGAAAACGGCAATAATACCTCCGAGATTAGTACCGATGATATAGAATAGGGCACTGTGGACTTTCCCTAAATTCAATAGATTCATCGTTTCCAAAGAGAATGAGGAGAACGTGGTAAATCCACCTAATAATCCGACGAATAAAAAAACTCTCAGATTAGGTGAAAAATCAAAAGAATAACAAAAAGCCCAAAGTATCCCGATGATAAAAGAGCCTGCTAAGTTTACGCATAATGTTCCCCACGGATAAGCCGGGAAAAGACGTTGAATTTCCGAAGCGATAAAAAACCTTGCAACAGAACCTATGCCTCCTCCCGCGAGAACACAAGCGACTTTACAAAACTCCATTCACATAAATTTTAATGAGCCGATTCGAATTCTTCGAGGAAACGTACATCGTTCTCAGAGAACATTCGTAAATCTTTGACTTTATATTTCAGATTGGTGACTCGTTCGATACCCATGCCTAATGCATAACCGCTGTATATTTTACTATCTATGCCACATGCTTCGAGGACATTGGGGTCTACCATGCCGCAACCCAGAATTTCGACCCAACCGGTATGTTTGCAAAATGCACATCCTTTACCCCCGCAGATATTACAGGATATATCCATTTCGGCAGAAGGTTCGGTAAACGGGAAATAAGAAGGACGGAGTCGAATTTGAGTTTCTGATCCGAACATTTCTTTGGCAAAATAAAGCAACGCTTGCTTCAAATCGGCAAAAGAAACATTTTTGTCTATATATAAGGCTTCTACTTGATGGAAAAAGCAGTGTGCCCGGTAAGATATAGCTTCGTTGCGGTAAACACGACCCGGACAAATGATGCGGATAGGGGGTTGGGAGTGCTCCATCGTTCTTGTTTGTACAGACGAGGTGTGTGTACGAAGAAGAATATCGGGAGAACGTTGTATAAAGAATGTGTCCTGCATATCGCGAGCCGGGTGGTCTTCGGCAAAATTCAATGCTGAGAACACATGCCAATCGTCTTCGATTTCGGGACCTTCTGCAATTGAAAATCCCAAACGGGCGAAGATATCGCATATTTCGTTTTTTACTAAGGAAAGCGGGTGTCTCGATCCTAACGGAATGGGGTAGGCTGTTCGTGTCAAGTCTATATTTTGAGATTCCGAATGGGTATCTTCGAATTCGCTTTTCAAGGCATTGATTCTTTCTGTTGCAAGAGTCTTCAATTCATTCAGTTGTTTTCCTACTTCTCTCTTTTGTTCGGCGGCGACAGTTCTGAAATCATTGAAAAGTTGAGAAATTTCTCCTTTTTTACTTAGATATTTTATACGAATATTCTCTAAATCTTCTGATTTAGAAACTTTTAATGCCTCGATTTCTGCTTTGATACGTTGGATTTTTTCAATCATACCTGTATAATTCTTATTTTTAAATGCAAATTTAATAATAAATGACTTCTTTTTGGGTGGATTTTTGAGAAATATTTTTTTTGACGAATAAAAAAGGGAATCTGCTGAAAAAATATTCCTTTATTACTAATTTTGTTATGAATTTAAGAAGTAACGATATGTCTGTCTCTCCATTTTTACAAAGTATACACGAGTTTGTCGAGGATAAAAAACTTTTAGACAAATCTGGCCCTGTTATCGTTGGTGTGAGCGGAGGAGCCGACTCTATTGCGTTACTTCATGTCTTGAAGAGTTTGGGATATTCGTGTATAGTCTGTCACTGTAATTTCAATTTGAGAGGTGAAGAATCTTTGCGGGACAGGAATTTTACTCGGCAGATAGCTTTTGAGTGGAATTTGCCGTTCGAGGAGATTTCGTTTGATGCTTCATGTTATGCGATGACCAATAATGTGTCGGTCGAGATGGCTTGCCGCCAACTGCGATATGATTGGTTTGAAGAGAAAAGGAAACAATATCGGGCACAGGCGATAGCCGTGGCCCATCATCGGGACGATAGTGTGGAAACCCTGTTGCTGAATTTAATTCGAGGAACCGGGATTGCCGGTCTTACGTCGATGAAACCACGTAACGGATTTGTTGTGCGACCGTTGTTGACCGTTTCCCGTAAAGATATAGAATCGTATTTGTCGGAACATGGGGTGTCGTATGTGGTCGATTGTACCAATTTAGAATCGGTTTATATCAGAAATAAAATTCGATTACAAGTATTGCCTTTGTTACGTTCGATCAATCCGTCGGTTGACCATTCCATATATTCTTCTATTTTGAATTTGAGGGAAGTGGAATCGGTCTATAAAGCGGCTATACATGAGCAGGAGCAAAACGTGTTGGAATATAAAGGTGAATATATTTATATTCCGGTGGAGAAACTGAAACAGCTTCCGTCGCCTAAGGCTTTCTTATTTGAATTTTTGACTCCTTACGGCTTTGTTTCCGAACAGATAACAGAGATAATATCGTCTTGTGGCGGTATTTCTGGGAAGGTGTTTTTATCTCGGAATTACAGAATCGTTAAAGACAGGGAATATTTGATATTGGAATCACAGGAAAGAGAAGAGGCTGGGACGGTGGTAGAGAAAATCGAAAGTCTCGAAGAATGTGGAACTTTGTTACACGGAAATTTATTGTATCGATGTCTGGACAACGATGAAACGTATTGTTTCTCTCGTGATAAATCCTATGCTTGTTTCGACTTGGACAAACTTGTATTTCCGCTAATTATTCGCCGGTGGGAGACGGGAGATCGTTTTACCCCCTTTGGAATGAGAGGCAGCCGTAAATTGAGCGATTATTTTAGAGATAAAAAATATTCTCTAATCGATAAAGCCAATGCTTTGCTGCTATGTTCGGGAAATACGATAATATGGATATTGGGAGAGCGTGCGGCCGATGGATATCGAGTGACTGTGGATACAAAGAGAATAATCGAATTTAAATATGAAAAATAGTTAAATAATAAACTTATTTTTACATTTCTTGTTTTGTTTGACAAATCGGCCGTATATTTGTACGGTGAAATTGCGTAGTGAAATTCTGTACGCAGTAAATTCAAAAATCCAATAATTATATTTGTTCTTTCAGCCAGTATGAGTAATCATGCAGGTAGCTTTAATAAATATAAAGTGTAAATCATATTTATTTATTCATGTATAATATTTTAGAATTGAGCGCTAAAACTCTTGACCAGTTGAAAGTGATAGCTGCTGAAATGGGTATCCAAAAGATTGATGGTATAGAACAAGAAGATCTTGTCTATAAAATTCTTGATCAACAAGCTATTGATATGGCAAGTAAAGCTGCCGCTAATCCTCCTGCTCCGAAAAAGAGAGGTCCTAAACCTAAGAAAAATAAAGAGAAGCCTGTACTTGAAAAACCGAATGAACTAGAAAGTAAATCAAATACGGAGCCGACACCGTCTCCATCTGTGGAATCGACAGGTGTGGAAGATACGAAAGAGGTGAAAAAGAAAGGCAGAAAGAAAAAAAGCGATGTAACGAGTGAAACCTCGAAAAAAGAAGATTCAAAACAGGATAATGTTATAGAAGTAAAAGATATTCCTTCTATTATAGAAGAGACTGGGTTATCTTCTCATCCCGCTTTGAAAGAGCCGGTAGCCGAACTATTTGAGAATTTAAAAGAAAGCTCTATGGCGTTGGTGGAAAATAGCGGTTCCAATGAAAACGAAGAGCTTCCTCAGCAAAGTACACAAGGAGGGCAACCCAAACAACGCAAACGGATACAAAAGAAAGCTCTTCCAGCTGAATTGATAAATGAAGCTCAAAACACACTGCAAACACCCTCGCCTTCTGTTCCGGTTACAACGCCTTCCACCCCGGTAGAAAACAAGCAACAGGAAATTATTCAACAACAGCCCGCTACCGCAAATCAAGGACAACAAGCACCGTTGCCTACATCGTCGTTACAGACATTCTTCCCACATAGCGAAAAGCAAAGATTTGTTCCGAGAGGACAGCGCACATTCGTCCCACAGAATAGGAATAGCCAGAATAATGCAGGAAATAACAATGGGCAAAACCAAAACTCGAATAATCAACAAACGTTTGTCCCTGAGCCGAAACCTGTCGAGAGACCATACGATTTCGATGGAATATTGACAGGTGTGGGGGTATTGGAGATGATGCCCGATGGGTATGGATTTCTTCGTTCGTCCGACTACAATTATTTGACTTCTCCCGATGATGTCTATGTTTCTCAATCGCAAATAAAGTTGTTTGGTTTGAAGACGGGCGATGTCGTTGAAGGACCTATTCGTCCTCCTAAGGAAGGAGAGAAATATTTTCCGCTGGTGAAGGTGGAGAAAATAAATGGTCGCACACCCGAATATGTTCGAGACCGTGTCCCGTTCGATCATCTTACTCCTCTTTTCCCCGATGAAAAATTTGATTTGACGAGTGGAAAATACTGTAATTTATCTACTCGTGTGGTCGATATGTTTTCTCCTATCGGTAAAGGACAGCGTGGATTGATCGTTGCACCTCCTAAGACGGGTAAGACCGTGTTGTTGAAAGATATAGCCAATGCTATCTCTGAGAATCACCCGGAGGTTTATATGATTATATTGTTGATCGACGAGCGTCCCGAAGAGGTTACCGATATGGCCCGTAGTGTAAAAGCCGAGGTTATCTCATCTACTTTCGACGAGCCGGCCGAACGTCATGTGAAAGTGGCTAGTATCGTATTGGAAAAAGCCAAACGTATGGTTGAATGTGGTCACGATGTTGTCATTCTGTTAGACTCCATCACTCGTTTGGCGAGAGCTTATAATACGGTTTCTCCGGCCTCCGGTAAAGTGCTCTCTGGTGGTGTCGATGCCAATGCGTTGCATAAGCCTAAACGCTTTTTCGGTGCGGCTCGTAATATAGAGAACGGGGGAAGCCTTACGATTATCGCTACTGCTTTGACCGAGACCGGTTCGAAGATGGACGAGGTGATATTCGAGGAGTTCAAGGGAACGGGTAATATGGAGTTGCAGCTCGATCGGAAATTGTCTAACAAACGCATTTTCCCGGCTGTTGACATCACGGCATCGAGTACTCGTCGGGACGATTTGTTGTTACCGAAAGACACACTCAACCGTATGTGGATATTGCGTCGATACTTGTCCGATATGAATTCGATAGAGGCAATGGAATTTATGCGAGACCGTATGGAGCGTACTTCTTCGAATGAAGAACTTTTGCTGTCGATGAACGATTGAGTATCGTAATAGATATAAAAAGAAGGCCGGTGAAAATTCCAATTCACCGGCCTTCTTTTTATATGGACCAAACAAAGTGAACAGAGTGTGTGTTATATGAATAAATGTATAAGAAAATGGAGATACCCTCGATACAACTGAGTTTGGAACATATAGAGGAGTTAGATTTTACCTGTCCTGCGGCAAAAAAATCGATAAATATAGGAAAAGAGATTATTCCGGTTAAGTTTGTGGTAAATATTTATCCCGATGTTAAACGGGATTATTTTAAGTTGATAACAGGAGTCCGTTATATTCGTCGTCGTAATTTTATCGGTCAAGAACTTCTTTTTTATAGAATCGCTGTGGTTTATAAAATTGAGAAATTGAAGGATTTTGTTAAGCTCGAAAATTCCCAAGTCACAGTTGATACTCGGTTACTTGCATTGTTATTGAGTATATCAATCGGGTCGATGAGAGGAATGTTGGCACTACGTACGCAAAATACAGTGTTCAAAAATTATCCGTTACCTCTGATAAATGTATCCGAAATATTAACTTCCATGAATATAACCGATTCTGAGGGTATCTGGGAGAACTTGAATATATATTACAATAATTGAATCCTCGATGAATAAATTGATTTTGCTCCGGCATGGAGAGAGTATATGGAATAAGGAGAACCGATTTACGGGGTGGACAGATGTCCCATTGTCCGAAAAGGGGAGAGATGAAGCTCGTCGGGCAGGAGAGCTGTTACGGAGTTTTTCCATATATCCCGATATTTCGTTTACGTCTTTGTTAAAGCGTGCTATTGTTACTCGCTTTTTAGTTATGGAAGAATTGGATAGGTTGTGGACTCCGGCATATAAAGATTGGAGGCTCAATGAACGACATTATGGTGCGCTGCAAGGCTTGAATAAGTTGGAAACATCTGAGAAGTATGGGGCGGAGCAAGTTCATATTTGGCGACGGAGTTATGATGTCAGACCTCCGCAAGTAGGAGACGAGGATCCCAGATATCCGGCTCATGATGCCCGTTATCAGATGGTTCAAGAAAAACTGTTACCTCATGGTGAATCGCTTGAAGATACTGTTCATAGAGTGTTGCCTTGTTGGAAAGAGCGTATTTTGCCAGAGGCTGAGAAAGGCAAAACGATACTGGTTGCAGCTCATGGAAATAGTTTGAGGGCCTTGATAATGATGCTACAAAATTTATCGCCCAAACAAATTGTAGATGTAGAAATACCCACGGGAAAACCTTTAATCCTTGAATTAGGAGAAAATTTAACGGTTTTGAATCAATACTATTTGGGGTAAAATAAGCAGCATGGGCTGTGGAAGTAAAATCTTTTTTAGCTTCCATGATATATTCTTTTTCGGTTTTCTGTAAATAGCTATATTTGTCCGATTATTGATTTAGGTATGAAGACGAATAAGACGAATGCGGCTCGGCTGTTGGATAGGGCGAAAATACCATACGAATTGATTCCCTATGAAGTCGACGAGAATAATTTAGCTGCTACTCATGTTGCCGAACAACTGGGTGAGAATATAGAACAAGTATTCAAGACTTTGGTATTGCGTGGCGATAAACACGGGATATTCGTTTGTGTGATTCCGGGCGACAAAGAGGTCGATTTGAAAAAGGCTGCTAAAATATCGGGAAATAAGAGTGCCGAGATGATTGCCATGAAGGAACTGTTGCCGACTACCGGATATATTCGGGGTGGTTGTTCTCCCATTGGCATGAAGAAAAATTATCCTGTATATATCCACGAAAGTTGTCTGTCGCATGACCCTATTTATATTAGTGCCGGACAACGAGGATTACAGATAAAAATAGCAGCCGGGGCTCTTATAGAGTTTGTTTCAGCGGAGGTCGGAGACCTTGTCGGTTAATCTTGGTACGCGATAGATTCAGTGTGATTAGTCCACAGGGTGTAAAATGTCTTGTCCATATAAGATGATTATAGAACCCGAAGGGGGATACATAGGTGTGAACAGAGTCTTCGTCTTTATTCACAGTCTTTTTTCATAGTTTCCTGTTTAAAGGCTCGGATAAGCCGGGATTCTATGCGGAGAAATTCTTGTTCGAAATTAGGAGTGAAGATTCCTTTCCCCATATTTTCATGTATTTCTGAAAATGTCCAGAACTTTCCGTCGTCGATTTCGACTGGATCGATTTGCATTTTTCCGGTATATACCGTATAGAATGTGTTTACCATCTCGCGTTCCTGATCCGATTCGAAGATATAAGTAAGCACATGTATCGGAATGAAATGCGTGATTCCCAACTCTTCGCGAACTTCTCTTGCCAACGCTTCTTCGACGGTCTCCCCGTAATCGATATGACCGCCTACGGCCGTATCCCATTTGCCGGGTTGAATGTCTTTATTCGTCGATCGCTTTTGAAGATACAACTCCCCGTCGTTATTTATAATATGTAGGTGGACTACCGGGTGGAGTAATTTCGATCCGTTGTGGCATTCACGGCGGGTCGCTTTTCCTATTGTGTTACCTTGTTCGTCTATCAGAGGAAACCATTCTTCTTTATTCATGATTCAAATGAGTATTCGGGTTATAGTCTTGAATACGTTTTTGCAGCGTTTCTTCATCGAGAGGGTTCCCGGCTTCGTCGAATGGCAACCTGAAACCGCATCCTTCTTTCCATCGGCTGCATCCGTATGCCGTCTTTCCCTGTATGATATGGCCGGTGTGGCATACGGGACATGATAAAAGTTGTTCTTTTGGTTTCTTCTCCGTAGATGTTTTATTTGTTGTTTTTTTCTTCCCGGGTTTGGCCGATGTCGTTGATTTTTTCTTCGGTTCCTCCGGGGGTGGAGCCGCTGTGATTTTGCCGGAATTGTCGCTTAGTACGTACAAAACGATTTCGCCCACCATTTTTTTCAGTTCTTCCAGGAAATCGGCGGCACGATATTCGTTGCGTTCTATTTTACGCAATTTGTTTTCCCAAATACCGGTCAATTCGGCCGATTTTAGCAACTCGTTGCGAATAGTCCCGATTAGTTCCACTCCTGTTTGAGTGGCAACCAGATTCTTCCTTTCTTTACGGATATAGTGGCGTTTGAACAGCGTTTCAATAATGGCGGCTCTCGTGGAAGGACGTCCGATACCGTTTTCTTTCAAGGCATCTCTCAGTTCTTCGTCCTCTACCGATTTTCCAGCCGTCTCCATGGCTCGCAATAATGTGGCTTCGGTATACGGTTTGGGAGGCTGGGTCCATTTTTCTGCCAAAGAAGGTGTGTGGGGGCCGGTTTCACCTTTGGTGAAAGCAGGCAAGGTGCTTTCCAACTCTTCGTTATTTTCTTCTTTCCCGAATACGGTTCTCCACCCCGGAGATAAGATTTGTTTCCCCGTGGCTTTAAATTCGATTTGATTTACCTCGCCCAGTACGACCGTATTGGAAACGATACAATCGGGATAGAATGCCGCAATAAATCTTCGGGCCACTAAGTCGTACACTTTTTGCTCTTCGCCCGTGAGGTTGGTTGCCTTTACGTTCGTGGGAATGATAGCATGGTGATCGGTCACTTTGGAGTTGTCGAATACCTTTTTGCTCTTGGGGATCTTCCCGGTCGAAAAAAGGGCTGTTAATGTTGTGTAAGCTGTTAATGCCGACATTATGCCCGGAACCTTCGGATATATGTCGTCGCTTAGAAATGTAGTGTCGACGCGAGGGTAGGTGGTTACTTTTTTTTCGTAAAGCGACTGAATGATTTTCAAAGTGTTTTCTGCCGAGAAAGAGAATTTTTTATTACACTCGACTTGAAGGCTGGTTAAGTCGAATAATCTCGGTGGCGCTTCTTTTCCTTGTTTGGTCGTTATATCGGTAACCGTGAAGGGGAATCCCTCTATCTTTTGTAGAAATTCTTTTCCCTCTGCTTCGGTTTGAAATTTCCCTTTGGTGACGGCGAATGTCGTTTCCCGATATAAGGTTTTCAATTCCCAATAAGGTTGAGGAACAAAATGTTCGATTTCGAGTTGACGGTTTACGATTAATGCCAAAGTGGGAGTCTGTACCCTCCCGATGGAAAGGACTTGACGGTTCTGTCCATATTTCAACGTGTAAAGCCGGGTAGCGTTCATTCCTAATAACCAATCGCCGATAGCCCGTGAAAGTCCGGCAAAATAAAGAGAGTCGAATTCTGTTTGAGGTTTGAGATTTTGAAATCCCTCTCGTATGGCTTCTTCTGTCAAGGACGATATCCAAAGGCGGTAGACCGGGCATTTACAAGCAGCTTTTTGCATAACCCATCGTTGAATGAGTTCCCCTTCTTGACCGGCATCACCACAGTTTATGACGGCTTCGGCGTTGGACATGAGCGATTCTATGATACCGAATTGTTTTTCGATACCCCGGTCGGAGATTAATTTAATCCCGAATCGGGTGGGTATCATGGGCAGGGATCTCAATGTCCATTGTTTCCACGAGTCGGTATATTCATGAGGCTCTTTTAATGTGCAGAGATGGCCGAAAGTCCAAGTCACCTGATAGCCGTTTCCTTCGTAATATCCGTCATGTCGGTTTTTTGCGCCTACTATATCGGCTATTTCTTTGGCTACACTGGGTTTTTCGGCTATACAGACTTTCATTATATTGTTTTGTAGTTTAAACGAAGAAACAAGGAACGACAAAATCCGTTTTTCCGGTCGTGTCTTACTGCTGCTCTTTTCCGAATGCAAAGTTACATTTTTATTTTCATTCTTCGTAATATCCGGTCAATGGCCTTGTAGAGATTGGGGCTTGTAAGAAAAATTTGTCTGGTCGATAACTTTTAGAAGTCTGCGGTCGGTAATCGGGGCGGTAAATTCTTTTATTTCAGTTTCAGTCAGTTTCCTGTCGAGGGAGTGTATAAGCCTGATGATCGAGAGGGTATTAATAAGCTGGCAAGTGAAATCGGTAGATGGTCCGAAATAGGTTTCGTATGTTTGTTTTCTGAGTGCTCGGAGTTTCTCTTCTCTCATGGAAATTTGTTCTTTTTCGGATTTTTTGTTGAACGACTCTATGGTTCTTTCTACATTATCGGGTGGCGTTTGGATCTCTCCGAATACAAATTTCAGAGTCTCTTTTTCGGTATTTGATAAGTCCATATTTCGCTTTTCGAGAGCTTTTATAAAGTCTGAATATTCCCAATTAGGAGGTGTCGTCATGGCTCTCCAACTTTCCAATAACATTAAAAAAGGCAGGTAATATTCCGAAGTCGTAGATAAAGGGTCATTCATGGCAAAAATATCTGCGAATGATATATAATCTATATTTTTAATACTATATTCGTTTATAATATTTTCGTCTATAATATTCATATATACAAATATATGATAAATAAAATTATAGTAATTATTTAGAATTGATAAATGATAAGATGTATCAGATATTTCTCCTTGATTATATTTCGAGTTTACATATTCAAGTTTTACTTTAAATTTATTTTCTTCCGAAGTATAATATTTTTGTGTTGAAAGGGTGTTTAGGCTTTTTATCCAATCTTCCGTTTCTGAAATGTTTTTTAATCGTATTTCCCTTAATTCGTAATTGATTCGGGCATTCTTGCCTCGGTATGTCGAATGAACGCAGTTTTGTTCTATTTCTCCTGAATATCGATAGGGAGCGAATAATTCGTCCAAATACGTTTCTATGTAAAGCGTATCTGTTGATTCGATATAAAAAGGGATATATCGATCCCCAAAAATTAGTTTTTGTTGGATTGGATAGCGTGTAGGGATTTTTGCGGAGAACGAACCGTCTGGTGCGATAGGAATGTTTATTTCGGTCTGTTTCCCGGAGAACAGATCGTCCAGTATGATTTTCCCGTCGGGTAAATTCAACCGTTTGTGATATCCGACGAATTTACCTTGTAGTATAGCTGTGTCTGTGTCGAAGGTTATTGCTGGTGTAGCAGATCTGTATATAGGGTTGGGTTGTGGATATATGGAAGTCTTGTTCCTTTTTTCGGTTAGAGATAAACCTATAATTCTGATTTCGTTGGATTTTTGATTTCCGATGATATCGACCTCCGTTAAGGACGGAGGGAGTGCAGGAAAATCCATTTCTATATGGATCGTACTGTCGCTATCGAATTGGAAAATTCGGTCGAAATCGACACCGTCTATATCCCGTACTTTCCCAGAAAACCGTTTTATACTGTCTTGGACGACCCAATCGTCGTGTATGGTGAGAGACGTATGTGGTAGTTGTTTTAGCGTGATGTACATTCGGCTTACGGTGTCTCGTAATAGAATGCTGTCGACTGTTACAACCGGCGTATTTCGAGCGACCCAGTTCGGGTTGGTTATTATTTTTTCTGCATGAAGCGAAGATATGAGCAGAGGTAGGAAGAGTGATAAAAAAGCTCTCATTAGTGATTCGTTATATGTGTTATAGCGAATGAACAAATGAGAGCCGTAGTAAGTTCAATTTGATTACAGTCCTTTTTGTTTGGCTTCGTCCCAAATGGCATCCATTTCGGCGAGAGACATATCTTTTAGATTTTTACCTTTTTGTAATGTTTCCTGTTCGAGGTAGTTAAACCGTCGTATAAACTTTTGGTTCGTATGTTCCAATGCATTTTCCGGGTTGATGTCATAAAGTCTTGCCGCATTGATGAGACTGAAAAATAGATCTCCGAATTCATTTTCCATATTATCCGGGTTCATGTTTTCTATTTCATTTTTCAGTTCGCCGAACTCTTCAAAAACTTTGTCCCAGACTTGGCTTTTTTCTTCCCAGTCGAAGCCTACATTGCGTGCTTTATCTTGTATTCGATAAGCCTTTATTAGAGCCGGTAAGGCCGATGGCACGCCTTCGAGTACGGTTTTATTACCGCCTTTTTCTTTCAGTTTGAGTTCCTCCCAATTTTGCTCAACCTCGTTCGATCCATCGACATGGGTTGTACCGAATACATGAGGGTGGCGATAGATTAGTTTTTCACAAAGAGCATTGCAAACATCGGCAATATCGAAAGAACCGTTTTCTTCTCCTATTTTAGCATAGAAAGCGATATGTAACAATACGTCTCCCAACTCTTTTTTAGTGGCTTCGTTGTCCTTTCTGATAAGAGCATCACAGAGTTCGTAGGTCTCTTCTATCGTGTTGGGACGTAAACTTTCATTCGTTTGCTTATGATCCCACGGACACTTTTCGCGTAGAATATCGAGGATATCGATAAACCGGCCGAATGCCTCTATTTTTTCTTCTCTCGTGTGTGACATGTGTTTATTTATTAAATGCTTTTAGTCCTTTTTGTAAGAAATCGATAAATTTAGCTACGCTTTCATTGTATCCGTATGGGGCGGCTAATGGCTCTCCGTCACTATTGATAATAACATAGTATGGTTGAGCATTGGCTCCGAATTTATGTCTTTGTAAGAAACTCCATTTTTCACCGACGGTCGTTAGTTTTACCGATTTCCCATTTTCGGTTACCGTAATGGGCTTCTTTAATTTTTCTTTGTCATCGACCATTAAGGTAATAAGTACGTATTTGTTTTCAAGAATCTGTTTTACAACCGGGTCGGTCCACACGGAAGCCTCCATTTTACGGCAGTTGACACAACCATACCCCGAAAAGTCGATGAGTATGGGCTTCTTTTCTTGTCGGGCGTACGCCAAACCCTCGTTATAGTCGTTGAAAGCTGCGTGAACTTCTTTATTATATAAGTTGAAATCCTGGGTATATAAGGGGGGCGCGAATGCACTGATCGCTTTTAACGGAGCTCCCCACAATCCGGGAATCATATATAATGAAAAAGATAGCGAAATGATGGCGAGGAATAGACGGGGGACGGAGACGTGTTTAATCGGGGAATCGTGCGAAAAGTTGAGCTTACCGAGCAGATAAAATCCCAACAATGCGAAGATAACGATCCAAAGCACCAAAAATGTTTCCCGGTCGAGTATGTGCCACCCATAGGCGAGATCGGCTACCGATAGGAATTTAAGTGATAATGCCAATTCCAAAAAGCCTAATATGACTTTGACGGTGTTTAACCAGCCTCCCGATTTAGGCAATTGTTTCATTAAAGAAGGGAACATGGCAAATAATGCGAACGGTATGGCTAAGGCGATGGCGAAACCTCCCATTCCGACAGCAGGTGCGAGCGTCCCGCCCCAAGAAGCGGCTTCTACTAATAGAGTGCCGATTATGGGTCCGGTACAAGAGAAAGAAACCAAAACCAATGTAAACGCCATGAAAAAGATAGCGATGATACCGGTTGCGGTGTCGGCCTTCCTATCGAGTTTATTACTCCATGATGCAGGTAGGGTTATATCGAAAGCCCCGAAGAAGGAGACTGCGAAAAGAACCAACAGTGCGAAAAACAGTATGTTGAACAAAGCGTTTGTCGCTAAATCGTTAAGGGCACTGGCTCCGAATAGTAGGGTAATCAGTAAACCCAGTCCTACATAGATAATGATGATGGACAAACCGTATAAGATGGCTTCGCCGATCGCCTTGTGCCGGCTTTGTTGTTTTTTCAGGAAAAAGCTCACTGTTAGGGGAATCATGGGCCAAACACAGGGTGTTAGTAATGCTAACAATCCTCCGATAAATCCCGATATGAAAATAAACCAAAGAGAACTTTCTTGCAATAATTTTTCGGTACTCATTGCTCGAAGTTCTTCAACTACTGGCTGCCAGCCTTTTTGACTGGTTAAATTGGAAGATGAGTTTGTATTAAGATTTACAGGAGTCATAACCGGGGCGGTTGTCGTTGGAGTTTTGCTTTCTCCAAAGGAAAATTCATGTTTGGTTGGAGGCAAACAAGTTACATCGTTACACGCTTGGTAAGTAATGTATCCTGTAATTTTAAAACTATCGGGATTTTCTATAAATATAGTTTGCTTGAAATCTATTGTAGAATTATACCACCCCAATTTCATATCGAATAAAGCGCTATATTCTTCATGAGGTCGTTTAGACGGGGTTACATCTCCCTTTAACGACACATTAGATATATCGTCGAAAGAGAACGAAGTAGGAATAGGTCCTCCGGAGGGAATATCGGTAGCATATAAATGCCAACCATCTTCTATATATGCGTGAAAAACAATCTCCTTCTCATTACCTTCTCCTTGCATGGAAACTTTCCATTTGACAGGCTCTATAATTTGAGAATAACTACTCATGCAAAAAAGCATGCCGACGATCAATAAACCTAAAAACTTTTTCATATTACCCAATTTTGTGTGGCAAAGATAGTGCAAACGAGGGCAGAAACAAATTTATTTGATTATGCCGAGTGCCGCCTATTTTCGCATTTTTGCAAAGATAGTGCAAACGAGGGCAGAAACAAATTTATTTGGTTATGCCGAGTGTCGCCTATTTTCGCATTTTTGCAAAGATAGTGCATATTAGTCAAATCGAAAACCGATTCGGCGATATGATTTGGGAAATAATAGATAAAATATGTAGATGAACAAAAATAGTGTTCGCTATGTGGATAATAATTTTTACCTTTGCCATGAATGTAAGTATAGTCTTTTCATCGTTAAGTAAAAATCAGACAATAAAGACAAATGATCAATAAGATAATTGCAGAAGAAAAAATACAGCAGGTTCGTAAGTTCTTGGAGAAAAAGGAAAAGATTGTGATTACATGTCATGTATCTCCTGATGGAGATGCTATCGGAGCTTCGTTGGGGTTGTATCATTTTCTTGATGGGTTAGGGAAAGAAGTAAATGTGGTTGTCCCGGATTTACTCCCTAGGAATCTTCTGTTTTTGAAAGGGACGAAAGAAATCGTAGTCTATACTCGTTATCCCGAGTTTGCCGAAAAATTGATGTCGGAGGCTGAGCTTATATTCTGTTTGGATTTTAATGCTATCAGCCGTATCGACCGGTTGCAAAAGTCTGTGTCTTTATCCGAAGCGAAGAAAGTCCTTATCGACCATCATTTGAATCCGGAGGATTTTTGCGATGTTACCATCTCTCACCCGGAGGTTGCATCAACCAGCGAATTGATTTTCAGGTTGATTTGTCGCATGGGTATGTTTGATCGCATGGGGCTGTATTCCGCAGAAGCCATCTACACGGGAATGATGACCGATACGGGGAATTTTACCTATAACTCCAACATTCCCGAAATGTATTACATCATAGCAGAGTTGGTAAAATTAGGTATCAATAAAGATAAAATTTATGCTTTGGTATATAATACCAATTCGGTAGATAAGATAAAATTGAACGGATATGCCGTCAGTGAGAAAATGGAAGTTTTCCCGGAATATAAGGCGGCTATGATATCGCTTACCCGAGAAGAATTGAAGCGGTATGATTATCACAAGGGTGACAGCGAGGGTCTGGTAAACGTACCTTTGGGTATCGAAGGAATAAGGTTTTCTACTTTTTTCAGAGAGGATAAGGAGTATATAAAAGTCTCTATGCGTTCCAAAGGATTTTTCCCGGTTAATAAAGTTGCTGCGGAGCATTTCAACGGCGGAGGGCATTTAAATGCCGCCGGTGGAGAATTTCATGGTACGATGGAAGAGGCTCAGGCTCTGTTAAGGAGTATACTACCTTTGTATGATAAATATATGGTGAAGGATAAAGACTAAGAAGTATTTGATAAATATGGTAAAGATAGCACGAATTTTATTTGTTTTTTTTACGGTTATGATGGTATTATCGTCTTGCGATAATGGAAAATCCTATGCCGATTTGTTGAAAGAAGAAGATAAGGCGGTGAAAGCCTTTTTGGCCGATAAAATAGTAATTAACAGCATTCCGGCCGATTCGGTATTTGTTACTTTGCAAGATGTCGGTAACAACGATACGTTGGCAGTGCCCTATTATCGTTTGGACGATGACGGCAATGTATATATGCAGGTTCTTGATGCCGGGATACAAGACGATCGTTTTGAGAAGGGGAATGATGTAAACATTCGTTTTCTTAGGGTCGATTTGAAAGCATTGATGAATGGCGAGAATCCCGATCCGGTGGGTAATACGAATCCGGCCGATTACATAACGATTCGTTTCGGTGAAACGACATTGTCTTCGACAACTCAATATGGGACGGGTATTCAATACCCGATGTATTTTCTCGGCAATGAATGTAAAGTCAATTTGTTGATTCGTGCAAAGTTGGGATTTACGGCTGAAACTTCTACGGTTATACCGTATCTGTATACTATTAGCTATAACAAATCAAAATAAAACAAAATGTCTCTCATTAAATCTATTTCAGGAATTCGCGGTACAATCGGAGGAAAAGCCGGCGATGGGCTGAATCCTTTGGATATCGTTAAGTTTACGGCAGCGTATGCTACCTTTATTCGTAAAAACACACCGGTAAAAACGAACAAAATTGTTGTCGGACGTGATGCCCGCATCTCTGGCGAGATGGTGAAACATACGGTTATCGGGACTCTTATGGGAATGGGATTCGATGTCGTGAACATCGGATTGGCTACTACTCCGACCACCGAGATTGCCGTGACTATGGAGAAGGCTTGCGGTGGAATTATATTGACAGCAAGTCACAATCCCAAACAATGGAATGCTTTGAAATTGCTGAATGAGAAAGGTGAATTTCTTAATGCCGCCGAGGGACAAGAAGTATTAAATATAGCTGCTGCCGAGGCATTCGATTTTGCAGACGTCGATCATTTGGGGCGTTTGTATGAAAACAACACATATACGCAAAAACATATCGAGAGTGTTTTGGCATTGGATTTGGTCGATGTCGATGCGATTCGCTCGGCCGGATTCAAAGTAGCCATAGATTGTGTAAATTCGGTAGGCGGTATTGTTATCCCTGAATTGTTAAAGGCTTTGGGAGTAAAAGACGTTATAGAACTGAACTGTACGCCTGACGGAAAATTCCCTCATAACCCCGAACCTCTTCCGGAAAATTTAACTCAAATAGCCGGTGTAATGAAGGAAGGAAAAGCCGACGTCGGATTCGTTGTGGATCCCGATGTAGACCGTTTGGCAATCGTATGCGAGAATGGCGAAATGTTTGTCGAAGAATATACCTTAGTCGCTGTGGCGGATTATGTGTTGAAACATACTCCCGGAAATACGGTTTCGAACCTAAGTTCTTCGAGAGCGTTGCGCGATGTCACACGTCTGTATGGACAACAATATAACGCCTCGGCCGTGGGAGAGGTCAATGTAGTGACTTTGATGAAACAGACCGGAGCGGTTATAGGCGGCGAGGGCAATGGCGGTGTGATTTATCCGGCCAGCCATTACGGTCGTGACGCTTTGGTGGGTATCGCTTTATTCTTGTCGCATTTGGCGAAAGAGAAAAAGACTGTCAGCCAGTTGAAAGCCACATATCCGGCTTACAGTATAGCCAAACAGAAAATACAACTTACTCCCGATATCGATGTCGATGCCTTGTTGGTTGCTGTTAAGGAAAAGTATGCTCAATACGATATTACGGATATCGATGGAGTAAAGATCGATTTTCCCGATCGTTGGGTGCATTTGCGTAAGTCCAATACGGAGCCTATCATTCGAGTGTATTCCGAAGCCCGTACTCCCGGATTGGCCGAAGAGACAGCTGCCGGAGTAATGGCTGTAATTGCAGAGATGACAAGGAAATAATGCATGATTATATTCTGACAGAAGGAGGAGACTCGTCGAGCCTCCTCCTTCTGTTTTTATCTAGATGTTTTTACAATCCGTTCGCTTCTCGTTTTTTCGTTTGTGAATATCTGTACTACATATATACCGTCGGTCAGATTTGAGACATCTATATGCTGATTGTCAAAAGGCAGGGGGTATATTTTCCCGGTAAGGTCTATGGCGTTTACTCGAATTATATCGCTCTCGGTAGTATTAATTTTATCTTTTGCATAGGTAGGATACAACTTTGCCGATTGTTTGTTTTCTTCGATTCCTGTATTTCCGTTTTTCACGATTTTGAAAGTATCGAATAGAGTCGCTTGGGCATTTGCATCCGATGTGTATGTTTTGACTTCTATTTCAGAACTGCTTACGCTTATTTCACTAAATGCAGGTGCTCCGGGTTGTCCATATTTCCCTGTGAATAAATCCCAATAACCTTCGACTTTATGTTTGTCAAATCCTGCTTCCATTTCGTCTTGTGTATAAGGATAGTAACGTTTTCGTCCACAGGTTCCGTTTACAAAGTAAAGAGTCCCGTCCTTTACATTGAATGTCCCGCCTTGTTGTCCTTTGGGGTTTTTATTGCTGTCGGGAGAAACTAGTTCTACATTTGTCACGCTTCCCGGAACGATCGTTTTCGTCGTATTGTTTATGGGACCCATTACTTCATAAATGTGGTCATGCCCTTGTATGACAAAATCTATGTTCAATTCTTGAAATACAGGCAGTAGGGTGGCTCTGAACAAAGCCCCGTCTTCATCGGTCTGATGTCCGCTACCGGTAAATAAGTTTTTATGTACGGCAGCAATTCTCCATTTGGTATCGGGATATTTTTCTACTTGGTCTCTAAACCAATTGGCTACGTCGTTGCTCAGATATGTACTGGTCCCATTCGCATAACTGTAACTTCCCCGCCAAAAATCTTGATGGCTATATACCATAAATAAAGCATCGCCATAAACGAATGAGTAGGTAATTCCATCGAATTGAGGTTTGACTGTCGCTGTTTCGTTGAAAGTCTTGTCGGTATTGAAATGATATGTATAATTCAAATTAGGAGTGTCATCGTGGTTTCCATCGGTCGGAGCTAAGGCCATTCGGGATAAAAGAGGTTTCATGCTTACTTCGAACCATTGTTCCCATTCCCATTCGGAGTTTTGTTCTGTTCCTGTTTCTACAAAATCACCTGTGAACAACAAGAATTTTGCATCGGGAACTTGTTGGGCTGCCGTGATTGCAGACCATCGTGCATTTTCTACATACTCATTGTCCATAATATGGGAGTCTGTCATATATAAGAATTTAAATTCTTCCTTGTTCGTATTAGCTGTAATGAAGGATTTAATATCGCTCCAATTCCCATCATATCCCACACGATAGGAATAGGTTGTATTCGGGGTAAGTCCGGTAGCGATGGCTTTATGGCTTGTGTAATTGAATTTTGTGTTAGTGGGTAGTGCGGCTGCTTTTAATATGCCACTGGTACTTACCGCATAATTTAGATTGTTTGCAGCTTGATGAGCCGCTTCTATTTCTGTGGCATTTGTAAAATCCGATTCGACAGCATTGCTTTTGGCTACAATTTGTACTTTCCCGGAAGAAATACCACTGTTTGTAAACCAAGCGAAAGCCATTCGGGTGGACGGGTCTCCGTTGATATTTGTAACTACGCAATAGGGCATACCTTTGGGTACGAGTGCTTGAACCTCTTCTTTCAAGGCGAGAAGGTTGATTTGAGAGCTGTCAGCTCTTGCGGCCTCTTTGGCCATAAGCATTTTTATGTAAGAGGGAATCGTATAGTCATCTTGTGACAGTTTATCGGCTTCTAATACATCGGGGTGTATAATGATAACAGGTTTTTCGGTGACTGTTATGTGGCAAGTATCTTTAAAGTTGCCGTCTAGGGTCGTAACGATAATTTTTGTTTCGCCTATACCTTTTCCTGTAACTAATCCACCCTCGACGACAGCTATCGAATTGTTTAAAGAATTCCAAGAAACTTTTTTATTAGAGGCATCGGACGGTAGTACGATAGCAGATAACCACTGTTGTTGCTCTTCTTCAATAGATAGAGATTTAAGTGTCAGAGAAACAGATTGTACAGCTACATCTTTTGCTTCTGGATCATATTCATAAGCTCCCAAATCATATCCGGTTCCTTTGGGACGAACGGTCCCTTTTATGTCGTAGGCAGGAGCATCGTTATCGGCAACCCCTTTGTCGATACACGGGGAGTTATTTGAGAATGTCCAGTCTGCTGCACGCATGGCTTCTATATCGGCGGCAGAGGTGGGAATACCTATAAATAGAGTGGGGGATTTGAAGTTGGGCCCGGTCGCATCTGTATTTATGGAACTTAGAGTTAAAGCATCTTTGGCATCGGCAAATCCACTGACCGCCGCGTTGTGGCTCGAACCGTTTCCTTCAATAAAAGCGATAGGATCGCCGAATCCTTCTTCTGCTTGATTGTTCCAACAAATCGTATTGATTGTTTTTCCTTCACTATGGATTGCGGCATATTGGGAGCCATAATTACAAGCTATTATACAGTTTGCCACAATGCCGGAAGGATTATAAATACCACCACTATTGGGCCAACCGCTTACTGTTGCCGAATTGTTATGGATAATACAGTTTCTGACGATACCGCCGTTCTCGTTGCGTATGGTTCCATATTTGCCTTGATTGCCTCGCATGATACAGTTTTCGACAATACCACCGGAGTTACGTATCGCACCACCGGAACTGGTGGAGGAGCATAGCTCTATAATACAATCTTTTATAACTCCTCCATCATTGAAAACTCCTCCTCCGTTTTGTCCTTTACAGTTTTTGATACGGCATTTCGAAAGAGTAATATTCGCCCGGATATAAGCTGCTCCTCCATCGCTGCTATGTTCGGCATTTTGAAGTGTAAGTCCTTCTATGAGGGTTGGATTTTCGCACGGGGAATCGTATTTGACGATTAAGTATTTTCCCAAACCTGTTCCGTCGAGTATGGTTTCGAATGTTTCGATGTTTCGTGCACCTGTATCTGCATTATATCCGCCTAAAATATTTACTCCGTCTACAATAGATACATATTCATTGTAGAGTCCCGAAGACACAAATACCGTATCTCCTGTATGGCAGCTTTCTACGGCCGATTTGATGGAACCTTTTGCGGTAGCCCAAGATAACCCGTCACCATCACAACCTGCCGATACATATCGGTTTGTGGCATTACACCAATTACTCGATGCCAATAAGGCTATCGATAATGTCAAGCAAGATAATTTTTGTTTCATAATATTAATTATTTGTTAATGAATTTGTTATAAAATTATTTTAAACGGGCATATTTGATTTCTTATTTTTATATGTTTTATAGCACATATTTTGAATGGATATATTTTAATAAATTGACAATTAGGTGTTTGTGTCTTGTCTGTGGATATAGATATACCTTTCGGATACTTTCGAAATGAAATATATCGAAACCTTATACAGAGGAATAAGCCAATAGAAGAATTATTTGCTCCTTATATCGGAATGAAGAACAGATGAAATTGAAAGGATTGCTTTCTTTTGAATGAGAATTTTAGAACATTTTTGTTGATGGGGTAGGTATATTATAGCCTTTCGTTCAAGAGGTTTGCAATATCGGTGGTGAGGTTTTCCTCGGTGACAGTCTGTACGGTAGATAGTCGAATGAATTTATCGCTTGGTGTACAGATAACTGTAAATACAGCCGACAAACAGGGCTCCGCCTACGATGTTGCCGAATGTGGCAGGAATGAGATTTGCCAAGATGAAATCGCTCCAACTTATCGCAGCTCCTTGCAGCATGCCTAATGGGATAAAGAACATATTAGCTATGCTGTGTTCGTAACCTATGGCGACGAAACACATGACCGGAAACCAGAGACCCATCATTTTCCCAGCGGTGGAGTGTGCACTGAATCCAAGCCAGACAGCGAGGCAAACTAACCAATTCGCTCCGATTCCTTTGAGGAAGACGACCCACCCAGACATGTCTACTTTGGCTTGTGCGATTTGGACAATGGCGCTTTTCCACGGGTCGGCATCAACGATGCCCGTACACCATACCATTATATAAACGAAGAAAATCGCTCCTATGAAATTGCCTATATAGACGATCGTCCAGTTTTTCAATATGGGCATGATTCCGTATTTCTTCTTCATAAATCCGGGAATCAGCACGGCATTGTTACCGGTGAAAAGCTCTGCCCCGGCCAAAACGACCAAGATAAGTCCCAAAGGGAACATGCAACCTGACAATAGTTTTTGTAACCCCGGATTTCCTGCTGTCCATTCGGGGAATCCGTATCCGATGAGTAGGGAGAGAAGTCCTCCCATAGCGATGTAAATCCCTGCCAGCATTGCTGCGACGAGCGTTCGAGGAAAGGATAACGAGATTTTATTCAGTGCAGCCCGTTCGGCTTGGGCTACTATTTCGGCGGGTGTAGAAAATGACATGATAAATTTGTAATTACGAGGATAGGAGACGGTTCTACATTGTCAAACCACAAACAAGATTTACCTTTTGTTATCTTTGTTATAGCAACCACAAATATTACTTTGATTGCCACATTTTTTATTGCTGGAAATTCGTCATCAAAGGTAGACAATTAAAATAATATACGCACTACTTTATTTGTTTTTATTATAAAATATTGTTTGGGAGGTTGGCGGGGGGATTATCGAGGAAAATACTTAGAGGAATATAGTAAAAACGGCTGTCGATTTTCTATCGGCAGCCGTTTGGGTGATTGGGTGTACCGACAAATAAGTAAATCTATTTATCGGCCAGTTAAGCATGAATTTGTTTTATGGCTATTTGACGAGTACTTTGGTAACTCCTTTTTCTGTATGGACAAGGTAGCAGCCTGCGTGCTGCATGGGAATGACTTCGTAATCCGTATGCAAAGAGGCATTCGTTATCGTTTTACCATCGAGCGAGTAAACGGTGACCTGTACTCCTTTCAATCCGGTCAATATGATGTTTCGTCCTTCGCTGTATATCGAGCTGTTGTCTGCTGTGTTATCTGCTATACCGGTACTGCCGGAAGTCAAGGTAATGTTGTCTATGGCTATGCGTGCACCGGCTTTTTCTGTTTTCCCACGGAAACCTAACTGTATGCGTTTATTGCCGGCCAATTGGTCGAGCGGGAGGCTTACTTTGGTCCATTCGTTAGAACCGTCCGATCGAAGAGCCTCGCTTGCTGCTTCGTAGATTGTGCCGTTTACGGTGGTTTCTACCGTCAGTTCTGCGTCTTCCGTGTGCAGGTAGAATTCAAGCGTGAGTTTGTCTTGCCCGGTAATGTTGATAATAGGGGATTCAAGGCGACTGTCATCTGCTTCCGCTTTTTTATTTACCAACATGGCGTAGCCGTTATCTTCATCTTGAGCGTCCAGAGAACCGCCGTTCTGATACATACCCCACGCATCATCTCCGCCTACGGTAGCTACCGACCATGTTTCGGTGGAAACGTTTCCTTGGGTAAACGATTCGGCGAAGGGGAATGCGAGAGGCGTACCCAACATAATGCCGAATGGGGTGTAAGCACCCTTACCTCCGGCAGACACGGCGCAGATGTATCCTTGTGTGTAAGTTTGTTTGGTAAGCCCGGCAGTTGTCATGAGATAAGAGGTTTCTTTTATGCCGGTAGCCATGTCTATTATACTGCCGAAAAGGTATGTCCCGTAGTTGTAAGTCAGCTCTTCGGGATTGATGAATCCTCCGTTGGCTCCTGTTTCCGCCGGGGCATCCCACGTCAATAGAGCGGCCTGGTCGTTTTCATCGTCCCAACTGGCAATGAGGTTTTGTACGTGTTGCGGGATATCCGTGCCGATGAAAACAGACTTTTCGGCATCGCGCCCGCGTCCTTGTTCATCGTACACGATGACGTTATAATGGTTCATACCTTGCACGCCATCGACCGTGAAGGAGTATTCTTTCCCTTTTTCCACTTCATTTTCAGTTAGGATAACGTTCCCTTCCTTGAGAATCTCGATTTTGGAGAGGGTGGTGAGTTCATCGCCATTGATGGCTTTGTTCGGGGCTTTGAATGTCAGAACAGCTTTCAAGGCGCCGGTCGGATCGGGAGTGGCGGTGAAGTCGGTTACCGAATCGGGAGCGGTGGTCGGTATGAATGGCTCGATAACGATGTCGTCTATGTAAAGCATATACATACCTTGGCTTGTGTGGTGGAAGCCGAAGTAGTAAGTGCCTGCTTCCTGTACTTCAATGACCGATGACTTTTCGAGGTAAGTGTCACCGCTGACTGTGTAGTCGCCAAGCGCATTAAGCATACCTTCAACCGTGTTTTTGGAACCGAATGCGGTGCTGAAACTTTCTGTGTAGAATTCACCGTATCCTTTTGTTTTGAATGACAGTTTATACAGATAATCCGTTCCCAATTCGATGGGAGGTGTGATGATCCAATCGTCGGCGTTCTTGTCTAACTGGTCGCTTCCGGCAGCATTGTTTATCCAAGCCCAAGTCTTGCCGTCTTCGTTGGCATCGATAATGGTGAAGATGTCGAGTGCGCTGGCGTGGTCGAACGTTTCTTTAAATTCACCCTTGAACGCCGAGCCGAAGTGGATGCGGTTCGATTCGGTGGAGACTCCCGCTTTTTCAGCTACCGCTGTTACCGTGTAGTAGTAATTGCCCAGCACGTCTGGCAGGTCTTCCGTGAAAACGGTCGCCGTGTATTCGGCATTTATCGTATCATTGCCGGGATAGCGCACGAGGATATATTTCAGTAGTTCGGCGTCGAAGTGTCCGCCGTTGGCTCCATTGACGGGAGCCTCCCAGCTTACGGTGGCATGGTTGTCTTCCAGTGTGAATTGCAGATTGCCCACGGCTGCGGGGCTATCTATGCCGGCGTAGATTTCGATTTTGCTTTTCACACCGTCACCTTCGGCGTTCGATACGAAAGCTTCCACTTTGTGCGTGCCTTCCGTAAAGGTGTAAAGCGTGGAGAATTCGGCTCCGGCAACGACTGTTGCGTTTTCGAGTGTGAGCTTTTGGTGGTCGACGTAGATGGATACCTCCAACGAACCTTCCAGTTTGTCTCCTTCGAATGTTTTGTTTGGAGCGGTGAAGGTAATGTTGGCATCTAATCTTTCCGGCGAAGTATAGTTTACGCTCAGCTTATCGACGGCTGCGGGTGCTTGAAGGGCTGCTGCCGGTGGCACAGTGTAAAGTCCGAGTAGGACGACGGTTTCGTCATAATCGCTCACGAGTGAAGCCTTGCCGTTGTCGAGGTTGACTTCATAGAGGGCGGATTGCAATTTGTTGTTGATGGCAGCCCAATACATTTTACCTGTGTTCAGGTCGATAGTTGCGCTTTGACTGTTTGAGGGCATGATCCCAGTGGCGCCGATGGAGGCTGCCGTGCCCGTGGCGGTGTTGATAGTATAAAGGTTGCCATCATCGGCTATGCCGTAAAGAGTCCCTTCTTTGTCAAAAGACAGAGTGAAGTACATGCGGTCGCCGGTGCTTGCCACTTGTGTTGGTTGTCCGGAGAGTAGGTCGACCGTGCAGAGCCTCGTCGTACCTGCTTCGGACATGAATTGTCCGTAAATGGTTTTGGTCTTGCTATCGTAAGCGAGGCTGATAGGATAGTTGTCGTACGAGGCTTTGAGTGTCTGCTGTATGTCTCGCGTCCAGCCGTCCGTGTCGAAGAGGTAGTAATTGACGCCATACACGGTAGAGCCGTAGGTCGTGACTCGGTATCCGCAGAATTTCCCGTCGGCATAGACGGCTGCCGACAGATTGAAATCGGCTGCTGTTTTGACTGGCGTGAAAGCGGTTCCTTCCTCTGCGGGGAAGGAATAAATGCCGAATTCCCCATTTTCGGAAGTACTCCACTTGGAAGAGTAGGTCATACAGCCGAACAGTTTTACACTTTCAGCGGAAGCAGCGGTTTTCAGAGAATGACGGATAGCAGCAGTTCGCTTGCGGATTGTTTTCTGCGGTTTTTTTTCTATGGCGGACAGTTTCTCTAACTGTGCCACTTTGTTGTTTGATTGGGCTTGCAAGTCTCCCAAACCGTTTACAGTGCATACAAGCAGCACTGCCAAAAACAAATTTAAAACTCTTTTCATGCGATAACTAAAATTTGATGAATATACGATGGTTTTTAATACCTATTTATTATTAAATACAAAAATAGTTGATGAAAAGAAAGCAGAAAAATATAAATCTTCTCAATTTGTCAATTTTGATAATTTGCGAAAAGATTGAGGGTATGCCGGGAAATATCAGCTGAGGTATACGACTCTGGTTGGATAAAGAGGATTAGCTGTGTTTAAAAGTGGGTTGAGAGGGATTACGAGTCCAAATGTAGTTTTTTTATTTCTTGGCGGAAACGGGAAGGAGGAACTCCCATTTCTTTTTGGAATGCTCTGTAAAAAGAAGAAAGTGAGTTGTAGCCGAGCGAATCGGAAAGCACTTTCAGAGGAATGTCATTTTCAGGCTCAGATAACAGAGCGAGCGCTTCCCGGATGCGGTATGAATTGATGTATTCGGAGAAAGAGGTGTTTTGCTCCGTAAACATGCGCGACAAGTAGGTGCGGTTGGAGTGAAGCCGTTCTACGAGCATGTCGATGGAGATACTGTTGCTGCGGTATAAGTGTTCGTCGTTCATCAGCTTTTCTACGGCATCAAAGAGTGCTTTGTTTTTCTGGCTGGTGTTTACCAGATCGGTTTTCTCGTCCCGTTGTTCGAGCAGTTGTCTTTCCCGCTGACGGTGGGTGTCGTATAATATCACCAGTTGCCGGTACATGTGGTTCTTCCGTACATAAAGAACATATAGAGCTATGAGTATGACGGCTATGAGCCCGGTCACGAAGACGGCTAATTGAAGTTTCCGGTTCTTTTCAGACAAGAGCAGTTCTTTTCGGCTAAGTTCTTTTTCAGCTTTTTCTGTCTCGTAGTTTAGTATCATGTGGCTGAATGAACGTTCTTGTTCTATATTAAAAATGCTATCGGCGAGGGATTGATGTCTTTCCTTATGTTGGGATGCCATAGCAATATCTCCTTTTTCTTGAAATAACTCGGCCATACCTTTGTAAAATTGGAGGCGGTAATAGTAATGGTTTTGCTGTTCGGCTAGTATAAGCCCATTTTGGTAAGCTGTATTTGCTTCGTCGTAACGTCTTTCCGCTTTCAGAAAGTTGCCGTAATAAAGGTAGGCTTCGGTGAGTACGTCTATATTGGTGCGTTGCGTGTGGTTTAGTACTTTTCGGAAATATAGTTCGGCTTGTTGAGGTTTTCCAATGGCGGCAAGTATGTTCCCGTGGATTACGTCCGGTTCGTCGGTGTTGGCCATATGTGTCGCAATGGCGGTGGCTTCAGATATATAATGTAGCGCTTCGTCATAATTTTTCGAAAGATAGTACATGGTGGCAACGTTCAATGCGCCGAGAAAGCGTACATAATCATTATGTAGTTTGCTTCCCCCTTCGTATACCTCCAATGCGTATTTTATACCTGAGGGGTCGTTTCGAAGGTAGTAAATCCTCGTCATATTGCTTAAAATGATATAATAATTTGTTTTATCCTCACTTGCGTCGGCATATTGCAGAGCCTCTTGGAAGTAGGCGAGGGAGGCATTGTAATTGAGTGTCGTATTGCGTGCGTTTATTCCTAACCCGTTGGCTATAATGGTCTGTATATAGGTGTCGTGATATTCTTCTACATAGGGAATAGCTGCATTAAAATACGTGAACATGGAGTCTGCTTGGCCGGAAAGTATATAAGCTTGTCCGATGTATGCGCCCACATAGGCTTGTGTTTTCTTGTCGTGGTTGGCAATGGCTTTACGGTAGTAAGTTTTAGCTGTGTCTATCAGTATTTCGTATTCTCCTTTACGTACGTACTCTCCCCAACTTTTGATAAGTGCGTAGGAATCTGTATGTGTTGCAGGCGTCTGTACGGTCATGGCGTTCTTCTCCTGTTCCTTACAGCCGGAGAGAAGCAATATTATCAGAAATATGTATGATAAAATGCTGTTCATTCGAATGCTGATTAAGAGCTTAAAGTCGGGTAATCATTACCAGTTTATCACTCTTTTTGTGGTATGTGCAACCGGTAGGTCTTGTTTGTTATTTAACAATATTGTACCTTTCGACAACAAAGATAGTGCAAAGAAAAAGCACAGGCAAATTTACAGGTTCATAAAAGTGCTGTGCGATAGGGCGGAAGTACCCACAGGCGAGGGGAATACATTTTACAATTAAACGTTTTTTTGCAATCCCTCTCCTCTATACTGTTTCGTAAAGCTACGGAACATGGCAGGGGAGAGGCCGATGCTTGACTTTTTCTCCGTTACTGCCTGTATTTTTCGATATATCCATTGAATTAACCCCTCCGTCACTTCGTGCCACCTCCCCTATATTTTGCTGTGCAAAACACAGAGGAGGAGGTTTAATACCCTTCTATCGTATTATTTATCGAATGAGACGGATCGTGTTTGTCCTTCTCCCTTGCCGTGCCTCGTAGCATTGCGGGGTGTGGCGCAGCCATAGGGGAGGTGGCACGAAGTGACGGAGGGATTGAGAAGATATTATATAATCTTTGATTGAGGAGTTAGAGGTATAAAACGGGTAATCCCCATTAATTATCGACAGAGCCCTGATTGTTTTTGATCGTTGTTTTGTGTGGATATATGCCTCTGCCCTGTATTCCACAAGAAAATGGGATACAGGGGGGTGAGATGTGTATTTGGAGAATGAAATATTTTCTTTTATTCTCGTCTATTGCAGCCGAAAGAGGCGGCATGGAATCCGGGATTCGGTTCACCGATCGGAGTTCTTACGTAAGTTTCGCACCAGATATTGCCGGAAAGAGGCGAAAGGGGACTGGGCCGATATTCCGGTGTATCGATGTGATTCGTAAGGTTCTCTTCCCGGTTCCCGAATTCATTTTCTAATGATTCGGGGGTGTCACCGGGTTTTCTTTCGTATGAATCGGATTCTTTTTCTTCTCTGTTTTCGGGGGTTGATGCGGTTTCCGAGGCGGCTTTTTCGTTCTCCTCGTTTTTTCTTTCCTCTTGTTTCCTGAGCGCTTCGCGCCGGCAGGCTTCGAATTGTTCGCGTTCCTCCCGTTCCTCGGGTGTGTCGAATATCTCTTCGTGGTCGACAAGGTACTGTGTGGACTCGATGTCGTATAGCCCGGCTTTCCGAAAGAGTTGGTTTCTCTTTTGGTAGTGCCAAGCGAGTGTTCCATCGGCTTGCATTTTCTTCCGGTCGCAGCGGGGACGTTTTCTCTCTTGGGAATGTCTTTCGAGCTTGTCGATACATCGAAGGACGGCGAGCAAGGTCAACCGGTCCTTTTTAGGATCGATTTCGAGGAGCATCTTGTAGTACTTGATTAGGGCTACTTGACGGTAGTTCTCGATTTCTCCTCTTAAATCTATGCTCGTGTCGAATCTTGTATCTATCATCGCTCGTTTGTTTTTTCGACAAAGGTATATTCTTGTTGTCGGAGGTTTATGGCATGATGATACTTTGATGAAAGAGACGTTCTTACCGTTTTTTATTTTTGTTATTTCTGTTATGGACTTGTCACAATTTTTGGAAAATAAATTTATAATGGAACGACTCCAATGCCGGGGCGATCCAGCAGTGTTATTTTTCCTTCGACAATTTTCACTCCATCGAATAGATCGTTGGATATAAGCAGGTTTCCGTCAAGGTCGGCCCAGTGGGCCAACGGCGACAGTTGTGCCGCGGCAGAGATGGCACAGGAGGTCTCGGTCATGCAACCGATCATCACTTTCATATCCAAAGCTCTTGCCAATATGGCCATTCGGTAGGCTTCGCGCATACCGGTGCTTTTCATTAGTTTTATATTGATACCATCGTAGAGCCCGTATGCTCGTCGTACATCGGGCATACGTTGCAAAAATTCATCGGCGATGATAGGCAGAGGAGCGCGTTCGTGGAGCCAAGCCTGTTCGTTTATCTTTTCTTTGGGCATGGGTTGTTCCACGAACAGGCAGTTTTGTTCACTAAGCCATTGTATCATTTCGAGCGCATACTCCTTATTGTCCCAACCTTGATTGACATCGACACAGATGGGGCGGTCGGTCTCTGAACGAATGATTTTTACCAATTCTTTATCGTTGTCCAATCCCATCTTGATTTTCAATACATTGTAGGGGGATGCTTCCCGCAGTTTCTGACGGACAACTTCTGCGGTATCTATCCCGATAGTAAAGGAGGTATCGGGGCATTTTTCGGGGGAGAGTCCCCATATTTTGTACCACGGTTGTCCCATGATTTTACCGACGAGATCGTGCAAAGCTATATCTACCGATGCTTTTGCCGACCGGTTGTCGGGTGCAACGGAATCTACATAGTCGAGAATTTCTTCCATGCGGAAAGGATCGGTAAACTGCTTCAAGTCGAGTTGCCCAAGAAAGCGGCATACCGATTCTTGGGTTTCGCCCAAATAAGGCGGCATGGAGGCTTCTCCGTATCCTGTCCATTCTCCGAAACGGAGTTGTACTTGTACATCGGGGGTGTGGGTACGAGAACTTTTCGCCAAATTGAAGGCGTGTTTCAATTTCAAATCATACGGTTTGAAAGAAAGTTGCAATCTATCTGAACTTGTTCCTTTGGATACGGAAGTTCCGCAACTATTAAAAAAAGCGGGGGATAGTGTCAATCCTAATGTGCCTATCGCACTTTTGCGCAAAAAATCTCGTCTGTCCATTTTCAGTTTATTTTTGCTCGAAGTACCACGGGTGTCGTTTTACGGTCGTGATTCCCGGAGTCCCTATCTTGTTCACGATTCTGCTGATACCGAGAAGCGGAATAGCGTAATAGTCGGTATCAGCAGAATCGATACTGTTTATTTTGACTTGTCCCGAAGAGTGTATATATTTCCCATCGTTCAGGTAGAGAGCCACGTGCGAGACTTTGCCGGGGGCGTTGCCGAAGAACAGGAGGTCTCCGGTCTGACATTCGTCCCGTTGTTCTGCCGGCATGATGTCGCCGGTGAGGGCTTGTTGCGAAGCATCACGGGAGAGAATGATTCCGGCAGAAAAATAGGCCGTTTTGACAAATCCCGAACAGTCGGCACTTTTGACCGAAGTGCCGCCCCAGAGGTAAGTCGTTCCCATCATTCCTTCGGCGGTCTGTATGATTTTATTCATGTTTACAGGGGTCGATGCCCACTCGGAGAGTTCGCGACATTCGTCGTGTTTCAAGAATCCGGTTCTTCCATCGGGGAAAGACACAGGTATGAACTTTTTTCCCGCCTTTCCTGCGGCTTGCAGAATACAGCCCGATACGATGTCGGACACGGTCTCGGCATTTTTATCTGCGGAGGCATATACATAGCCTTGCAGTCCGGTATAGACATATCGGGTGGCATTTTTCCATTCGGTCCACTCGGCAGTAGTTTTTACGGAGATCGAATTTGCGATTATCCAACTGATGTAATTATCGGGAGTTTGCACTCTGTACCAACCCTTTTGCTCTTCCAAGATGAGCAGGGGCGTACCGAGAATAGCCTGAGAGACCATCTCGGCCGAATGCCTCGGCTCGCTTCTCAAATGTGCACAGCAGACTGTGACAATACCTCTTGTCTTTTCGCCAAGACGACGGTCGGGCAGTAGCTTTATCGCATTTATATAGGAGATACCGGCCGTGTCGAGCGTTCGGAGCAATGTTTCGACGGCTTGCCGGTTGTCGCACTTTCCTTTCAGAATATGGATAGAATCGTTCAATAGCTCGCTCGATACCGTATAAACGGCTGTGCGGGAATCGGGTGCATATTGCCGTCCGATTTGTTCTATCCAAGTTTGCATATCATTGGACTGGGCATTTGCCATAATCGGGATAATCAACAGAAAACAAAGTATGATCTTTACAGTCGATGTGTTCATGGGGGTGTTCGAATAGTAAACAATTATAGCGAACGGTAAGAGCCGTGTAAACGGAAATCGCATTTCCGACTTGGCTATGCCGAACCGCTTCTTATCTTCGTAGCTACAAATATATTGAAAAGCCTCGATAGATCGAACTTTACAACCCGATAAATTTCATCTGTTTTTTACAATCCGGTTATCGGTGTAAAGCAATCTCGGGTAGTGTCCAAAAATGTGCTTGGGGAAAATGTTCGTTCAAATAGGTTTTCAAATATTCCTCGGTGTCTTTGTCTATCCGCTCGTCTGTTTTCGGAAAGGTATTGTAGACCATTCCGTAAAGGGGAATATTCCTATTTACCAGCGCTTCGATAGAGAGCAGCGTGTGGTTGATGCTGCCCAAACGTCCGGACGTTACCAAGATAACCGGCAGCTTTTGGTCGGCGATGTAATCGACCGTCAGGTATCGGCGAGTAATAGGAACCATCAAACCTCCGGCTCCTTCGAGCAGAACCACGTCGTACCTGCTTTGGAGTATCCGGGTAGACTCTGTTATTTTTTCTATGGGAATAATGCGGTCGTCTATCTCGGCTGCCAAATGCGGAGAAGCGGGGTAGGAATAGACAATGGGGAATGTGATTCGCTCCTTATCCTCCGGGGTGAACGGTATTCCCATAATTTCCCGATGCAGGTCTATGTCTTCGGAGTGGCCTACATTCCCGGTCTGTATCATTTTTTGAGTGATCGTTTTAATCCCTTTGCTGTTCCATTCACGCGCCAGCCACCCCGTGGCGTAACTTTTCCCGATGTTGGTATCTATACCGGTGATAAAAAAAGTTCCTTTCATATCTGTGTTTTTTTATGTGCGACGATGTAGACGGGTCGATAGGTGAGCGTGATCTCTTTTTTCCCGTCGAAAGTCTTTCTATATCGCTTTATAAAGTCGAATCCTTTTTGCCGGGAGTGTCCCGAAATACCTGTCACGCCGGTGTTTTTGAGATGCCGGAGTAACTCGACGGGAGTGTCGAAACGAAGGGTGTATTCCTCTTGTTCGAAAAGTTCGACCCGAAAGTGTTTTTCGAACAATCGTTTTAACTCGGCATACTCCCAATAGGGCATTTCTGCGGTCATTAAAGATTGTATTTCGGGCAGATTGCCGGCTGCGAATGTGCTGACAGCGATCGTGCCCGTATCGGACAAATTGCCGGATATGCGCTTCAAGAATCCTTCCAAATCGGTGAACCATTGAATCGTCGAAGCGGAGGTAATTAAATGGTATGTTTCGTCGAACTCGATTTTTTCGGCATCGCCTTCCTTGAAACTCAACTGTTTGAACGGCAATGCGGTTATGTAGTCTTTCATTTCGGGCGACAGGTCGTTTATCGTGAACCGGGCATCGGGGAACCTGTCGATGAGGCAGCGGGTCAGTTTTCCTGTCCCGCAACCGATTTCCAGTATATTGTCGATGCATTTGTTCAAACGGCTCGGAATCTTGTCGTTCAGCTGTCGGGCTATCCGGCTTTGGATAAGGCCTTCCCGTTCATAGGTGGAGGCTGCATTTCCGAAGCTGTTTTTAATGGTCGCTTTGTCGAGCCTATTTTCCAACACAACCGGGCGGAAATGGAAAAAATGGGGTTCGTCCAGCTCTTGAACGACCGTTGTCCCTTCCCATGCGTTCACTTGGTTTCTTGCGGGAAATATGAGGTCTCTTGTCCCGATTATCGCTTTGTCCCAACGGAAACGGGGACGAGGGTGCAGGGTTATGTTCTCGCCTATGGCACGCAATTCGTCGTACAAGCTGTTCATGTCTCTTTCGGGGAAAGCCTCCTTAAAATCGTCGAGGTGTTCGCAACACATGCGCCGGTAGAATTTTTTCAAGCTCGCTTCGTTCAAATGTTCGAGAGTCGCCCGGAATATTTCGGGGGGGATGCCTTTCTCGATGTCGATTCCGCATTCGGTTCCGTTGATGGCCGTGGCGTGTCTTATGGGGAGTCCTTTATCGGGTAAGACCGTTGCCGCCGCCCAAACGCCAAACGACCACGCATAGACTTCGATGTTTTTATAGTCGAGGAATGGGGTGGTGTCGAAGTTCAGGTCGGTGTAGTCGTAGCAGACACAACAGTCGCAGCCTATGTGACTCAGATAGGCAAACGGATGCGTATCCATTCCCCAACCGGCGAAGAGGAGGATTAAGTCGTCGGTGTGTCTGCGAGAAATGAAAGTTTGTATCATAGGCCCGATGAAATCTTGGTTAACGTGTGAATGAGCTGGTCTATCTCCGTGTCGGTATGTCCGGCGCTCAGCGAAATCCTTAACCGGGAGGTTCCTTGTGGTACGGTGGGCGGGCGAACCGGCAACAGATAAAAGCCTTCGTGCTGTAATTTTAAGGCGGTTTGTACGGTGCGTTCCGTTTCGCCCAATACGAAAGGGACGATGTGGCTGCTGCTGCTGACAATCGCTCCGTTCAACGGATTGAGCGCTTGTCTTACTTTGTGGCCGATTGCCTCCAAATGTTCCCGGTGCGATTGCATATCGACGATTTTATCGATGATGAACAGCGTCCATTCGAGATTGACAGGTGGCAATGCGGTCGTAAAAATCAGCGTCCGCATTTTGTTGACCAAATATCGTTTCATTTCATCGGAGCAGATAACGAATGCTCCTACCGAGGCGGCCGCTTTTCCGAACGTGCCGACCAAGAAATCTATCTCTTTAATAACGTCTTGTTCTTCGGCGCAGCCCAATCCGCATTGACCTCTCACGCCGAAAGCATGGGCTTCGTCGACATACAGGTAAATATTGGGGTAGTGTTTCTTCAACGCCACCAAGCGGGGCAAGTCGCATTCGTCACCGTCCATGCTGAATATGCTTTCGGTCACGATGAATATCGCTTCGTATTGCGAGGCCGACTCGGAAACCAACCGTTCCAATTGTTCGTAATCGTTATGTCGGTAGCGTATGCAGCGGGCTTTGGAGAGTCCTATCCCGTCGACTATGCTCGCATGGACGAGTTTATCGGCCAAAATCAAAGAGCGGTTGTCGGTCACTGCCGGCAGGATGCCGCTGTTGGCATGGTAACCGCTGTTGAATACGAGAGAGGCTTCGGCTTTGTACAGTTCGGCGAGTCTTTTTTCCAATCGAGCGTACACGGGGAAATTGCCGGTCAACAACCGAGAAGATGTCGAGGAAAAACGAACATTACGGGAATTCAGGTTTTGCAAAAATTCCTTTTTCAGGTTCGTGTCATCGGCCAGTCCCAGATAATCGTTCGAGGAGAAATTCAACATGGTGTTCCCGTCACGGACGATGGACAGGCCTTGTGCATCCACGGCCGGCAAGGATCGCAAATTTCCTTGTCGAGAGAGTTGTTCCAATTGGGAAGAATAGGTATTCATTATCGCAGGGTTTTTACTACCTCCAACAGAGCCGAGGTGAGTGTGGAAAGTTGGGAAGGGGTTATGATGAACGGCGGCATGATGTATACCAATTTCCCGAACGGCCTTACCCAAATGCCCCGCTCGACAAATTGTTTCTGTATGGAAGCCATATCGACTGGTTTTTTCATTTCGATGACTCCGATAGCACCCAGTATTCTTACGTCGGAAACTTGGGGCAGTGTCGCCGCCGGACTCAGCTCCCGTTTTAACTGGGCTTCGATGGCGGCGACTTTCTCTTTCCAGCCGGAAGAGAGGAGGAGAGAGACGGACGCACAGGCCACGGCACAGGCCAAAGGGTTACCCATGAAGGTGGGCCCGTGCATGAATACTCCCGGATTCCCGCTGGAAATCGTGTGGGCGACTTCGTGTGTCGTCAAAGTGGCCGCCATAGTCATGTATCCTCCGGTCAGGGCTTTGCCTATGCACATGATGTCGGGGGTGACTCCCGCATGTTCCCAAGCGAACAGTTTCCCGGTGCGGCCGAATCCGGTGGCGATTTCGTCGAAAATGAGCAGCAGGTTGTATCGTTCGCATAGCTGCTTGGCTTCCCGAAGGTATTGCGGGTGATAGAACCACATGCCGCCGGCTCCTTGCACGATGGGTTCGAGGATAAGTGCCGCCAATTCTTCGTGATGGGCTTCTATGGCTTCCCGAAGAGGAGCGATACAGGCGGGATCCCATTCGTCGTCGAATCGGCAGGAGGGAGACGGAACAAAATAGCGGGTGGGGAGCGCATCCCCGAAAATGGAGTGCATACCGGTTACCGGGTCGCACACCGACATGGCATTCCATGTGTCGCCATGATACCCCGACCGTATGGTGATGAGGTTACATTTAGAGACCTTTCCGCGGGCGTGCCAATATTGTATAGCCATTTTCATGGCGACTTCGACCGATACGGAACCCGAATCGCAATAAAATATGTGTTGTATGGACGGGGGAACGATTTGCAAAAGCAGTTTCCCGAGGTCGATCGCCGGTTGGTGGGTGAGCCCACCGAACATGACGTGCGACATTTTTTTCAGTTGCTCTTCCGCCGCCTTGTTGAGCGTGGGGTTGTTGTATCCGTGTACGGCTGCCCACCATGACGACATGCCGTCAATGAGCTTTTGTCCGTTTTCCAATTCTATGTATACCCCTTCCGCCCTCTTGACGGGATAGCAGGGCAGGGGGGCAATGGTCGAGGTGTAGGGATGCCATAGATGTTCGGCATCAAAATTATCCATAAGCAAGCGTTTTTAGAATATGAAAAATCCGGTATAAAGCGAAACGGCCGCTGTTATCCCGGAATATATAGTTAGTAAATGTCTGTTTATTGTCGCACGAATGACCGGTGGAGCAGCTTGTCACCGGAGTATCTACGGTACTCGCCAAAATTTTGGGGAGAAAAAAACTTCCCGCCGTGTGTTCTTCTTCGGACGGTTTATCCGAACGTTCCATATTTCCCACGACAGTATCGGTGGAAGTTGTGGAAAGTCCTTTTTTCAAAGACTTGTCGGCTATTTCCTTACGGACACTTCCTATGTTTACACATTTGCCTATACTGCAAAAGGTAGCATAGTTGTGGCGATTCCATCGGCGGAACCATACCCTGTGAACCGATAAGGAGGTAGAAGTTTCCATATCGCAAAAGTACGAAAAAAATTAGAAACGACTTCTCTTTTTTTCTTATTGAAATCGTGCGGATAAAAAAACGGCTGACGGTGTAAGATAGTAGTTCGAGCTATAAATGTTAAATACTGCCCGATTTACCGAAAAAAGTGCGGTGTGTCGTTCGTGGTGTACATTACTTTTTTATATTTGTAACCACGAATATAGGATGCGGCTCGGTATAGCCAAGTCGGAAATGGGATTTCCTCTTGTCTTTGCTCTCGCCTTTCGCTATATTTGTAAACACGAATATAGGATTCGGTTCGGCATAGTCAAATCGGAAATATAATTCCCTCTTGTCTCTGCACTCACCTTTCACTATATTTGTTCACAAAGTGATATGTTTGAAAAGAACAACAGTCAAATCGGCTGATAGTATAATTTATCCAACAAATAAAATCATAGAAAATATGGACCTAACATTGAATTTGAACTCACGTTTGCAACCCATGCACAGACATGATTTGGAAGATGCACTTCAAGAAATTCTTGAAAAGGGAAAATTGGGAGAAGTAACGGGTGGAGGAACACTACAAAGACAAACCGGAGAAATTGTATCCTGTGATATAGAGATTCACCTAAATGATGATAAACAAGATAGTGTAAACCGTTTGGTGGAGCTTATGAATATAATAGGAATCCCCAAAGGCTCAGCTTTATTATGCACAGTACCTGAAATTAAGATAGAAGTAGGGACTTTGGAGGGATTGGCTTTTTATGTCAATGGAACGGATTTACCAGATGAAATTTATGAGAGTTGCGATATCAATCACGTCATTGAGCAGATGGAATCAGCAATGAATGGCATAGGTCGTTTTTATAGTTATTGGGAAGGTAATGAATGGACAGCCTTGTATTTTTACGGGGTTTCATTTGTTGAAATGAAACAAAAAATAGAACCGTTCATTGCTTCTTATCCTTTATGTCAAAAAAGTCGAATAGAACAGATTGCGTAGTTGGATAACAGGCGCCTATTCTAATGGTGGCAAACTGTACCCCGTTAGCAATCTCGAAATGACAGAAATACAATGAATAGAATTTAACACTATACATCTCATTTTTATTGTTGTGCGGTATGGTTCCCGCACAATAAATAGTAAAGGAGCGATTTGCAGACTATAATGGATAACTCGACGGTTCTTATTGTGTGGAATCGACACGGGACTGCAAGCCTTATATGTTGCTAAATCGTTGCCTCTACTTCTTAAATAATTAGATAAAAGTTTATTTTTCAATTAGTTAAGCTGATTTTATGAAAATCTAAAATAAATTTGTTTCTCTACATCGCTTCTGCTATCTTTGTAAATACGAAGATAGGATGCGGTTCGGCATAGCCAAGTCGGGAATGTGATTTCCGTTTGTCTCTGCGCTCACCTTTCGCTATCTTTGTAAATTATACGTCTATGATTCATATAACATAGATAAATGGAAATCATCGGAATTTAATGAGATATGAGAACTGGTATAGTTTATATGGTGGCAACGGTTTTGTGTATTTTCGTAACCTCTTGTTTTACAGGAGTCGAGAGTACAAAGAAAATAACTATGCCCGATACAGGCGAAATTGCGGCACAGAGTCCCGAAGATCGTTTTATAGAGTCTTATTTCGTTCAACAAGGGTGCGATACGTGGCGCATAGGAAAGCCATTTTATTATACCGATGAAAAACTTTCGTTCGTTTTCAGACCGGAAAAGCCTACATTCCCGGATAGTATCTCTTTGAAGGGAAAAATTTTTACGTATGCCGGAAGTATAGAAGAAAGTCCTTTCGGCGGGGACGACAAAGTTGTTTTGTTATTCGATTGCGAAGGTCATAAGTTTCGCTATGAAACAGGGAAGACCCGGGAGGAGATCGGTCGGTTGAAATATACGCCATTGATACCTCCGTTCATCGATATCGATGATTTAAATATGGCTCGCTCCCTTTTGAAAGACAGAGTTCTGTATATAAAAACGCCTATGTGGTACAATGAAAAATCGGAAGCGATAGAGGGGCGAAAGTTGATACCTGTCCGAGTTGTGGATATTCGTCCGGGAAATAACGTGTTGCCGGTCGAAGTTTGGTTCGAGGACGATAAAGGAAATCAAGCGGGAGTTTTCATGTCATTGCTTTCTTCGTCCCGCTCCCAATATATCACGTTCGACCGCTTGTTTTCTTTCGAGAATCCGCGTTTGCAATATAAGGAAATACAGGACGATGCTTGGGAGCAAATTACGTTGGGAAAAGTAAAAACGGGTATGACGAAGGCCGAATGTAAACTTTCGTTGGGCAATCCGAACGAGGTGAAGAAGATTCCCACATACAGCGGATTGAGAGAGCAGTGGATATACAACTCGGGAGCGTATCTGTTTTTTGTCGATGATTTGTTGGCCGATTATAGGTTATGATATGATTAAGATAGAGGAGAATTATTTTATAAAGGACAGGCATACATTCCGCATACCCGTTTATACCAAGTGGTTTGTAGAGTATGAAACGGTCGAGGAGCTGGTGACGTTGTTGCAGTCCGATTTATTGCGGGAACATACTTTTTTCCCGATAGGAGGGGGAAGCAATTTGCTTTTTGTAAAAGAAATGTACAATGGCGTATTGTTGCATTCTGCCATACAGGGCATGGCTGTGTCGGAGGAGACCGATACCGAGGTGCTTGTGGAAATAGGAGCAGGTGTCGTGTGGGACGACTTCGTCGCTTGGACGGTCTCTAACGGTTGGGGGGGAGCCGAGAATTTGTCGTATATACCGGGCGAAGTGGGAGCGAGCGCTATTCAAAATATAGGAGCTTACGGCGTGGAGGTGAAAGATATTATCCATGAAGTAAAAGCGGTAGATGTCGAGACTTGCGAATCCCGTACCTTTCGAAATGCAGAGTGTAGGTATGGTTACAGAAGCAGTGTTTTCAAGCACGATTGGAAGGGTAGATATATCGTTACATCGGTAGTGTACAGATTGCAAAAATCGCCCGAGCTGCATTTGGATTATGGAAATCTGCGGGCTTCATTGCCCGGCGATGACATTTCTATCGCAGATGTCCGTAAAGTTGTCATAGAAATCAGGCGGTCGAAATTGCCGGAACCCGATGAATATGGCAGTGCCGGTAGTTTTTTCATGAATCCTGTAATTTCTACGGAACAATATGAGAAGCTGAAATCGTCTTATCCCGATATGCCTCATTACGTCGTAGACGATATGCATGTTAAGGTCCCTGCCGGTTGGCTTATCGATCGTTGCGGCTGGAAAGGAAAAAGTTTCGGCGGTGCGGCGGTTTATGAGAAGCAGTGCTTGGTATTGATAAATAAAAACAATGCAAAGCCCAACGATGTGGTTGCTCTCGCGGAAATGATTCGTAAATCGGTATCGGACACTTATGGTATCGTTATCAATCCTGAGGTTAATTATATTGAATGAGTATGATGCAGGTTACTTTCTTAGGGACAGGAACTTCAACCGGAATACCGCAAATCGGTTGTACGTGTTCGGTATGTACTTCTACCGATCCGAGGGACAGTCGGTTGAGAACCTCGGCCATAGTTGAGATAGAGGGTAAGAACATATTGATTGATTGTGGCCCCGATTTTCGTCAGCAAATGTTGCGATTCCATATTAAACGAATCGATGCGGTATTGGTTACTCATATACATTATGACCATACCGGAGGGATAGACGATTTGCGTCCTTTCGGGGAAAACGGTACTGTTCCTATTTATTTGGAGCCTTCGGTCGCCGAGGGAATACGAAACAGGTTGCCTTATTGTTTTGCCGATCATCGCTATCCGGGAGTTCCCAATATTTGTTTGCAGGAGATAGGTTTGTCACCGTTTTTAATAGCTGGAATAGAAATTGTTCCCATAAGGGTGATGCATTATAAATTGCCTATCTTGGGGTATCGTATAGGACGGTTTGCTTATATAACGGATGCTCTTACTATTCCTGAATCGGAATATGAGAAGTTAAAAGATATAGATGTATTGGTCGTAAATGCTTTGCGGAAAAAGCCCCATCTTTCGCATCAAACGTTAGCCGATGCGTCGCGAATCATCGATAGAGTGGGGCCGCGGGAAGCCTACTTGGTTCACATGAGTCATCATATGGGATTGACTTCGGAGGTAGAAAAAGAATTGCCTGCCCATGTGCATTTCGCATACGATGGTTTGGTTATCGACAGCTTGTGATTATTTTGAACCATCTTCTTTATAGCTTGTTTTAGCTATAAGAATAAAAAACAATTTGATTATGGCAAAAACAATTCAAACTGCTATCGAAGCCGGTTCTCGTATGGCTCCCGCGAAATTCTATATAAAGATTACGCCGGACGGCCCTTATTTGCTTTATGGTAATCCTCCTATGGATCAAGAGATTATAGTTCCTAATGACGAAGGTTCTTCTTGGACCTATCGTAAGGGTAACCATTTTAGTACGACAGAGGAGCCTACGGCTTTATGCCGATGCGGAGCATCCAAGAACAAGCCTTATTGCGATGGTTCCCATCATCACACGGACTGGGACCCGAAAGAGACGGCCTCTCATAAGCCTTTATTGGAAGATGCCGAAGAATATATAGGGCCAACTATGGTGCTCGCTGATAATGAAGAATATTGCGCTTTCGCTCGTTTTTGCGATGCCTACGGTAGAATTTGGAATTTGGTACAAACGGCCGAATCCCAAGAAGAACGTGATTTAGTCATTCATGAAGCCGAGCATTGTCCGGCCGGCCGTTTGGTCGTTTGGGATAAAGAAACAGGCGAGATTTTTGAACCTCCATTTGATCCGGCGATAGGATTGATCGAAGACCCTGTGATTAAAGTCAGTGGCCCCATTTGGGTAAAGGGAGGAATTCGTATAGAAAGTTCGGACGGAAGCAGTTATGAGATAAGAAACAGGGTTACCTTGTGTCGGTGCGGACAATCGCAAAACAAGCCTTTTTGCGACGGGACACATGTGTCGGCTAAATGGCATGACAAATTACCGATGGAGCAGGAAGCAGAAGTAGAATAAGACGATATATGATTTTAGGAGATTTGAGTGACACGAAGCGGGTAGAGGCTTTGCATCCTTTGCTGGGGAAACTTTTCAGTTATATTAAAGAGCATGATTTTCTTTCCGATTCGATTGGGCGTATCGAATTGGACGGTGATCGAGTTTTCATCAACAACGATTATCCGATATTACGTTCTCAATCGGAACAGGTTATAGAGGTACATCGACGTTACCTCGATGTGCATGTCCCTCTTGATGCTCCTGAAATAGTGGGGTGGAAGCCTCTGTGCGATTTGAAGGAGGTGCAGCAAGCGTATTCCGAGGAGAAAGATTGTGCCTTTTATTCCGATAGGCCGTCGACTTATTTCACCGTATATCCCGGTCAGTTCCTAATTGTATTTCCAGAGGACGGCCATGCTCCTATTATCGGGGAGGGTAGACTGCGCAAAATTTGTGCTAAAATAAAGTTGTGATCGGGTATCGATTGAGAATCGATAAATATTTTTATTCGTATTATTTACAAAGGCAAATATATATACGACAATACCCTAAATTTTGTTACCACGAGATTTCGAGTATTGTTTGTCGTATATGGTTACTTTTATAAATTATCCTTTATTACTTTGCAAGGATTTCCGACGGCTATGCAATTGGCGGGTGTAGATTTGGTGACGACACTTCCCGCTCCGATTGTCGTACCGTCTCCTATGGTTACGCCGGGTAAGATTATACTACCACCTCCAATCCAAACGTTTTTCCCGATGTTCACCGGTTTGGTGAGAGATTTCCAAAAACTGCTGTTTTCGCCCAAACGTTCCTGAGGTGCGGTGTGATGGAAGACTGTATAGATATGTACACCCGGACCTATTCCCGAATAATCGCCGATAGTGATGGTATTACAATCCAAAAATACGCAGTTCATATTTATTTCCACATTTCGCCCGATATGTATATTCTCACCGTAGTCCACGAAGAAGGGAGCTGAAATCCAAACATTTTCTCCTCTTGATCCAATTAAATCGTCTAATAATGAGGATAGTTTTTCTATATCGTCAGATGGGGTATCGTTATATTCTTTTTGTAATTGCTTTGCTTTATGCCATCTGTTGATTAATTCCGTGTCACCGCAATCATAGGGCTCTCCGGCAAGCATTTTCTCTTTTTCTGTTTTCATAATCTTAAATTATTCTCATGGTCTAACAAATATACGAAAAACGGATTGAAATTTTAATATCTCAATCCGTTTTTATGATTCACATCAAGAAGTTTCTAATCTTGTTTTTTTGCTTTCATGCTCGATATGGTTAAAAAGGCAATGAGCAGCAAATACATAATCAATCCGACAGTTTGCAGAGTCGCTTCACTCAAATCGTGGGTATACTCGAATCCTGCAAATTTCATTCCCGCACTGACGACTCCCATGAGCGCACCGCCGGCAATGAATCCCGAAGCCAATAATGTGCCCTTATCCAAACGGGCTTTGTTCAGAGCGGTATCTTTTGAACGGCTGCCTACATACCAACTGATAAGCCCTCCGATGACCAAAGGTGTATTTAGTTCCAACGGAATGAACATACCCAAAGCGAACGCCAAAGCCGGGACATTCAGCCATGTCAGCAGAACGGCAAGAATAGCACCGATTCCGTAGAGCAGCCACGGTGCGCCTTGTCCCATCATGAGGGGCTCGATAACTGCCGCCATAGCATTGGCCTGAGGTGCTACCAACGCGTTTTCCCCGGAGAATCCGTACGATTTGTTCAGAATGAGAATAACACCTCCTACGGTTGCGGCAGAGACGAGTGTACCGAGGAATTTCCAAGTCTCTTGTTTGCGAGGAGTGGAGCCTATCCAGTAACCTATTTTCAAGTCGGTAATGAATCCACCGGCCATCGAGAGCGCCGTACAGACCACTCCTCCAATAACCAACGCGGCAACCATTCCGCTTGTCCCTTTAAGTCCGACCGCCACAAGGATAACCGACGCTAAAATCAGTGTCATCAGTGTCATTCCCGAAACGGGGTTCGTTCCCACGATAGCGATAGCATTTGCCGCTACGGTGGTGAACAGGAATGAAATTCCGGCGACTACCAAGAAAGCGACCGTTGCTTGCATGAAATTATTGATAACTCCCAAATAGAAGAATAGGAATGTGATAATCAAGGCGAATACGGCAGCCGAGATGATGAATTTCATAGAGAGGTCTCGTTGTGTGCGGGGGGCTTGATCCTCTATCGCTTCCTTATTTTTCCCCGAAAATTCTTTTGTAGCCAGTCCTACGGCTCCTTTAATGATACCCCAAGAGCGGATAATACCTATCACTCCCGCCATAGCTATACCGCCGATACCTATGTACCGGCCGTAATCGGTAAATATTTGTTCGGGAGCAGCCGCTGCTAATTCGCTACCGGGTATGCTGCCCAGCAGAGGAATGATGACGAACCAAACGAAAAGAGAGCCGGAACAAATAATCAAGCAGTATTTCAAGCCGACAATGTATCCGAGTCCTAACACGGCTGCGCCTGTATTCACTTTAAATACCATTTTCGCTTGGTTGGCGATCTCTGTTCCCCACGGTAAAATGCGGGTGGTAAGCACTTCGCTCCACCAGCCGAACGTCGAGAGGCAAAAATCGTACAGACCACCCACCAATCCTGCCAGAATCAAAGGCTTGGCTTGGTTACCGGCTTTTTCTCCCGAAACAAGTACCTGAGTCGTAGCCGTAGCTTCGGGGAAGGGGTATTTCCCGTGCATATCCGAAACGAAATATTTGCGGAACGGAATGAGAAACAAGATACCCAATATACCGCCTAGCAGTGAACTCATGAATACTTCCATAAAGTTCACGGTCAGTTCGGGGTATTTGGCTTGTAAAATGTATAGAGCCGGCAAAGTGAAGATAGCACCGGCGACAATCACTCCTGAACAGGCTCCGATGGACTGGATAATCACGTTCTCGCCCAATGCGTTTTTCCGTTTAGCGGCTCCCGATAGTCCTACGGCTATTATGGCGATAGGTATGGCGGCCTCGAATACTTGGCCGACTTTCAATCCTAGAAATGCTGCGGCGGCCGAGAAGATAACAGCCATGACAATACCCCACGAGACTGACCATGCATTGACTTCGGGATAGACTTTTTCGGGCGAAAGAATGGGTTTGTATTCTTCGCCCGGTTTTAATTCCCGAAATGCGTTTTCGGGCAAATCGACAGGTTGTTTTTCGTTTGTTTCCATATTATATTTTTATTTTTTGTGTATTGCTTTTTCTTAAAAACGTGGCAAGTTAATAAAAAATGCAAATATAGCCGATAACTTAGGCGGCGTTTTTGATAATTATATTACAAAATGAAAATTTATGCGAGGAAGAAAGTAAAAAAACTTGTACATTTGTTACGGTATAAACACTGAGAAGATGAAAGAAATATTGGATTATTTGTCCCGATTGAGAGAAAACAACAATAGAGAATGGTTTCAAGCTCATAAGGAAGAGTATGATCGGTTGCGTCCTTTGTTTGTTGAGAAAATCCAAGAACTTATACAGCAAATATCGCAGTTCGACGAAGATATCGTGGGGTTGGAGGCTAAGAACTGTATGTATCGCATTTATCGTGATATTCGTTTCTCGCCGGATAAAACTCCGTATAAATCGTATATGTCCGCTTATATAGCGAAGGGTGGCCGTAAAAGTTTGCGTGCCGGGTATTATTTCCATTTCGAACCGGGGAATTGTCTGTTGAGCGGGGGCGTTTGGTGTCCGGAACCCAAATTGTTGAAAGCTCTGCGCCAAGCGGTTTACGATAATTATGACGAGCTGAAAGATATTGTGGAAAACAAAGAGTTTAAATCGTTGTATCGGGACTGGGTAGGGGAAACTTTGAAAATCGTTCCCAGACCGTTTCCACGGGATTGCGAACAAGCCGCATGGCTTAAACGAAAAGATTATGTGGTGGTGAATGTGAAGCCTGATGATTTTTTCGGTTCGCCCGATTGGATCGAAAAAGCGGCTCATGATTTTCACATCATGAAACCGCTGAACGATTTTCTCAATTATACGGTCGATGAAGTTTACGATTTATAGGAAATAGGAAGGGGAGAGGAATTGCCTGACTAAGAAGTTGTTTTAAATTTATAGAGAAATAATATAATCATTGCAAGCAGGTATGTTCCGGCCATATTGCGCCCCTGTCTCGCATCTAGAATCCCTTGATTTTTGTCAATAGCCCGCTATTGACTGCATATCTCGGACTCCAATCTGCTTCAACATAGGGCTCAATCTGTCTCGGAATAAATTTAAAACAGCTTCTAAGGTGGTTCGCTCCTCCTTTTTTCAGTTTAGTTCCACGACCGTAATACCGGCTCCTCCCAACTGGACGTGTTCGTCTTGGAAGTGGGAGACTCCCGATACAGTTTTGAGGTATTGTCTGATGACTTGTCGAAGAACGCCAGTTCCAGTGCCATGCAAAATGCGTACGCGAGTACAACCTACTTGTATGGCATCGTCTATGAAATAGGTAACAGCTTGTAACGCTTCGTCGGCCCGCATGCCTCTCACATCGATTTCTTGCTTGAAATTCAGTTGCTTTTCCCTCATATCGTCGGTTGTTTGCGAACTGATAAAAGTGGCTTTCGAATTTTCTTTTTTGATTTGGTTTTTGCTGACCTTTTCCAAACGGTCGGCTTTGACGGTCGATTTCAGCAGTCCGAAAGCGACGGTAATTTCATTACCGTTGACGGAAAGGACTTCACCCACAGAATTTTGGCCTTTCAAGCGAACGGAGTCGCCTTTCATTAAAACGGTGTGAGTGGTAGGTTGTAGATTGCTTTCTTCTCTTTTTTGTTGTTTCCGTTTTTTCCGGTCGTTGATCTGTTTGAGTTTTTTACTGATTTTGTCGTCGACGGTCGGGGTTTCTTCCAATTCGGTTTTGAATTGTTCGAATTTCTGCCGGGCTATGCGGGTTTTTTCTTTCTCTGCTTGCGCCTCTTTAATTTCCCGTATCGTGTTTTCGATACGTGCATTGGCTTCTGCGAGAAGTTGAGCGGCATCTCCTTTCGCCTGTTTTAACAGTTCTTTGCGTTGTTTTTCCAAAGCGATCAAATCGGCTTCATACCGGGCAGTTAGTTCTTCGAGTTTTTTCTCCCGTTGGCGTATGTTCTGACGTTTACTTTCCCAGTAGCGTTTGTCCCGAACGATGTCTTGCAAATATTTATCCATATCTATGTATGCCGAACCTACTTTTTCTGATGCGGCAGCGATTACTTCTTCGGGAAGTCCTATCTTACGGGCGATTTCAATGGCGAACGAACTCCCCGGATTGCCAATGGATAGTTTGAACAAGGGTTGCATCAGATGGCGGTCATAAAGCATGGCTCCGTTTATGATTCCTTCTGAATCTTCGGCAAAGTGTTTCAAGTTTTGATAGTGGGTCGTGATGATTCCATAGGCATGTTTTTGGTTGAATCGGTCCAATAATGCTTCTGCTATGGCTCCTCCGATTTGCGGTTCGGTTCCCCCGCCGAATTCATCGATAAGTAAAAGGCTGTTCTCATTCGCATTACGTACGAAATACTTCATGTGTGTGAGGTGAGAACTATATGTACTCAAATCGTCTTCGATAGATTGCTCATCGCCGATATCGATAAATATATCCTTGAATATGCCGGTTCGGGAATTGTCGTGCATGGGAACCAACAGTCCGCATTGCAACATATATTGTAAAAGCCCGACGGTTTTGAGACAGACCGATTTTCCTCCGGCATTCGGGCCGGAGATAAGCAGTATTCTGTTCTTTTCGTCTAACGTCAAATCGAGTGGTACGATTGTTTTCCCTTGCCGTTTCAACGATAGGTAAAGCAAGGGGTGTACGGCGTGAAACCATTCGATTTGCCGAGTATTTTCAAAAGTGGGTAAGACTCCGCCTATTTCCTCGGCAAAGAGGGCTTTCGCCCGAATAAAGTCGATTTCGGCGAGGAATTCATAGGAGTAGATGATTTCATCGATAGCCGGACGAAGTTCGTCGGTAAACGATGTTAAAATACGTGTGATTTCTCGACGTTCTTCGTTTTCGAGTTCCCTAACTCGATTGTTCGCTTCCACAACTTCGGCAGGTTCGATGAATATGGTCTTTCCGCTAGCCGATTCGTCGTGTACGATACCCCTGATTTTTCGTTTGTACGAAGGTGCTACTGGTATTACCAAGCGTCCGTCTCGCATAGTGGGGCTGACTTCTTTATCTACGAATCCTTCACTCTGGGCAGTCCTCAGTATTGCATTCAGGCTTCGGGATATACCAGATAACGTGGAGGATATATTACTGCGAATGTGAGCCAGTTGGGGGGAGGCATTGTCTTTGATATGTCCGAACTTATCGAGAATGAGATCGATTCGTTTGATTAAATCGGGAAAAGAACTTATCTCTTTCGACAGTTTATATAGATAAGGGTATTTGATTTCTTCCTCTTCTCCGGGATATAAAAATCGGATAATGCGTTGTATGGTGTCGAGCGACCTCCGCAGGTCGAATAATTCGGTTTCTTCCAAAAAGGTTCCTTCTATACGAACTCGTTTTATCGACGGTCGTACATCGAAAAAGAAATCGGCGGGAAAGTCATCGGCATTTTCAAGAATGCGTACAAATTCCCATGTTTGATTCAGTTGTTCCCGTATGGATTCGTAACCGGTAGAAAACGTCATTCTATCGGTATAATCGATACCCAATGTGCTGAGACATTTTTCTTTAATGAGCGATCGAATTTGGTCGAATCCTATTTTTTGTTCGAAATTTTGTGGATATATCACGCTTTATGATTTATAAAACGTTGCAAATGTAATAAAAAGACAGATGATATACATTATTTATCGTTGAACAATACATGTGATTCGGGTGTATTATGAATAACTAAAATAAAAATTATGGAAGCTGTGAATAGTGTTTATAAAGAAGTGAAGAAAATGTTTCAGACGGCGGTTCCACCGTATGTCGCTACCGTTAACGACGATTATCATTATGAAGTTTGGGCTATAAAGAAGCAGGCAGGGGAATCCCAAGTTTCGGAAGAATTATTGGGGTATGTAGCCAAGCATGAAGACAGTGTCACTGTGGGATTTAACAATAAACTCGGTGAAAAGATAAGAAAAGAGGCCTTTTCGTCGCTTTTATTGGCTAAAATGAATATTCATGGAAGAATCCGTATTCATCGTATGACGCATCAGTTACACATCGATTTACAGAATGCGATAGATAATTTAATGCGATATTATACAGAGATGAACTGGATTTGATGAAGGACTATGGTTATTTCACTTTTCTTGTATGTTGCCATATCATTTTTTTTGAATAGAAGTTTCGTGCATGGGAAAAGTAAAATGGACGGTTGGGTTTGGTATGAAAAATACTCGTTCATTTTGTCCTTCTCTTAGCTTTTCGTATATTTGCGCACTTATAAATAATGCGCATTTATGACACAGATTGAAACTAACAATGAGATAGAAGACAAGAAAAGTCTTAATTTCATAGAACAGATAGTTGAATCCGATTTGAAAGCCGGAAAGAATGGCGGCCGTTTGAATACGCGTTTCCCGCCAGAGCCTAACGGTTATCTGCATATAGGGCATGCGAAAGCGATCTGTATGGATTTCGGAATTGCCGAAAAGTTCGGAGGTACATGTAATTTGCGATTTGACGATACCAACCCGGTGAAGGAGGACGTAGAATATGTAGACTCCATAATGGAAGATATTCATTGGTTGGGGTTCGATTGGGGAGACCGGTTGTATTATGCATCCGATTACTTTCCCAAGTTATGGGACTTGGCCATTCGTTTAATCAAGGAGGGTAAAGCTTATGTCGACGAACAATCTTCGGAAGAGATAGCCCGCCAAAAGGGTACTCCTACACAGCCGGGAATAGAAAGCCCTTATCGGAATAGAAGCGTAGAGGAAAATCTCGATTTGTTCGAGCGAATGAATAAGGGCGAATTCGAGGAAGGTCGTTTTGTCTTACGTGCGAAAATAGACATGGCTTCTCCCAATATGCACTTCCGCGATCCTATCATGTACCGTATTATCAAGCATCCTCATCATCGTACCGGAACGAAATGGAATGTATATCCCATGTATGATTTCGCACATGGGCAATCGGATTATTTCGAAGGGGTGACTCATTCGATTTGTACCTTGGAGTTCGAGGTGCATCGTCCTTTATATGAGTATTTTGTAAAGGAATTGGCCGACGATAGTTATTGCCCTCGCCAGATAGAGTTCAACCGTTTGAATTTGACCTATACGGTGATGAGCAAACGGAAACTTTTACAGTTGGTAAAAGAGGGTCTGGTTGCCGGCTGGGACGATCCTCGTATGCCGACGATTTGCGGATTGCGCCGTCGTGGATATACGCCTGAATCCATAAAGAATTTTATACAGAAAATAGGTTATACAAAATACGACGGAATCATCAGTGTTTCTTTACTCGAACATAGTATCCGGGAAGATTTGAATAAAACAGCGACCCGTGTATCGGCAGTTCTTAATCCTGTTAAATTGATTATTACCAATTATCCGGAAAATAAAGTGGAATATTTGGAAACCGAGAATAATCCCGAAGACCCGGAGGCCGGAACCCATCAAATACCTTTCACCCGAGTGCTATACATAGAGCGGGACGATTTTATGGAAAATCCTCCCAAAAAATTCTTCCGTTTAGCTCCCGATCAGGAAGTGAGATTGAAGTCGGCATATATAATCAAGTGCACCGGAATTAAAAAAGATTCCGATGGAAACGTAGAAGAAATTTATTGTGAATACGATCCCGATACACGAAGCGGTATGCCGGGAAGTATGCGCAAAGTGAAAGGTACGTTACATTGGGTATCGGCAGAATATAGTTCGACGGCAGAAGTCAGGTTGTATGACCGGCTATTCAATGTAGAAAATCCGGCAGAGGAGAAAGATGTGGATTTCAGAGAATTATTAAATCCCGATTCTCTAAAAATCGTCGATAATTGCCGTATCGAGCCTTACTTGGCCGAGAATGCCAAGCCCGGCAATCGATATCAATTCCAGCGTACAGGATATTTTTGTGTGGACCCAGATTCGACCGATGGACATTTGGTATTCAATAGGACCGTATCTTTGAAAGACAGCTGGGAAAAATTAAAATCGAAGTAAAGTATAAATTTATTTTCTATACTGTCGGATTCCTTATGTATAAGGGATTCGACAGTTTTTATCTGAATCTGCGATGTCAGCTAAAAAGCCGAATGAACTCATAGACCGCTACGAAGAAATGTTGCGCGGGACAGTTAGTTGTTATTTCGATACCGACGAGATAGATGAAATCTCGGATTATTATGAGTCCAAAGGGCAGTTGTCCAAAGCGTTGCACGCTATTGAGTTCGGGTTGAATCTTCACCCCGACAATGTGGATTTGAAGCTCAAAGAGGCTCGTTATATGCTTTATCTCGATAGAGCAGATGAAGCGAAAAGAATTATGTCCGAACTGGCCGATTATAGTCTTGATGCCACACTTATTCGGGCTGAGCTGTTATTTATCGACGGTTATATGAAAGATGGCCATGCGTTGTTGCTTGCTATGTTGGATAACGACGATATTCGGGAAGATTTTTGTTTCGATGCCGTGGATATATATACCGATTACGATTGTTTCGATGAATTGGTGGAGTTCGTGGAGAAAGCGGGAAAGGTATTACCCGATAGCCGGGAGTTGTTTCGAGAAATGGCTGCTATCTGCGAAGAGCGTTCGGAGTATGAGAGATCTGTCATTATTTATAATAAATTGATAGACAAAGACCCTTATTCGTTGCAGGATTGGTTTTCTTTGGCCAAAGTCGAGGCTTTGTTAAAACATTATGATAAAGCGGTAGAGGCTTGTGATTTTGCATTGGCGGTGAAGGAAAATGAAGAGTCGATAATCTCGTTTAAAGGATATTGTTATTACGACTCCGGACAATATGAGAAGGCCATAGAACAGTTTCTTGAATATGAGTCTATCACAAAGGAAAAATCGGTTGCTTATGAATTGATCGGGGAGTGCTATGTGAAATTGGACGATAACAACAACGCGTTGAAGTTTTTTCACAAGGCTCTCGATATAGAGCCTTCGAACTCGAATATATGTTATCAGTTGGCTACTTGTTATTATGAATTGGGAGATATACAGAAAGCCGTTGTTTATTTGAGAGATACTTTAAGCCTTGATAGTAGGGACGACGAGGCTCATTCGTTTTTAGGTGAAATTCTTTTGCAGGAAGGAGACTACGAAGAGGCCTATTATCATTTGTCTAAGTCGTTGGAGTTGAATGAAGACGATATGGAAACTATGAAACTCAAAGGCGAAGCGTGCCTTCATCTCGAATATTATGAAGAGGCTGTTTCTGTGTTTGAAACAGTGCTTCGGGAAGATTCGTACGACCTGCATTGCAGGCTTAAATTAGCCCTCGCTTATGCGAAGATGGGCGATGACGCGAATGCTGAGCGCCAGATACAAATCATAGACCAAATGAGCCAGTCTTCCGATTTTAGCGGTTTACCGAATGAGAAGTCGCAACAGTGGAAAAATGTGCATGGAGCCATTCAATCGTTAAAGCGCTTTTTATTGGATCATATAGATGATTCGGAAAATAAAGAATCCCTTTCATAAAAAGGGATTCTCAATTTGTTCGATACCGATCTCTGTTTCCGGTCCGTGACCGGGATATACGATTGTTCCTTTCGGTAGAGTAAGTAATCTTGTTCGTATAGATTCGACCAACTGATGATGATTTCCTCCCGGCAAATCGGTTCTTCCAATGCTCATTTGGAAAAGCGCGTCACCCGACAGTACAAACCCTGAATCGGGAGCATAAAAAGCCATACTTCCCGGAGAGTGCCCGGGTACGGCAATCGCTTTTAATTTTTCATGACCGAGGTCAAATGTGTCTTTATCGGAAATATAATGCCCAATCGGCTGTATTTCTCCTCGAAACGGAATACCGAAAGATTCGCATTGGCGTACCATATTTTGTAAGAGAAATTCGTCGGCTTCTGCTGCACATAATATAACTCCATATTTTTTTGCCACGAAAGAATTACCGAAACAGTGATCGAAGTGCAGATGCGTAGCTAACGAATATTTTACGGTCAGCTTATTATCATCAATGAATTCGGCGAGAGTTTCTTCTTCTTTCGGATAATAGCATCCGGCATCGACAATGGCGCATTCCCTACTGGCCGTGTCCCATAAAACATAGGTATTTACCGGGAGCATGTTGAATTGAAATCGGGCAATTCTCATTTGAACCTATTTTTTTACAATTTGCACATAGACGACTTTTTTCGTGTCGAAATAATCTTCTTTGAAGTAGTCTTTCAGGTCGAATACGATCGATGTCTTTTTCACTGTAACGAGTTCGTTTTGTAATTCACCGCCTTTTAGACAGAGAAGTCCGTTGGGAAGCGCGTTTCGTTGTTCTTTTTTTATGTTTTTCCGTATCAGTTTCAATAGATCGGGTAGGGGCATAACCGCCCGGCTTACCACGAAATCGTATTCGGACTTGTTTTCTTCTACGCTTCCGTGCTGAAAAGTCACATTTTCCAAATCAATGGATTCGGCGACGTTCGCGGCGACTTTTATTTTTTTCCCGATGCGGTCTATCAGATGGAATTTACATTCCGGGAAAAGTATGGCGAGGGGAATACCGGGAAACCCTCCTCCGGTTCCCACGTCGAGAATCTCGGAACCATCTGCGAAATTTATCGTTTTGGCAATTCCCAAAGAGTGCAGGATATGGTGGAGGTACAAGTTCTCTATGTCTTTGCGAGAGATAACATTGATCTTTGCATTCCAGTCGGTATATAACTGTCCCAAAGCCATAAATTGATTTTCCTGCTTCGGTGTCAGATTCGGGAAATACGTTTTTATATATTGCATGGTTTGCTGTTTATTTGATTAAACGACGAACGGGGCTGTCGGGTAAAATATAGCTGTCGATCTCTTTGAACGGTATTTCTATACTGGTTTGCCCTGTCGCATAACAAGCTATTTCGTAAGGGTTATATACCCAACAGATACCGGTATCGGTCAGATAGAAGTTTTCGGTAGCCATGATATCTTCCGTGTCGAAATAGCCTAATTCCAGTAGGGAGTCGGGTGACGATACATTCAGTTGTTTCATCAGCCGGTTTAATAAGATAGAACTAAGTGTATCCGATGAATCGGGCTGGAAAATATCGTCTAAACCGATTCTTTTCCAGTTGGAGAGGTCTATCGTGTAATAACGATTCGAATACATGCCGTGGGCTCCACCCGTATATTCGGACGAAGATACTCCATAACAGAAGAAATCATTGCGATTGTAAACGGGAGAAAGGGTGTAATCGAAGTCCCATTCGAAAGAATAAGCCTCTCCGCTTTTCGCCAGTTCTTTTTCGAATTCGGGTTCTATTTCTTTATAGGCGTTTACATGAGACTCTACGACCTTTTGCGCGGCTTGTTTCAAGGAGTCTCCCGTATATTCGTCTCCAAAGGTTAGAGGGGAAAGTATTTTTTGCAAATGAAGGTAATCGCTGTCTTGTTTGTATTTTACAGGAATTTCCATTGTCAAGACAACTTTACAAGCAGGCTTTGCGGTATCTCCGGAGAGATGGTAGGTGTCTGCGATGACTAATTTTTCCACCACAACAGAATCGGCATTCGTTTCATTTGAATGATTATTCTTGAAATTACAAGAGTACAGACAGCTTATCAATGCTATTATACTCAATAACGATACTTTTTTCATATAAATAAGTTTTTTACAAAAATACACCTTTTGTCGTGCTTGGCAAGGGAAAAGAAGCAAAAAAGGAATAGTATTATGCGAGCACCCGGTTTTCGGGATTTTTATAATTTCTGTTGAAAGATTTGTGTACATTTGCATAAGCGCGAAGATGGGCTACATTCGGCATAACCAAATAAATTTGTTTCTGCCCTCGTTTGCACTATCTTTGCAATAAGATTCGTGTAAAATAAACCTATATGTTACAAGTCGGAAAATTCAATAAGCTCAAAGTTGTTAAAACGGTCGATTTCGGCGTTTACCTCGACGGGGGAGAGAAGGGAGAAATTTTATTACCACGGAAATTCGTTCCGGAACAATCATGCAGTGAAGGCGGAGAGATAGATGTCTTTGTTTATTATGATTCGGAAGACCGGCTTATTGCAACGACACAAAAACCGTATGCACAAGTAGGTGAATTTGCGTGGTTACAGGTAAAGTCGGTGAATAGAATCGGCGCATTTTTGGATTGGGGAGTAGAGGCGAAAGATTTGTTGGTCCCGTTTCGGGAACAAAATACGGATATGCAGCAAGGCGAGTTTTATATTGTATATGTATATCTCGACTTTGCTACCGGCCGAATAGTCGCTTCCGCAAAATTGGATAAATTTTTAGACAATGTCCCTCCTGAATATGAGGCGAATCAACCTGTCGAAATCATAGTAACTCAAAGGACTCCGCTCGGATACAAGGTTATTATCGATAATTTGCATTGGGGGGTGATTTATCACAACGAGATTTTCAGACCGATAACCATTGGGGAGCACTTGCGTGCTTATGTAAAACAAGTGAGAGAAGATGATAAGATCGATGTGATGTTACAGCTTCCGGGATATGAAAAAATAGACCCGTTGTGTGAATCGATTTTACAGAAGTTGAATGAAGCGGGAGGGGTGTTACGACTTTCGGATAAATCGCCCGCCGAGGAGATTGCACATTATTTCCAGTGTAGCAAGAAGAGCTTTAAAAAAGCGATAGGCGCTTTGTATAAAGCTCGACGCATTGTTATCGAAGAGAACTCTATTCGTAAGTCATAATAACGGTTCGGTAGAAAATCCGAGGGGGTAGGCCGGAATTTTAACGAATGCGATGGATTGCATCCCCTGTGTTTCAGTAGCAATAGGGGAGTTGCCGACGGAACGGTAGTTTTTGAGGAGAGGGATTGGAAAGATTTCATAAGTCTTTTTAGCAGTAGGGGTTAACCCCTCCGTCCTTGCGGACACCTCTCCTATTGCTTCGCCACACCCCGCAATGCTACGGGGCACGGCAGGGGAGGTGTTTTAAAATATCTCTGATAGTAAAAATTGAAACACCCCGTAAGGCTATGGGATACGGCAAGGGAGAGGGTCTAAAAAGTCTCTACGAATATTCTTTTTCCTCTCTATCTGCGAGTACAAGAGTTAAAAGATAATCTCCACTAATTATTGACTGAACCATAATAACCGTTATCTTTTCGCAAGTTAAAAGAACTTTTTTCTACAACTGTTGTTTAAGAGTTGTAAAGTTTCTGTTTTGGAAACCGAATAACTTTTAACAGGTACTAAATAATAAAAACAGTTATGAAAAGAGTCTTCATTATGTTAGCCATTGTGCTGGGAAGCGCAGGGTTATTGTTCGCTCAAAAAAGCAATCAAAAAGAGGTAAAACAGTTGCAAAGTTTTTTGCAGCAAAAATCGGCTAAGGGAGATGCCAATTATATTCGTTTGGGAATTACCGACATTAAGAATCCTGCAATGTGGAAGGGGGTAGTATGGAGCGATGGCCGTGCTATTTCTATCGATTGGAAGGATAAGGAATTGGCCGGAGAATTGGATTTGAATGGGTTTACGGCTTTGCAAAAAGTCGATTGTTCACGCAATCAGTTGACGGAGATTAATGTGTCTAACTGTACTGCGCTCAATACATTGAATGTCAGCAGGAACAAGCTGTCGGAGTTGAATATAGACAATTGTCCGGCATTGATTAAGCTCGATTGTTATAAAAATCGCTTGACCGATTTGTCTCTCTCCGGGCTTCCCGGTTTGAAAAATCTGAATTGTTCCAATAATTTGTTCGTGGAACTTAATGTAAACGGAGCTCAGCAATTACAGAGCTTGAATGTTCAGGGCTGTCATCTTGAATCGTTGAGTGTCGATAGTTGTGAAAATCTTAAAAATCTATATTGCGGTTATAATAAATTGACCAGTTTGAATCTGTTCGGGACGGTCAGTCTGTCTAATTTGAATATCGACGATAACGAAATATCGAATATGCTTTTGTCCAAATTACCGTCTCTTACGTCTCTTATTTGCAGTGACAACAATATGAAGACATTGGGTGTACTCGATTGTACGTCGTTGGCCGATTTGGTGTGTTCGTATAACGATTTAACTTCTTTGAACCTCGACGGGACTACTAATCTGTATTTTGTCGATTGCTCGTACAACGACCTTTCGACACTCGATTTGAGCAATAGAACCATGTTACAACGATTGATTTGCAGTAATAACCAGTTGAATGTCCTCGATGTATCGTTTTGTCCGAATTTGGTTTATATCAATTGCCGGTATAATCAATTAACCGATTTGCGTACTATCGGGGATAATAACTTGCGTATGATCGCTTGCCAATGGAATTATTGATGAAACCGAATGAATTGTAACGAAGGTGGGATAATGCCCGAAACGACATTATCCCACTTTTATTTTTAGGCTATTTGTTTTTTAGTCTACTTTATTCTACAATATATTTTTCTTCTTTGTTTGATTTCAAAAATATCCCCGATTTCAATCTTCTGTATTCCCATGAGTCCAATGGTTTAGTCGTCGAAATAAGGCGTACTTATGTAGTATAGATAAAAATCTACTGGGATATTCAGCTTGGCGATTCTTTTCCACATGTCGGGCCGTATTCTGAACTGGAAGTTATAATGTCCCATACTGCAATGGAGTATCAGTCCGCT